>JAOPYG010000173.1 GCA_025964685.1 Actinoallomurus sp. | reverse complement strand
GACGTCGCGGCTCAGGTCGCTGCTGCTGGCCCAGGAGCTGAACGTACGGAGCTGCTTGGCCGCGAAGGTGCCGAACGGGCGCGATCCGCTGCGGTAGCGGGGGACGAAGGTCCAGTTCTGCATCCAGTCTCCGCCCTGGCCCTCGTGGACGCAGTGGCCGGCGGTGATGACGAGTTGCTTGGAGGGGCTGTTGAGCGCGCTGCCCGAGCACTGCCAGTCGCCGCCGCTCGGCTTGTGGAAGTAGACCTTCCCGGCCACCGCCGACTCGGTGATCATGGGTGTGACGGAGCCGGTCCCCGAGGTGACGGCCTTGGCCGGCGGTGTCGATCCCCGTGGGCCGGTCGGCTGCGCAGGCTGTGACTTGGTCACCGGGCCCGGGGTCTGCTCGGGAACCGGAATGGCACGGCGCATCCGGTCGGGCGTCCAGTAGTTCGCCACCTTCTGGGCGGCCGTGGCCGAATCGACTGCCTGGCCGTCACTGAGACGGGCGGTGGAGCTCGTCGTCCCCGCCGGGTCCACCGGGGCGGCCATGACGACTCCGCCGGTTCCGATGACAAGGGCAAGTGCGGCCCCCGCCGATACAAGCCATCGACGTACGTAGAACATTCTGCCGCCCTCACCATTCGCCGCTCGCCCAGTCCTACATACGTTCTGACTGAGGCTGACAAGCGACAATGAGAGCCGACATTTCGGGACTTATCCATGCTTGCCGGGTGTCCGCAAGTGGTCAACGCCAAGCACCGCAGGTCGTGGCCTCAGAAGACGCGAACTTCGGCGTTCCTGAGAGGAGCGGTCAAAGGAGGGCTGAACGATCCGACAAAAAGGCGCCGAGCGGGCGGGGGGGAGCGCCAAAAAGGATTTTCATGGTCGATCGGTGAGTGCGTCGACCAGGGCGGCGGTCACCGCCTGCTGCCCGGCGAGGGAGAGGTGCAAGCCGTCGTCGAGGTGGAAGGGCTGGCGGGTGACGACGTGCCGGGCATCAACGGCGAGGTCGCCCTGCTTGAGCATGACCTGCGCGACGGCGTCGAGGTCGGGGTTGGCCCAGGTGATCCCTGCTCGCTGGAACGGCTGGTAGGCCGCGACGAGGGCCTCCTCCACCCGGGGCGGGGTGATCCAGACCCACCGTGCGGGCAGGCGCCGCATGAGGTCACGCAGGGCCCGCAGGTTGCGTTCGGTTTCGGTGAGGCTGACCAGTGTCGGCCCGTCCGCCGCTCCCACCCGCTGGGCGTCGTTGGTGCCGAGCATGCACAGCACCCAGTCCGGGCGGTGGAAGGACACGACGGGCAGCGTGGTGAGTGCCTGGGTGGTGGTGTGCCCGGAGACCGCCAGGTTCGTCAGGGTGATGCCGTGGTCGGGGCGCTGAAGGTCGAGGACATGCCGCAGGATCTCGAACCAGGACAACAGGTCGTCGGTCGTGCTCTCGCCGATGGCCACGACGTGCTGGCCGGGTGCGAACGGCAGCCGGTCGACCTCGGCGGCGAATCGAGGGTCATCGAGCAGGTCCACGGCCGCGCTGCGCGCCTGCTCGTGGTGATCGTGCCGTAGTCGCCGGTAGACATCCGGGTCCAGGCCGAACAGGGCGGCGAGGCGATGGTCGCTGAGCTTTCCCAGGTAGGGAAGGACCTTCTCGGGGTGCTGGAAGCGGATGAGGCGTGCGGTCATGGCCGCGTTCATACGAGTGTTTCCCTCGAGGACGGCATCCGGCTGGTCCGGGTGCGTGGCAGCAGGAATCCGGTGGCGATCAGCCACGCAAGCGCGGTGAAGCGGGCGATGGGCAGCATGATGGCGGCGCCGGAGACCAGCAGCGTGAGGGTGCACAGCTCGGCGAGGAGAGCGATGGCCAGGCCGGTGAACGCCAGCGGGCGCGGCAGCAGGCCGGCCAGCCACCCGGGTACGGCGATGCCCGCCACGAGCAGCCCCAGGAAGACGACATGCCCCGGGCCGCCGGTGACGAAGGCGAGGTCGTGCAGAGTGCGGACGGTGGCGGGTTCGGTGAGCACCTCCGGGCGTGACAGCACCCAGCTGAACAGTGCGCAGAACGTCAGCATGGCCGCTGCCAGCGTCCCGCCGACCAGGGCGATGGTCGCCCCGGGCGCGCGGATGCCGAGGCCCCGCAGCCGGGCCGAGACGGTCGCGGCGAAGATCGCCATCGGGACCGAGGCGGCGAACTGCAGGAAGGCGCCGAACCTCACGGCCTCCTGATGATCGTGGAAGTAGGCCAGAATCCCGGCCGAGGAGCCGAACGGTGACGGGAAGGCCGCGCCCGCCATGGCAGTGCTGACGATGACCCCGCCGAGGAACAGCGCCGTGAACACCACAGCGAGGATTCCCAGCGGTGGCCCGCCGTCGGTCCGGCGGGAAGAGCGCTCGGCGGAGGTCATCCGGTCACCCTCCCGCCGGTCAGGTCGAGGGTCACGCCGGTGATCCATGAGGACGCCTCCGAAGCGAGGTAGAGGACGGCCTGAGCGACGTCGTCCGGCTGCCCGAGGCGGCCGAGAGGGTAGGTCGCGGCCAGTTCCTGGAGCTGGCCGGCGGACATGAACCGCCGCATGCGGTCGTTGAGCACCGCGGAGGGCGCCAGGCAGTTGACCCGTACGCCCTGGCCGCCCACCTCGTTCGCCAGATGGCTGGTGAACATCACCACGCCCGCCTTCGCCGCGGCGTAAGCGGCGTTCGCGCCGCCCGGCCGGCGTCCCGCGGTGGAGGACATCGTGATGATCGTTCCGCCGCCGCGCTCGATCATGGCGGGCAAGAACGCCGTCACCGTGGTGAACACCGAGGTCAGATCGGACTCGAGCACCGCACGCCACCGGTCGGCGCCGAGCTGGACGGTGGGCTCCGGAGCGCCCTGCCCGCCGGCGAACGCCGCGAGGATCTCCACCGGCCCCAGGGTCTGCTCGACGGACTCACGCAGTCTCCTCACCGCGTCGTCGTCGGTGACGTCGCCGCCCGCGGGCATCGCCGTGCCACCGGCCGCCGTGATCTGCCTGACGGTCGCGTCGATCGCCGCCGGGTCGCGGCCGTTCACCGCGACCATGACCCCGTTTGCCGCCAGGGCCCGGCAGGTCGCCGCTCCGATGCCCCGTGAACCACCGGTGACCAGCGCGACCTTGCCGGCCAGGTCCGGATAGTGGGGCCCGCTACTGATGCCATCGCTCGACACGGTCCACTCCTCGCTTAAAGATTCACCAAGGAGAACCATTCATATCACAGAACTATTTGAGCGGCTCTACGATTGCGGCATGACCCCATCACGGCAGAGCGGCTCCGGCGTCGAAACGCCGGCGGGACGACCCAGGGGGACCGCGTTCCTGCTCTCCCAGGTCGGCGCCCACGCCGCCGCACGATTCGCTGACCTGCTCGGTGGCCTCGGTGTCGCCCCGGCCGACGTCGGGCTGCTGCGCATGATCGCCACCCAGCCGGGGCGCAGCCAGCAGTCACTGGCCGAGGAGCTGGGAGTCGTTCCCAGCCGTGTCGTCGCCCTCGTCGACGGCCTGGAAGGCAAGGGGCTCATCGAACGGCGACGCAACCCGCGCGACCGCCGCAACTACGCGCTCCACCTCACCGCCGACGGCACCCATGTCATGACCGAGATGCGCACCCTCGGTGCGGCGCACGAGGAGGAGATCTGCGCCGGGCTCGACCACACCCAGCGCGCGCAGCTCACCGCCCTGCTCGAGACCATCGCCGCCCGGCAGGGCCTCACTCCCGGAGTCCATCCGGGATACCGGCAACACTGAACGCCGGCCTCAACGGCCGAGAGCGAGCGCGTTGCGGGTGTGCCAGACCATCTCCGGGTCGGTCACCACACGAGGACGTGTGCATGCTCAGCCCGCCGGGTCCGCGCGAGCCCCTTGGCGGCGGCCGCCCGCCGCGCCGGATCCGGTGCTGACAGCTCCCGGAGGAAGAAGGCGATCTGATGTTCGACACCCATGCGTCCCCCTCAAGTCCGGTTGTCACGTATTGAGGGGAAAGATCCCGTTGTGTCCTTGAAGTAGCGGTGTGTCACGCTTCGAACCGTCGTCGGTGTGTTGCGGCGTTCCAGGGAGTACGTGGGTGACCAGGTAATTTGGGGGCGTGGTAGCTGAGCCCACGGCTTCGGACGCCGTGGCGGCTGTCGATCTCGGGCGGTCGTCGCGGTCTGGTTGGCGCGGCCGGAGCCGGGAGTGGGAGGTTCTGGCCGGTCTGTTGCGGGCGGCCGAGCGGGGCCGTGGTGGGGTTCTGCTGCTCGATGGCCAGTCGGGCATGGGCAAGAGCCGGTTGCTCGCCGAAGCGATCGCGGCCGCGGCGGACCGGGGGTTCAACGTCGCGCGAGGCACGGCCGATGAGGCAGCTCGGCTGGCGCCGCTGGCGCCATTGATGGCGGCGCTCGGGGAGTCGACCCAGGCCCTGCTGGCGTCCCACGAAACGGCGCGCTCGAACGCGGTGGACGTGCGGTTGTGGCTGGTGGAGCAGTTGCAGGCCCGGTTGGAGGAGCGCGCCGCACGCGGCCCGCATCTCGTCACGCTGGACGATCTGCACTGGGCCGATCCGACGACGCTGCTGGCACTGCGGAAGCTGATACCCGAGCTGGCCTCCTACCCGCTGGTGTGGATCCTGTGTCGTACGACCGGCAGCGGCGCCTCCGATGTGGACCAGTTGTTCGATCTCCTCGGGCGCGAGGGTGCCACGAGGATGACGCTGGAGGCACTTGGCGATCAGGCCGTGGCGGAGGTCGTCACGGACGTGCTCGGTGCGGCGCCGGATCCGGCGTTGCTCGCGCTGGCGGCGGGGGCGGACGGCAATCCGTTCCTGCTCGTCGAGCTGCTCGGCGGCCTCCATGACGAAGGCGCGGTCGAGGTCGGCGACGGCCACGCGCGTCTGGTCTCGCAGCGGCTGCCGCAGCGGGTTCAGTGGATCGCCCGTAACCGGCTGGGCCGGTTGTCGGGCCAGGCCCGTCACCTCCTGCAGGTCGCGGCCGTACTCGGGCGTTCCTTCGAGGCGAACGACCTCGCGGACCTGCTCGGCGAACCGCCCAGCCGGCTACTGCCTACCATCGAGGAGGTGGAAGCGGCCGGAGTCGTGGTACCCGCCGACGACCTGCTGACCTTCCGCCATGATCTGTTGTGGCGGGCCGTGACCGAGACCGTTTCCGTGCCAGTGCGCCAGGCGTTGCACCGTCAGGCCGCGGAGATGCTGCTCAGTCGAGGCGGGTCGGCCATCACCGCGGCCGCGCATCTGCTGCACTCCGCCCGCCCGGGAGACACAGAGGCGCTCGGGGGCCTTGACCGGGCGGTACGCGAGGTGTTGCCGTCCTCCCCGCAGACCGCGGCCGACCTCGCCGTCCGGGCTCTCGAACTCACCGTCGCCTCCGACCCCGGCCGATTCGGCCGTACGGTGACCGCCATCTACGCGCTGACGACCGCGGGACGGCTGGTCGAGGCGGTGGCGCTCGCCGGCACGGCGCTGGGCGGGACGACGCTGCCGTGCGAGGCGGCCCGGCTGCGGTACGAGCGGGCGAACACGCTGCTCCTGGCCGGCCGGTCTGCGAACGCGGTGGCCGAAGCCAAGAAGGCACTCGACCAGGAGGGCCTTCCCGACGAACTGCGTGGTCTCGCCGAACAGGTGCTGTTCCGAGGAATGTTCGCCAACCACGACAAGCGGGGGCGGACGCGGGCGGAAGCCGTCGTGGCCGCCGGGGAACGTCACAGCCCGCCCGCCCGGGTCGGCGCTCACGTGCTGCTCACCACCATCGCCTGGGCGGAGGGACGGGCCGCCGACGCGATGGGGCATGTCCGCGAAGCCACACGGGTCGCGGCCGGCGGGCCGCTCCAGGCGCAGCACGCGCACCCACGCCTGCACCTGGTCAGCCTGCTCACGGATATGCGGGAGCTCGAGGAGGCGGAGATGGTCCTGCAAGCCGCCGACGAGGAGATCACGGCGCTCGGCCACACGGCGTACGCCGCCTGCCCCGCGCTCTTCCGTGCCCGCCTGCGGCTTCCCCAAGGCCGGCTTGACGACGCCGCCGCCGAGGCGGATGCCGGGCTGAGCACGGCCGACGAACTGGACACGCACGCGTTCGACCTCCTGGGGCTCGCCGTGCTCGTCATCGTCGCCGTATGTCGTGGTGACGTCGACACCGCTGCCAGGCAGGTCGAGCGCTACGAGTCGCGATATCAGGGCGGCAGCGGCGCGACGTACGGAATGGCGTGGGGGAGCTGGGCCTTGGCGCTGGCCGCCGACGCCCGAGAAGGCCCCGGCAGGGCGATGGAGGCGGTCCGCGTGTCGTTCAAGGAGCCCATACAGCAGTGCCGGCTGCTCATGACCGAACCCAACTCGGCCCCCTGGCTGACCCGGACCGCACTCGCCGCCGGGGACCGGTCCACCGCCGAAACCATCGTCGCCATGGCGGAACGCCTCGCCCACGACAACCCCGGTTTCCCCACCCTCGCCGCCTCCGCGGCCCACTCCCACGGCATTCTCCACAACGACCACACGGCCCTGGCCCACGCCGCCGCCACCCATCGCGGACCCTGGAGTCGCGCCTCGGCCGCCGAGGACCTCGGTGTCCTGCACGCCGACACGCCCGCCGGCCCCGCCCGTGACGTCGCGATCCACAGCCTCGACCAGGCGCTCCTGGCGTACCAGCACGTCGGCGCGGCGCGGGACGTGGCCCGCGTCCGCGCCAGGCTACGCAACCTCGGCGTGAGACGCCGTCACTGGAGCCATTCCGAACGCCCGGTCTCCGGATGGGCCAGTCTCACCGACACCGAACGCAATATCGCCGCACTCGTCGCCCACGGACTCACCAATCCCCAAGTGGCCACCCGCATGTTCATCTCGCCGCACACCGTCAAGTTCCACCTGAGGCAGATCTTCCGCAAACTCCAGATCTGCTCTCGCGTCGAACTCGCCCGCCTCGCCGGCAATAACGCGCCCACGTCGGGCTGACGGATGGCGCCGGCCGCCTGAACCCGAGGACGGGTCCAGGCGGCGGTCCAGAACTTTGAAAGGCTCAGTGAGTGGTGTCCGCGACGACGTGGATGAGGTTCTGCGCCTGCGCGACGATCGCGAGCCGCCATGCGTCGAATGTGCCGTCACTGGGATTGAACGAGGTCTCGAAGTGCTGCATGTCCGGGGTGTGGATGTGACCGGCCGGAATGTGCAGTCCCAGGCGATCGCGGAGCAGGGTGTTCCGGTAGGCGCTCTCATTCGACAGGTAGTTGCCGCCACCGCCGCTGTAGGAGCACGACCCGGGGTCGGGTGGGACCGGGGCGGTCGCCGGTGGGTAGTCGCTGGGAGGCGGGTCGTTGCGCGTCACTCGGGCGGTGGAGGCGCAGTCCGGGAACTCGGTGTAGTTGGTGTGCCAGACCACACCGAACGCGACCGATGGGTCCGGCCACGTGTCGCCGGGTGGCCGCGGGATCGATGCTCCCGTGCGGGCGCCGATCATCTGTGCCATCGGCAGGGTGGAGGTCGTCCACTGCGGGGGATCGGTCAGGCTGAACGTCTTGGGTCCGCCCCAGCGGTCCACCACCGTGGAGTCGCAGCCGTTGTTGTCCACCGCGAGTTGCGGAACTCCGTTGACCGGCGGGCACGAGCGGAAATTGTCATTGCCCAGAGAAACACCGTGGTAGCGGCCGTTCCACTGTTCCAGGTCGAACACCGAATCGCTGGCCTGGCTCACCGTGATGGACGCGTCCACCCGCTTCGGCCCTGGCCGCATGAACGGGCCGACGGTGTCCTCGAGATACCCCCGCTGGAATTCCGGGTAGTTGACGGGCAGCGTGTATGCCTCGACGTAGGCGACCTTGCCGTCCTTCGTCTTGTATCTCGTGCCGTCGAGGGAGAGCGCGGTCGCGCCTGAGGGATTGCCGTGCCGGATGTTGTTGCCGACCGATCCGGGCGCGGTGCCGACGGTGCCACCATCGAGCGTGTACGGATCGAACCCGCTCATGATGACGCGCTTCACGCCCTTGCCCGCCGGGAAGTCGATGTCGAGCATCCCACGTGAGGCGCGGTCGAAGGTCGTGATCAGTGCGGTGCGGTCGGTGCCGGACAACCGGAACCCCGGTGTCCACTGGCGCACGGCCGCGGTCGACTGCAGGCGGGTCCAGTAGAGCGGCCGGTCGTCGCTGTAGGGCAGGTCACCGGCGGCGTGACCCGGTCGCTGGGCCCTTTTGACGGCGCTTCGCCAGAGCGCCTCGCCCTTTGTTCGGACGAGCGCCTGCGCGGCTTTGAGGCTCGGCGTACGGCAGAGGTCGCGACTCAGCGCCGGGCCGAAGCTCTGGAAGCCGCCGCCCTCGATCATCTGCTGCGCGAACGTCCGTGACTGCGGCACGGAGGGATTGTCGTTGTCGGGGAGGGTGGAGCTCAGCCGGGCCTCCTCGACCGACAGTGGCACGCTGGGATCGCGGCATTCGGAGCCGCCGGGGGCTCTTTGCGCGAATGCCGGGCCGGTCGTGACGAGCGCGGCTGCCATCGCAGTGGCTGCCAAGGCGCCGGCGGATCTGAACTTGCGGGACGTCATCTCGGGCGCTTCCTTCTGATGGGGGAGTCAGTGCGCAGGCCATCCGTGCGCGTGATGCGCGGCGGGGTTCGGATCGACCTATGAGGATGAGGCGTCGGCTGGGGACGCGGCCGACCTTACGAAATTGTAGAACAATCCGTCAAGGGGGCGATGTGGAGCGTGCAGGCCCAGGCGCCCTTGACCGCTGCCACGTGAACGCCACATAATCAACAAAACGTTTGATAAAGCGGATGGTTGACAAAGATGGCGGTTGGCGAGTCGGCTGAGCGGCTGGACCGGGCGTTCGCCGCGTTGGCCGATCCCGTACGGCGGGCGCTGGTCGCGCGGTTGTCGCGCGGAGAGGCGACCGTGAACGAGCTCGCCGAGCCGTTCCCGATCACCAAGCAGGCCGTCTCCCGGCACATCCAGGTGCTGGAGGCGGCGGGGCTGATCACGCGGAGCCGCGACGGCCAGCGTCGTCCCTGTCATCTGGATCCGGCGGCGCTCGAGGCGCTCACCGGCTGGATCGACACCTATCGGCTGGAGGCCGAGCGGCGGTACCGCCGGCTCGACACCGTTCTCGAGGAGATGAACGACCAGTGAACCCCACGACCGTCAGCGCTCAGCCGGACACCCCGTTCATCGACGTCGTACGCGAGTTCGAGGCGACGCCCGCACAGGTGTTCCGCGCGTCGACCGACCCGGAGCTCGTCTCCCGCTGGCTCGGGCCGCGCGAACTGGAGATGCGCCTCACCGAGTACGACGCGCGTACGGGCGGGTCCTACGGCTCGGAGTCCACCGACGCGGCCGAGCACCTGACGTACCGCGTGGTCAACGATGCGTGAGCTCGCCGACATCGCCCGGGACGTGATCGCGAATAACCTCTATCTGTCTCTGGGTACGGCCGACGCATCCGGCGATCCATGGGTGAGCCCCGTCTACTACACGGCCCATGGCCACACCGACTTCTACTGGGTGTCCTCGCCCGACGCACTGCACTCACGCAACATGGCGCGACGTCCGCGGGTCAGCATGGCGATCTACGACTCGCATTCGCCGGTCGGCGGTGCCGAGGCGGTGTACATGACGGCCCTCGCCGCGCAGGTGGCGGACGAGGAGCTCACCGACGCCGCAGCCGTCTTCAACGGCCGGCTGCCGGAGGCGAAGCGCTTCGAGCCCGGCGAGCTCCTGCCGCCGGCTCTGTTCCGCCTCTACCGCGCGACGGTCACCGAGCACTCGGTCCTCATCAGGGGCGGCGACCCCGATTACGGCCGCGGCGCCGACTCGCGGATGACCGTCTTCCTTCGATGAACGGGCCCGAGAGAAGGACCGGAACGGTGCAGTGACCCGTGCCACACTCTCTGGTCATGACGGTGGTGATGAACCCGCGCGACGCGCGAACCTGGGCCGCGCTGCCCGTGCTGTGTCTCGTACTGGCCTGCGCTGGTTGCGGTGGCTCGGGAGGCTCGCGTCCGAGCCACGCGGCGTCCGGGCCGCCCAGGCCCGGTGGTGATGCCACCCCGGCGCCGCCGCGAACGCCGGGGTTTCCCGAGGCCGCGGACGGTACGAACGTGCGTGCCTGCCGTGACGGGGCCTGCGAGATCCTGGTGACCAAGCGGGTGAGCATCCCGCTGACCTCGCGCTTCGGCCTCAAGACGTTCTCCTTTGATCCCGCCGACTCCACGTGGCGCTACACCTATCCGGGCGGGGGCAGCGGGTCGCTGTCCTTCCAGGCTCCTCCGTACTCCGGATCGTGGGCCGGGCCGAGCGCGAAGCAGAGCCTCGTCCTCACCGTCGTCGCCTCCCAGGGATCCAAGGCCGTCATCTCCCTGCGCCCTGGGAAGTGACCCGGCCGACGGCCAAGGCGACCGGCTGGAACGCACCGGTACCGTGCTCGGTCAGCCGGAGATCGTGCGCAGGATGGCCGCGACGGTGACGGCCACCTCGTCGCGTGCCGGTTTGAGGTACTTGCGGGGGTCGGTCATGGCCGGGGCCGCGAGAGCGTCGCGGACGGCGGTGGTGAAGACGACGTTCAGCCGGGTGCCCACATTGATCTTGGTGAGGCCGGCGGCGACCGCCTGCCGCAGGTCGTCGTCGATGACGCCGCTGGAGCCGTGCAGCACCAGCGGGACCGCTACCGCGGCGCGGATCTCGCTGATCAGGTCGATGTCGAGCCGTGCGGTCTTGGTGGTCATGGCGTGTGAGCTGCCGACCGCGACGGCGAGGGCGTCGACGCCGGTCGCGGAGACGTACTCCGCGGCCTCGGCGGGCTTCGTGCGTGCCGTCGGTGAGTGCACGCCGTCCTTGCCGCCGACCTCGCCGAGCTCGGCTTCGAGCCAGAGGCCGTTCGCGTGCGCCCAGTCGGCCGCCGAGCGGGTGGCGGCGACGTTGTCGGCGTAGCCGAGCCGCGAGGCGTCGTACATCACCGAGCTGAAACCGGCGTCCGCCGTGCGGTGCAGCAGGTCGAGGTCGTCGACGTGGTCCAGGTGCAGGGCGACCGGGACGGCGGCCGTCTCGGACAACAGGGCGCAGGCCGCCGCGAGCGGCCCGACCCGGCCGTCGTGGTAGCGGACCGCGTTCTGGCTGACCTGCAGGATCACCGGGGCACCGGCCAGTTCCGCCCCGGCCACGATGCCCTCGGCATGCTCGAGGGTGATCACGTTGAAGGCGCCGACGCCGCGGCCGGCGTCGCGTGCCGCGGCGACCAGCTCGCCGGTACGGGTCAGTGACACGAGGACGCGACCTCTCCTTCGACAACGCTCTGAGCTGGGGGGTTGACGATTCCAATGAATCCCAACTATAACCATGTAATCCCGAGTTAACCACGACGAAACGCAACTTTGGAGAGTGGCTCACGTGCCTGACCTGCTGGTTGGCGTCGACGTGGGGACCAGCTCCGTCAAGGCCGCCGTCTGCACGGCCGAAGGGCGAGAGCTCGCCCACGGAAGCGCGTCACTCGCCTGGCGGACCACTCACGACGGGACGGAGACCGAGCCCGAAGAGGTGCTGTCCGCGGTGCGCGCCGCCCTCGCCGACGCACTGGCCCGGGCCCCTGAGGGCCGGGTCACCGCGCTGGGCGTCGCCAGCATGGCCGAGTCGGGGGTGCTGCTCGGGCCGGACGACCGGCCGGTCGCACCGCTCATCGCCTGGCATGACAGCCGGGACCGCGCGGAGGCCGCACGGCTGGCCGCCGATCTCGGTGAGGATGAGTTCGCGGCGGCGACCGGGCTGCCGCTCAGCACGCAGTGGTCGCTGACCAAGCACCGCTGGATGCGCGACAACGGCACGGGCGTCGAGCGCGCCGTCCGGCGGCTGAACGTCGCCGAGTGGGTGGTGTACGCGCTCGGCGGCGAGCCGGCCTCGGAGTACTCCCTTGCCTCGCGCACGGGCTGGCTGCACCTGGGGGACCGTACCTGGTGGGAGCCGACGCTGGACTGGTCCGGCGCGGACGCGGCGCTGCTGCCGCCGTTGGTGCAGGCCGGGACGCCGCTCGGCCTTGCCGCCGCGGACCGGGCCGGCGACCGGCTCGCCGGTGCGGTGCTCACCGTCGCCGGGCATGACCATCAGGCCGCCGCCATCGGCGCCGGGGCCATCGACGACGGCGACGTCCTGGATTCGTGCGGGACCGCCGAGGCACTCGTCCGTACGGTGCCGGCGCCGCTGCCGCAGTCCGCGGTGGTCGAGGTCACGCGGCATGGCGTGACCGTGGGCTGGCATGCGCTGCCCGACCGGCTGTCCGTGCTCGGCGCCACCCGCGGCGGCCTGCTGCTGCAACAGGTCCTGCGGCTGCTCGGGCGGGATCGTGACGACCTGCCCGAGCTCGACCGCGAGGCACTGGAGACGGATCCAGGGCCCCTGCGCGTACGGCTCGCCGACGACGGCACCGCCACCATCTCCGGAGCCGGGCGGGACGTCACGCCGGCCGCCGTCTGGCGGGCCGCGCTGGACCAGGTGACCGCCGAGCTCGCGCACCTGCAGAAGATCGTGTCCGGCGCCGCGGGGGACTACGGCCGGGTGGTGATGACCGGCGGCTGGGCGCACAGCGAGGCGATGGTCACGCTGCGCCGCCGGGCCTTCGGGAACGCCCGGCGAAGCACGGCGGTGGAGGCGGGCGCCCGCGGCGCGGCTCTGCTGAGCGGTCAGGCGGCGGGTGTGTTCACCGTCATCCCTGGGAGGAATTCATGAGCGAACCGCTCCTCGAGGCGCGCGGCATCGAGCGCAGCTTCGGGCAGGTCCACGCGCTGCGCGGTGCCGACTTCACGGTGAACAAGGGCGAGATCGTGGCCTTGGTCGGGGACAACGGCGCGGGCAAGAGCACGCTCGTCAAGATCCTGTCCGGAGCCGACCAGCCGGACGCGGGGCAGATCTTCGTCGAGGGCCAGCCGGTACAGCTCGGCAGCCCGCACGCCGCGCGCGATCTCGGCATCGAGACCGTCTACCAGGATCTGGCGCTCGCCGCCGATCTGGACCCGGCGGCCAACCTCTTCCTCGGCCGCGAGGTCTTCCGGCCGGGACTGCTCGGCCGGCTCGGATTCCTCGATAAGCGCGCGATGGCCCGCGACACCGTCGAGGAGATGAGCCGCCTGGGCGTACGGCTGAAGGACGCCGCCGCGCCGGTCGCCGCCCTTTCCGGCGGGCAGCGGCAGAGCGTCGCGGTGGCACGGGCGGCGATGTGGGCACGCCGCGTGATCTTCATGGACGAGCCGACCGCCGCGCTCGGGGTCGTTCAGACCGAGCAGGTCCTCCAGCTCGTCCGCCGGGTCCGGGACGAGGGGACCGCGGTCGTCCTGATCAGCCACAACATGCCGCAGGTGCTGGAGGTCGCGGACCGGGTCGAGGTGCTGCGGCTCGGCGCCCGGGTGGCGCGGTTCACCGCGGCCGATGCCACGGTCGAGGACCTCGTCGGCGCGATGACCAGCGGAACCACAGAGGAGCACGCCGCATGACGACCGTCGATTCCCGGCCCGCGGACCAGAGCCCGGCGCCCGTACCGGCCTGGCGCTCCGTCGGAGACCGCATTCGCCGCGGTGAGACCGTACGCATCTTCGGCGCGCTCGTGATCCTCTGCGCGGTCTTCTCGATCCTGAGCCCGCACGCGTTCCCCACGTCGGCGAACATCGTCAACATCGCCTCGGACGCGTCCGTTCTGCTCGTGCTCGCGGTCGGTGCGACGTACGTCATCCTCACCGCCGGGATCGACCTGTCGGTGAGCGGCGTGCTGGTGTTCGCGGGCGTCGTGTCCGCGAAGGTCATGGTGGCGCTCGGCGGCCAGTCGGTCGGCGTGCTGCTCCTCGGCCTGGTCGCCGGGCTGGTGGCCGGCCTGGTGTGGGGACTGATCAACGGGGTGCTGGTGGCCAAGGCCCGCATCCCCGCGCTCATCGTCACGCTCGGTACGCTGGGGGCCTCACAGGGCGTCGCGCTGCTCCTCACGAACGGCGTGGACGTGCGCGACGTTCCGTTCAACCTGGTTCTCAGCGTCGGCTCCGGCAAGGTCGCCGGGGTGCCATGGCTGGTGGTCATCGCGCTGGCCGTGGCCATCGTCGGCGGTGTCGTGCTGTCACAGACCAGGTTCGGCCGCTACACCTATGCCGCCGGCTCGAACGCTGAGGCGCTGCGCCGCACCGGTGTCGCCTCGGCCCGTCACCTGATCAAGGTGTACGCGGTGGCGGGGACGCTGGCCGGCCTGGCCGGGTACCTGTCGCTGGCGCGGTTCGCCACGACGACCCTCGGCGGTCACGCGACCGACAACCTGTCCACCATCGCGGCCGTGGTCATCGGCGGTACGAGCCTGTTCGGCGGCCGCGGAACCATGATCGGCACCGTCATCGGCGTCTTCATCCCCACCGTGCTTCAGAACGGGTTCGTCGTGCTCGGCGTCCAGGCGTTCTGGCAGCAGGTCGCGGTCGGCGTCGTCCTGATCGCGGCCGTCTACCTCGACCAGATGCGGCGGGCCGCCCGAGAACGGCCGTGAGCAACCTTTCACATTCGAAAACCCTGGAGGACCCATGCACACCAAGGCGCTCGGCGTGGTGGCCGCGCTCGCCCTCGGCCTGACCGCCTGCAGTAGCGGCGGCGGCGGCGGTGGCGGGACGAGCGGTGACATCAAGGGCAAGACGATCTCCTTTGTCCCGGGTGTCTCCGGCGACAGCTTCTACATCACGATGCAGTGCGGGATCCAGGCCGAGGCGGCCAAGAGCGGACTCAAGGTCGACATGCAGGCGCCGCAGCAGTTCGACGCTTCGCTGCAGACCCCGATCGTCAACGGCGTCGTCGCCAAGAAGCCGGCCGGGCTGCTGATCGCACCGACCGACGCCAAGGCGATGGTGCCGCCGCTTCTGCGCGCCAAGCAGGCCGGCATCAAGATCGGCCTGGTCGACACCACGCTGGCCACCGATGGCATCGCCTCGTCCAGCGTGTCGACCGACAACCTGGCGGGCGGCGTCGCGGCGGCGGACGCCCTGGCCAAGCTCATCGGCCAGAAGGGCAAGGTGCTGGTGATCGCGTTCAAGGCCGGCGCCTCCACCTCCGACGACCGCCAGCACGGCTTCGAGCAGGAGATCAAGAAGTACCCCGGCATCAAGTACCTGGGTGCGCAGATCAACGACAACAGCCCGGCCAAGGCGGCCTCGATCATCTCCGCGACCCTGTCGGCCAACCCCGATCTGACGGGTGTGTTCGCCACCAACCAGTTCGCCGCCGAGGGCGCGGCGACGGGCCTGCGCAACGCCGGCAAGCAGGGCGCCGTCAAGACGGTCGGGTTCGATGCCGGGCCGGTGCAGATGCAGCAGCTCAAGCGCGGTGACGTGCAGGCGCTCGTGGCCCAGCAGCCGTACCAGATCGGTACCCAGGCGGTCGACCAGCTCGTCGCGTCGCTCACCGGCGGGCAGCCCAAGGCCAAAATCGGGACAACGACCAGCACGATCACCCAGGATGATCTGTCCAAGCCCGCAGGCCGGCAGGCCGCGTACAAGACCTCCTGCTAGCCGCCGCCTCCGCACCTACGGCGGCCTGCCCGAAACGAAGAGGAGGGAGCGACGGTGGCACCGACTGGCGATCCAGGGCGGCGAGCCGGACGTCCTCCGTACGCCGCGCAGCGTCAGCAGCTCCTGCTCCAGACGCTGCGCAGCGTAGGACGCATCGACGTCACGGACATGGCAGAGCAGCTCTCCGTGTCGACCGAGACGATCCGTAAGGACCTCACCGAGCTGGAGCGTCAGGGCCTGGTGCACCGGGTGCACGGTGGCGCGGTGGCCGTGGAGGAGCTGTCCTTCGAACCGGCGGTCGCGGCGCGCACCGAGTACATGGACGAGAAGCGCCGGATCGCGCGGGCGGCGCTGGCCGAGGTGCCGGACGAGGGCGCCGTGCTCATCGACGCCGGGTCGACGACCGCCTGCCTCGCCGAGCTGATCCCCGGCGACCGCGACCTGGCCGTGTTCACCAGCGCCCTGACGATCGCCCTCACCCTGGCGACGCGTTCACGGCTGACCGTGCACACGCTCGGCGGCAGGGTGCGGAGCCGTACGTTCGCCGAGGTCGACAACTGGGCCGTCCGCGCGCTCTCGGAGATCCGCGTGGACGTCGCCTTTCTCGGCACCAACGGTTTCACCGTCGAGCATGGCCTGCGTACTCCGGATGAGTCCGAGGCGACGGTGAAACGGCTGATGCTGAAGGCCGCCCGCCGCCGGGTCCTGCTCGCCGACCACAGCAAGGTCGGCCGGATCAGCCTCTACCAGTACGGCGACCTGTCCGAGATCGACCTTCTGATCACCGACACCGGCCTGCCCGACGCGGACGTCCGCCGGTTCGAGGACATGGGAGTAGAAGTGAAGCGCACATGATCGTGACAGTCACCCCCAACCCGAGCGTCGACCGGACCCTCGCCGTGGGCCGGCTGACGCGCGGCGAGGTCCTGCGGGCGAGCAGAAGCTGGAGCGAGCCGAGCGGCAAGGGAGTCAACGTGGCCCTGGCCCTGCGCACCCACGGGCACGCGAGCCGCGCGGTCGTGCCGGTCGGCGGTGCCGAGGGCGCCCGCCTGGAGGCGATGCTCCGCGCCGTGGACCTGGACTACGTGACCGTGCCGATCAGCGGCGAAGTACGCAGCAACATCAGTGTTCTGGAGCCCGACGGCACGGTCACCAAGGTGAACGAGCCCGGCCCGCACCTGTCCGAGGCGGAGCTGAAGGCGCTGATCGAGACGGCGATCCGATCCGGCGAGCAGGCGGAGTGGCTCGTCGGATGCGGCAGCCTGCCGGTCGGCGCGGACGCCGGCTTCTACGCCGAGCTGGTCGCCGCGGCCCGTCACACGCCGGCCCGTATCGCGGTGGACAGTTCCGGGGCACCGCTGGCCGCCGCGCTGACGGCGGGCCCGGACCTCATCAAGCCGAACGCCCAGGAGCTCGCCGAGGCCGCGGGTCACGCCATCGAGACGCTGGGGGACGCGCTGGCGGCCGCCCGCCGCCTGCGGGAGCTGGGAGCGGGCGCCGTGCTGGCCAGCCTCGGACCGGACGGCGCGGTGCTGGTCGACAAGGACGAGGTGGTGCACGGCGAGGCGTACGTCGCAGATCCCCGCAGCACCGTGGGCGCGGGTGACGCGCTGCTCGCGGGCTTCCTGGCCGCCGGCGCACGCGGACCTGAGGCCCTACGGGCGGCACTCGGCTGGTCGGCCGCCGCCGTACAGCAGCCGGGCACCGTACTGCAGGCGAACGACACCGATGTCACCGCTGCCGTCACCCTGCACGACACCGTGGACGTACGGCGCCGGCTGCGGCATTCCTGAGTACTACGGTCCGGTCGGCGCCGTGAGGTGGTCGGCGACGACGGACAGCCGCTCGAGCGCGGGGTCGACCTGGTCGAGTGGAATGCCGGGCACCGGCTGGTGCGTCCAGGTCAGGAGGGACGTGCCGGAGATCCGCCATCGCCGCCCGGAATCCTCCGGCGGCATCGGGGTCAGGGCCGGCAGGTCCAGGAGCGCCGCGATCCAGTAGTGGGAACTCTCCCAGCCGCGGCGGCCGAAGCTGTCATCGAGCACCTCCTGCCGGCGGGTGTACGCGAAGACGACGACATCGCGCCCGCGGTAGGTGCCGAGCATCACGTCCGACAGCCGGTGCTCGCAGCGGCCGAGCACCGGGTACGGGAACGCGCCCGGGGCGCGATCGGGCGGATGGAACGGCTCGCCGTGCAGCTGCTCGAGGAGCGCTTGTCGCTCCGCGTCCGAGCGCGCCCGGTTCAGGAGCGTCCAGCCGCGTGCCGCCGCGAACTCCCTGGTCGCCCGGAGCCTCCTGCCGTACTCCCTCATGACGCCCACCGGCTCACCCGCGGTCTCGGTGGGAGGGGGCCGCGGTGCTGGCGCGGAGGACGACCTCGCCGGCGATCCGCTCGATGCGGCTGCGGCTGCCGCGCGGCTCACGTAGCGCGAGGTTCATGAGTCGCTCGCCCATCTCCTCGAGCGGGAGCGCGACGGTGGTCAGCGGGGGGACGAGGTCACGGACGATCGGTATGTCGTCGAAGCCCGCGAGGGAGATCTCGCCGGGCACGTCGACGCCGTGATCCCGGAAGGCCGCGAGCGCGCCGATCGCCATCACGTCCGTGACGGCGAACACGCAGGTCGGGCGGGTTTCGCGGCGAAGCAGTCCGGACGCGGCCGCGTATCCGCCGTCGCGGGTGAACGCCTCCTCGATCACCTGATCGTCGGCGAGGCGCACACCGGCCTCGGCCAGGCCGTCGCGGAAGCCGCCGAGCCGGTCGGTGACGGTGGTGAGTGCGCGCGGCCCGGTCAGTACGGCGAAGTCACGGTGCCCGAGGTGGAGGAGCGTACGGGCGAGCTCGGCCGCTCCTTCGCGGTTCTCCGGCTGCACGGTGTCCACCCGCAGACTCTGGTGACGGCTGATGACCGCCACCCGGCCGCCGGCGCGGACGTAGGGTCCGAGTTCGGCGCTCATCGCGCGCTCCCAGTCGCCGTCCTCGAAGCCTGAGCCGATCAGCAGGATGGCGCGCGCACGCTGGGCGCGGAGCATCGCGGTGTACTCCACCTCGCGGTCCGGATCACGGAACGTGCTGGCCAGCATGACGAGCAGCCCGTGCTCGGCGGCGGCCCGCGTGACCCCCGGGCGATCGTGGCGAAGTACGGGTCGCTGACGTCATGGCAGATCAGGCCGATGGCCTGGCTGGAGGAGCGGGCGAGCGCCTGCGCGTGCGCGTTCGGGGCGTAGGCGAGTGCCGCGGCGGCGGCGAGCACGCGTTCGCGTAGGTCAGGCCGGACCTGTGTCGTCGCGTTGAGCACGCGTGAGGCGGTCGCGAGCGACACCTCCGCCCGCCGCGCCACGTCCTGCAGGGTCACGTGAGTCGACTCCGGTGAGTCGTCTCGAACGGGCTTCCCGAGCCGTTGGTTCCCCACTGCCCGTCCTCCTCGGTGCGGCTCGTACGGCGGTTCTCCGGCTCACGGTACAGCCGAAAGCGCTTTCCTATTCTCGCGCTTGACGCCTTCTAGAACGTCTTCTACTTTCGGGAAAGCGCTTCCAGAAAGCGCTTTCCGCCAGGCCTTCAACCCCCGGGTGGCAGGATGACGAAGCTCAGATGGTGCCTTCTGACGATCGTCGCTGTTCTCGCGGCTCTTGTCTTAGTGCCGCAGACGGCCGCGCGAGCAGACGACCAGCCGATCACCGATCCGATCCCGGAAAAGCCGATCACCTCGGACCTGGGACTGACCGTCGAGGAATTCGCCTCGTTCCCCAAGTCCGAGCCGATTCCGGCGCCGATCGACCCCCGGCTGATGCGCTGGGCCCGGATCAACTACATCGGCGAGATCCCGGACGGGTCGGGCCGCATGTACGTGCCCGACCTCAACGGCAAGATGTACCTGGTCGAGAACGGTACGCCGCACGAATACCTCGACGTCGGCGCCACATTCGCGCCTGAGTTCTTCTCCGGGCGCGGTCTCGGCCAGGGATTCGGCATCGTCGCCTTCGACCCCGACTACAAGCGGAACGGCAAGTTCTACACGGCCCACACCGAGCTGGCCTCCGCCACGACGAAGATCCCGGACCTGACGCCCCAGCCGAACACCATTTACCACGGTGTCATCGACGAATGGACGGCGGACGACCCGGCCGCGAGCACCTTCCACGGAACGCGCCGAGAGGTACTCCGGCTCGGGTACGCCGGCCAGATCCACGGCATCCAGGAGATCGGCTTCAACCCGAACGCCAAGCGCGGCGACAAGGACTACGGCCTGCTCTACATCGCCGCCGGCGACGGCGGCCAGGGACAGGCGGCGGGCAACGACGATCCGCAGAATCTCGGCATCCCGCAGGGGAAGATCCTGCGGATCGACCCGCACGGCACGAACAGCGCCAACGGCAAGTACGGGATCCCGGCGACGAACCCGTTCGTCGGCAAGCCCGGTGACATCGGCGAGATCTACGCGTACGGCATGCGCGACCCGCACCGCTTCAGTTGGGACACCGGCGGGCAGCATCGGCTGTTCCTCGGGCACATCGGCGAGCACGCCATCGAGGGCGTGTGGGACGTCCGCGCGGGCGACAACCTCGGCTGGCCGAACCGGGAAGGGCCGTTCGTCTTCAACAAGGACGACCGGTGCAACCTCTACCCGCTGCCCGCGGACGACGCGAAGTACGGCTACAGCTATCCGGTCGCCGCCTACGACCACGACCCGCCCCCGGACTGGAGTTGTAACGCGGACGTCGGGCGCGCGATCTCCGGCGGGTACGTCTACCGCGGTCACAAGCTGCCCGAGCTCTACGGCAAGTACATCTTCGGCGACCTGGTCGACGGCAGCGTGTACTACACGAACGAGAGCGAGATGCGCCGCGGCGCCCCGCGTGCCCCCATCCACCAGCTCATGGTCTTCGACACGACCGGCAAGAGGGTGAGCATGCAGCAGCTGGCGGGGGACAAGCGGGTCGACCTCCGCTTCGGCCGCGACAGCAAGGGCGAGCCGTTCCTGATCTCCAAGGCGAACGGAAAGATCTGGAAGGTCGTCGGCACGCGTCACTTCGCCGCCGGATCGGTCGGCCACACCCGCGTGTCCCACACGGCGGGGGCGCGGAACTGGGCCCCGGTCACGCCGTCGAAATGGAGGTTCGACGGCGACGAGGTGATCCTCTCGGAGGCCGGCGTGGAACGCCCCGGCCCGCGCCGCCCGTTCGAGTACGCGGTGCTGACGAAGGGGCCGGCGTACGGTACCGAGCGGATCGACGCCGACGTCCGGATCGACACCCCCACCGACATCAGCAACCGCGACGTGATCATCGTGTTCGGCTACCGATCCGACACGCAGTTCTATTACGCCCACCTGTCACAGGACAATTCGATCTATCCGCACAACGGCATCTTCGTCGTGAACAACGCCGACCGGCTGCGGCTCGAGGACCAGTGGGACCCGGTTCGCTCGCGAGGCGCCCCGCCTGCCATCACGGACACGCGCTGGCATCACGTCCAGATCGTGCGCCACGCGGACACGGGAGAGATCGCGGTGTACCTCGATCACTCCAAGGACCCGCTGATGACGGCCGTCGACACGACCTTCACGTCCGGACGGGTGGGCTTCGGGTCGTTCGACAACATCGGCCGGGTTCGCAACCTCACGGTCACCGGCACCGCGGTGCATGACTGATCGCGGCCTCGAACCGTACGGCTTGGATGAGCTCCCGGCGGCCGCACTGTGGCCGCCGGGACGCCGGACGCCATGTGGAGGAGATATGACAGATCGCCGGTTGGACTCGCGCCGTCTGAAGGCGGCTCTCGTGGCCGCGCTGGTGTGCGCGCCGCTCACCGCGGTCTCGGCCGCCGCGCAGGCGCGTGTCGTGCCCGGCGCGAACGTGCTGCCCGGCCTGAGGCGGAACCTGGTCGCCTCCTACGACTTCGAGCATCCCGTACCGGGTGATACCGCCGCCGAGCGGGACCAGGGCTTCTCGCGTACGAACATCAACCTCGTCAACGGCGGGGCCTCGATGCGCGTACGGGACGGCGCCTTCCCGGGCAGCCGGTACTCGATCCAGACGAAGCAGGTCGACCCTGCCACGGCCGGCAACGACGACTGGAAGGCCGGCGTCTACTCGGCGACCGGAGTGCCCGGCCTGCGCGCTTTCAGCGGCGCCAAGGAAGCCTCGATCATGGGCTGGTTCAAGACGACCGGTCCGAACCCGAACCCGAACACCACCACGCCGGACCCGTCCGACTACTACGACGCGGTCGGCCTGGCGGGCGTTCTCACCGGTGACTCCCAGGGCCACAACGTCCGGGCCCTGCTCGAGGTCATCAGCGTGTCGGGCCGGTTGCGCGTGGTCGCCCTCGGTAGACGCGTCGACACCGGTAGCTCCCAGACCTTCGCCGCGAACGAGGACTGGCAGAGCGTGCTGCCGCTCGGCACCTGGGTCTTCCTGGCCGCGACCTTCGACTTCGACGACGGGACCATGAAGCTGTACAAGAACGGGAAGCCGCTGGAGGGCTCCTATGTGCTCCCCGGCGACCCCTGGGCCGTCTCCGGCCCACCGGAGCCGGACCTCACCTCGGCGACCGATCCCCGTGGCATCAAGATCGGCGGCAGCTTTCCCCAGAACACCGAAGAGAAGAACCCGTGCGACTGCCGCATCGACAGCCTGATGTTCCTCAACCGCGTCGTGACCCCCTGGGAGGTCCGGCAGCAGTACCGCCAAGCGGTGAAACGGCGGCACTGACGAACGCCAGTGAGCCGGTCATCTCACCGGCGACGAAGCCTTTGATCGCCGCCTCGTCGCAACCGGTCGGCGCCCGGTGAGCGTAGGTGAGGAAACGGCCGGAGAATGTCCCGCTGCCGGCCGCGCCGGTGAAGGCGCCGCCGGCGGCGGTGATGTGCCAGGTGCCCGCCAGCCCTCCGTGCTGGGTGCAGGTCCGGGGATCCAGCGTGAAAGGCCAGGTGTCGAACGCGCCGGTGATGGAGAGGGTGAGCGTTCCGTCGCCGATGACGGCGCGGTCCGTCTCGAGGTAGGTCCGGTCGGACGGGTGATATTCCACCGTCTCGGCCGTCAGTGATCCGGCTCCGTCGAGGACGCCGGCCGCGACGAGTGTGAGTGACGGCGCCTCCACGCGACCGGACAGGACGAACCGCTGTTGCCGGGCCGGTGCCGCGTGGGCGGCGCCGGCGGTGACCGGTAGCGCGAGAATCGGGCCGAGCAGGATGGCGAGGACCTTTTTCACGGCCGCCCCTTTTCTTCGGTCGTTACCGCGCGATCAGGCCGGGGGAAGGGGCGCCAGCCAGTTTCCCGGTGCTTCGGGGTCCTCGCTGTAGTAGAACTCCTCGAGGTTGGTCATCCACTCCTGCTTGGAGATGGCCCCGTTTCCGCTTCGGTCGAGCCGCCGAAATGCCTCTCTGGCCTGGTCCTCGGTGTGGTTCCAGGCGCGGAAATGCATGATGAGTTCGTCTTCGCTGACCCGTCCGTCGCCGTCTCGGTCCGCCAGTGCGAAGAAGGCGTCGACCAGCGCGTCCATGCTGTTCATGAACGCTTCTCGCGGTTCCAGGAATGCGGCGAAGCCCGCGACGTACTCCTCCAGGGAGACCTCGCCGCCACCATCGGAGTCGAACTGCTTGAGCTGTTCCCATACGGCCCCGGTGCGTTCGGCGAGGGCCGCGTACTCAGCCGTGCCCTCCGCGTACCCGTACGCATTGCCGTGGTTCTTGATGAGGGATTCGATGTCGCCGTCCCCGACGCGACCGTCTCCGTCGACATCCAGTTCATTGAATCCGGCCGAGAGTTTTCTGCGGCGAAATGCGGACAACATGGTCATATCCCCTTCCAGGCGTGGGCGACACATGCTGATCTGGGATTTTCACTGCCGCCCGGCATCGTAAGCACGACTCAGGTGACCGGTCCAGCGGTCGATCCGCGGATGATCAGGTCCGGGGTCACCGTCACCACCTGGCCGCCGGGCCCATCGGCTGCGGAGGCGGCGAACAGCTGCCACGCATGACGGCCGAGACGTTGCTTGTCCACCGCCACGGTGGTGAGCCGTGGAGAGACGAGGCTGCTCATCGCGATGTCGTCGAAGCCGGTCAGCGACATGTCTCCGGGCACCGAGACGCCGAGTTCGTCGAGGCGGGCGAGCACGCCGAGGGCGACGTAGTCGCTGAACGCCATGACGGCGGTGGCCCGCGTGGCGAGTGCGGCGTCCGCCGCGCGGTGTCCGTCCACGCTGCTCGAGCCGCAGGGCACCTGCACGATCTCGAAACCGGGCGCCGACGCCGCGCGAAGCGCTCGTTGCCGTGCCCGTTCGGACCACGCGCGGTTCGGCCCGCGCAGGTAGACCACCCGCCGGTGTCCGAGCTCCCGCAGATGCCGGCAGATCGACGACACACCGGACTCGAAGTCCACCACCACCGCGGGGACCGGCTCGCCCCGGCCAAGGCGGTTCACGCACATCAGCCGGGCCACGGCGTCGGCGAGCATCGTCAGCTCCCAGTGGCTCATACGCGGCGAGCACAGGACGACGCCGTCGGCCCAGCGGGACAGTTCGAGCGCGGCGTCGTGCTCCGCGCCGGCCTTCTCCCCGGTGTCCGCGACGAGGGTGCGGAAGTCCGCGGCTTCGGCGGCGTTCGTCACGCCCTTGAGCACCTCGGCGAAGTACGGGTTGCTGAGGTCGGGCACGACGACGCCGATCGTGTGGGTCGCACCACGGAGCAGTCCCTGCGCGGCCGGGTTGGGGCGGTAGCCGAGCCGCGCGACCGCCGCGCGAACCCGGCGCTCCCGATCCGCCGAGACCGGCTTGGTGCCGGACAGGACCCGCGAGACGGTCGCCGGAGATACGGCGGCCTCTCGCGCCACGTCGGTGATCGTCGATCGGGGTGACCGTGGCCCCGCGCCGGTTCGCGCCCTGCCCATGGCGGCATTGCACCACATCGCCGGTGACTCCGCCGTGAGCGGTACGAACGCGGGCTTGACGCGCGCGCTTCCGCATGTGATTTTTCATTCGGAAAAGGTTTTCCCGCTGGCCTCGACGCACCGGGAAGGCCGATCGACGGGAGACGTGCATGTTCCCATCCGCACGGCGCAGGTCGTGGATGTGCGTGGCGACACTGATCGCCGCGAGCACGTTCGGGGGGAGTGCGCACGGGCGCGCGGCGGAGGCCACCACCCACGCGCCGTCGTGGCCCGCACGCGCGTTGGTCGGCTCGTGGAGTACGACGCCGCTGCGGATCATCGGGGGCACCCTGACACCGGTCGGCGGATCCAAGTACGACTCGGCGGCGGCCGAGGCCGAGCGGCAGGCCGTCAACGCGTGGATCCGCACGAGCGGCGCCTTCGACGGCGTCGCCGACTTCGACGCGGCGGTCCGCGACGCCCTGGGCCCGGCGCGGTTCCTTCCCGCGTACGACAGCGGTGACCATCCGCACCCGGACGACGCCGGCTACCAGGCGATGGCCGACGCGGTCGACCTTCGCCGACTCTAGGAGGCCTCATGATGTGCGGGGTACGCGCGGCCGTTCCTGTGCTCGCCGGCCTACTGCTCACCGCGCTCGCCGCGCCGCCCGCCGTCGCGCGGGCGACGGACCCGGCGCCCGTGCCGGTGGGCCCGCGCCACCAGGTCTGCGTCGACACGCCGCTCCGCCTGGCCTTCGGCCGCCCGGTCACCCTGGGCACGGTCGGGGTGATCGAGGTGCACCGCGCGGACGGGACCGTGGCCGACCGTATCGACCTGGCCGACCCGCGCTCCTACGAGCGCACCATCGGGGACGCCGTCTCCGACACCGGGGTGTCGCACCGGTTCACCTATCACCCGGTCATCGCCGAGGGCGACACGGCGACGATCTACCCGCACCACCGCCTGGACTACGGCCACACCTACTACGTCACCGTCGACCCGGAGGTGTTCCCCGGCTTCTCCGCCCCACGGTCCTGGCGCTTCACGACGCGGTCCGCCCCGCCGCGGCGCGGCACGACCAGGCTCACCGTCGCCGCGACGGGCACCGGTGACTTCTGCACCGTGCAGGGCGCGATCGACTTCGTGCCCGAGGGCAACACCAGGCCGGTGCGCATCGACGTGCGGCCTGGCACGTACACCGAGATCGACTACGTCCGCGCGGACCGGCCGGACATCACCGTGCAGGGCGCGGACCGGGACCGGACGGTGCTCCAGTACGCCAACAACAACAACCTCAACGGGGACTCCGCGCTGGCCGGATCGACGGACCCGGGCGACGTCTGCCCGCGTCAGGCGCTGCCCGGCCACGACACCTACAACTGCTGGCGCGCGTCGTTCGGCGTCGAGGCGGCCGGCTTCACGCTGCGGAACATCGCCCTGCGCAACGGCACGCCGTACGGCGGCTCACAGGCCGAGGCGTTCCGCGGGAACGCGGACCGCATCCTCCTCGACCGGGTGAACCTCGACAGCTTCCAGGACACGCTGCGCCTGCAGGGCAGGGCCTTCGTGACGGACAGCCGCATCGCCGGCGACGTCGATTTCGTCTGGGGCACCGGCTCGGTGTTCCTGCGCCACAGCGAGCTGCGCTCCCTGCACGGCGGCTACCTCACCCAGGCGCGTGACGACCAGGCACACCCCGGTTACGTGTTCGCGGACGACCGCCTGACCCGTGGGCCGGACGCGCCCGACGCGTCGGTGTACCTGGGCCGGATCGACCCCACGGTCTACCCGTACAGCCAGACCGTGTTCCTCCGCACGGCGATGGACGCCCACATCCGGCCCGAAGGGTGGCAGCTGAACAACGCCGGCTGCGACCGGGCGGCCGGCGTGCGGTTCTGGGAGTACGGCAGCACCGACGCGGCCGGGCGGCCGGTCGACACGGGAGCGCGCCTGCCCTGCTCGCGACGGTTGACCGGCGCCGATGCCGCCCACTGGAGCGATCCGGCGAACGTGCTCGGCGGCTGGGTGCCGTACACGGTGGGCATCGGCGCGAACGCCGTGCACTGGTCCGCGCCCCCGGGGCATTCCACCCGTGACCGGGTGGAGCTGTGCCGGGTGGGCACGGCCCGCTGCGAGGTCCGGCGCGAGCTCGGCACGGACGCCACGGCCGGGGACATCGCCTTCCCTCCGCCACGCACAGCGGGCGGTTACGAGTACCGGTACGTCCGGCCCGGCCACGGGACGGCGGCCACCAGCGCCGTGGTGTCCCGGTGAGCCCGCCTCGCCGGCCCCGCACCCGTGCGGCGGTCGCCCTCCTCGGACTGCTGCTGCCTCCGGCGACCACCGCGCCACGGGCCGCCGCAACCCCAGACTGGCGGGCGACCTCCGCGCCGTTCGCGCTGACCTTCCTGGACCACGGCCGGCCCGTCACGGGGGAGGCGGGCGGGACCGCGGCCGGGCCGGGCGGTCGGCTCTCGTACCAGGTCGGCGGCTCGGCCACGAGCCAGGACGGGGCGAGCTATCACCGCCTGACGGACCTGGTCGCTCACCACTCGGTGCGCGGCGGAACGGCGTACGCCGTCGCGACCGACGAACCGGGACGCACCGCGACGGTCGCCGTGACGCGCACGCCGCAGGGCGTACGGGTGCACTGGTCCTTCGCGCCCGCGACCGGTGTGACAGCGGTGTTCGAGGCGCTGACGGCCGGGGCCGGCGAACACTACCTCGGTGGCAGCTCCGCCGCGTACGTCGATCTGCGCGGGCACATCCGCGGCTGGAGCCCCGGCAAGGAGGGCAACGAGGCCGGCGACTACTGCCAGAACCAGGAGCAGAGCGCGAGCACCTTCTACCTCAGCTCGGGCGGTTACGGCGTGCGGGCCGACACCGACCACGTCGGCCGGTTCGCCTTTCCCGGTGCCACCCAGGTGAACGACGGCCCGAACTGCGGACGCACCCCGAACCCGCCGTCCGGGGCGCCCACGCCGTACCCCTGCCCGGTCTCCGGCACCCCGCGGCCCGACCGGGTTCAGATCTGCGTGAAGGACGCCGAGCTGAGCTACGACGTCTACACCGGCTCGCCCGCGGCGGTCACGTCGGCCTACTACCGCACCGCGGGTCTGCCGAGCCTGCCGCCGCCGGGCGAGTTCGCGCTGATGAAGTGGCGTGACGTGAAC
The DNA here is from genome assembly GCA_025964685.1 of Actinoallomurus sp. Lineage (GTDB taxonomy): Bacteria > Actinomycetota > Actinomycetes > Streptosporangiales > Streptosporangiaceae > Actinoallomurus. The sequence continues at coordinate 19,267 of JAOPYG010000173.1, read as the reverse complement.
GCCGACCAGGCTCAGGTCCTGGACGACGTCGCCGAGTTCAAGAGACTCGGCATCCCGATCGGCACCATCTGGATCGACAACCCCTGGGAACGCCAGCCGGCCGGCAACACCCATCGGATCAACGGCAGCGCCTGCACGAACAGCAACGAGTTCGATCCGGGCTTGTTCCCCGACCCGCGGCAGATGATCGACACGATCCACGCGCAGGGCGTCCGGTTCGGCCTGTGGGTCACCTCGCACGTAGGTACGCCCTCGGCCTCACAGGGTGGCGGGTCCTGCGCGGGCGTCAACGACGTCTGGGCGAAGAACGGCTGGCTCGTTCCCGGCACCAACTACATCGACTTCACCATCCCGGCCGCGCGCCGGTACTACGTCGACCGGCTCACCCGCCTGTTCCGGATGGGCGTCGACATGGCCAAGGAGGACCGCGGCGAGGAATACCGCCTGGAGACGGCGCAGCTCGCCGGCGGCTCCGGGGCCGGGCTCTACCTGCGCTATCCCGACCTCTATCAATCAGCGGTCACCGAGGCGATGCGCCGGGTGCACGGCGAGGACTTCGAGACGCTCGTACGGGCCGGAGTGCCCGGCACCGCGCAGCACACGCACGGGGTCTGGGGCAGCGACACCTTCCAGACCTTTGCCGGACTCCGCACCGAGGTCCGGTACGGCACGAGCGAGTCGCTGACCGGGCACTTCGCCTGGGGCTCGGACACCGGCGGCATCGACCCGCAGAAGCCGGCCGACGCGACGAACAGCCCGACGCCGTCGCTGTTCACCCGGTGGGCGCAGTTCAGCGCGGTCAGCCCGGTCTTCGAGGTGGGCGGCGCCGGCCTGAACGCGACGCCGTGGGCGTATGACGCGGACACCGTCCGGCGGTTCCGCGACGCCGTCGTCCTGCACTACGAACTCTTCCCCTACCTGTACGAACTGGCCCGCCAGGCGGCGCGTACGGGCGTGCCGATTCTGCGCGCGGTCGGCTACCAGTACCCCGCCGACCAGAACGCGTGGGCGCAGGACCAGGAGTTCATGGTCGGACCGGACCTGCTGGCGGCGCCCGTCACCGGCGACGGCGCGGAAGCGGACGGGGCGGCGGGCCGGCCGACGCCGGTGAGCGTCTACCTGCCCGCCGGACGGTGGGTCGACCTGTACAGCGGTCAGGTGGTGACCGGCGGGCGCACGATCGTTCGGGACTCGAGCCTGGAGGAGTTCCCGCTCTACCTGCGCGCGGGCGCCGCGATCGGCTTCAGCGACCGGTCGCTGGGCGGCTGGGGCACCGACGAGCTGTCCCGGCGGGGGCTGAGCGGCTGGATGTACGCGCCCGGTCCCGGCGTGGCGCGGGCGATCGGCTCCGACCAGGGACAACTGACCGCGTGGTCCTCCGGCGGGACGGTACGCCTGCGGCTGCGGGGCGCTCCGGCGTCCGCCCGGATCCGCGTCCTCACCGGACGGGTGCCCGGCTCGGTCACGGTGAACGGCCGGCCGCTCCCACACGCCGCCGGCCCGGACGCGCTCAGCGGCATGGCCGAGGGCTGGGCGTTCACCCCGGGCCCGTTCGGCGGTGTCGTGTTCAAGACGGCTCCGCGCGGCGGTGCCGCCGACCTCACGCTGACGGGTCTCTGACCGGACGACGCACTCAGGAGGACGAGATGAGCGAACCATGGTCCCGGCGACGGGCTCTCGGTGTGGGCGGCGCCCTCGCTGCCGGCGGCCTGCTGGCCGCCGCGACGGCCGGCCCGGCGTCCGCCGGATCCGATCCCTGGCGGGCCGCCGACACGATCCGCCGGCGGGTGCGCGCTCCGCGATTCCGGCGGAGGGACTACCCCATCACCGCCTTCGGCGCGAAGGGCGACGGGGTCACCGACTGCACGCGTGCGTTCGCGCTGGCGATCGGCGCCTGCGCGCGGCTCGGGGGCGGGCGCGTGGTCGTGCCGCCGGGCCGCTACCTGACCGGACCGATCCGGCTGCGCAGCCACGTCGACCTGCACGTCTCCCAGGGCGCGACCATCGCCTTCGTCACGGACCTGGCGCGATACCCGAACGTCTACACGCGCTGGCAGGGCATCGAGTGCTACAACTACTCACCGCTCATCTACGCGTTCGGTGAGCGCGACATCGCCGTCACCGGCACCGGCACACTCGACGGGCAGGCCGGCAACGGCGCCTGGTGGCCGTGGAAGGGATCGACGGACTACGGCTGGAAGCCGGGCGACCCCGAGCAGAGCGCCGACTGGGCGGTGCTGCAGGACCTGGCCGAACGCGGCGTGCCGGTGCGCGACCGGACCTTCGGGCAGGGACACTACCTGCGCCCGAACTTCATCCAGCCGTACCGCTGCCGTGACGTGCTCATCGAGGGCATCACGATCCTGAACTCTCCGATGTGGGAGATCCACCCCGTGCTGTCCGAGCGGGTGCTCGTACGGAAGGTCACCGTCGTCAGCCACGGGCCGAACAACGACGGCTGCGACCCCGAATCCTGCACAGACGTCGTGATCACGGACAGCACGTTCGACACCGGCGACGACTGCATCGCGATCAAGTCGGGCCGCAACGCCGACGGGCGGCGGGTGAACGCTCCCAGCCGCAACATCCTGGTGGAGAACTGTGAGTTCCGCGACGGGCACGGCGGTGTGACCATCGGCAGCGAGATGTCCGGCGGGGTCGGCCAGGTGTTCGCCCGTGACCTGCGGATGACCAGCCCGAACCTCAACAGTTGCCTGCGGCTGAAGGCCAACTCGATGCGGGGCGGCTACATCCGCGACGTGTACATGAAGAACGTGGAGGTCGGGCAGCTGTCGGTCGCCGCGCTCCAGATCGACTTCTACTACGACGAGGGGCCCGGCCACCCTTACAACCCGGCGGTGGGCGGCATCCACGTCGAGGGGCTGCACGTCGGCACCACGAAGTACGTCCTGGACATGCGCGGTTACCCCGACGACCACATCACGGACGTGACGCTCACGCACTGCCGGTTCGACACGGCCACGAGCCCCGACATCGTCGAGAACGTCGACGGGCTGGTGCTCACCGACGTCATGGTCAACGGCTCACCCGCCGGAGCCGCCGTCCACTGACCCGGCGGCGCTGACCGCGTCACCCGGCCCGAGCCCCGAGCGAGCATCCCGGCGGAGCATCCGGCACGGTGACCACGCCGTCGCGGCTATGACAGCTGTCATGATGCGCGTTATTATGACCGCTGTCATGGTCCGTGGACGGCGGGAGGTCACGTGGACATCGGGTTCATCGGGCTGGGACTGATGGGGTGGCCCATGGCGCTCAACCTGGTCCGCGCCGGGACGCCGCTCGTGGTGTGGAACCGGACCGCGGCGAGGTCGGAGGAGTTGCGGGCCGCCGGTGCGCGGGTGGCGGCGAGCCCGGCCGCGGTGTTCGCCGGCGCGGAGGTCGTGATCCTCATGCTGGCCGGCGAGGAGGCCATCGACCAGGTGCTCGGCCGCGGCACGCCGGCCTTCGGTGACCGCGTCGCGGGGCACACCATCGTCCCCATGGGCACCACCTCGCCGTCGTACTCACGCGGGCTCGAAGCCGACGTGCGGGCGGCCGGTGGCGGCTATGTCGAGGCTCCGGTCTCCGGGTCACGCAAGCCGGCCGAGGCGGGAGAACTCGTGGCGATGCTGGCCGGGGAGCCGACGGCGACGCAGGCGGTACGCCCGTTGCTCAAACCCATGTGCCACCAGACGACGGTCTGCGGGCCGGTTCCGAACGCGCTCCACATGAAGCTCGCCGTGAACCTGTACCTGATCACGATGGTGACCGGCCTGGCCGAGGCGGTGCACTTCGCCGAGCGGCACGGCCTGGACATGCGGCGGTTCCTGGCCGTGCTCGACGCCGGTCCGATGGCCAGCAGCGTCTCCCGGGTGAAGGCGCTCAAGCTGGTCGACCAGGACTTCGCCGCCCAGGCGGCGGCCGCGGACGTGCTGATGAACAGCCGGCTGGTCGCCGAGGCCGCACGCGAGTCGGACCTGGCCTCTCCGCTGCTGGACGTCTGCCACGAGCTCTACGGTGAAACGGTCGCACGGGGCCACGGCGACCAGGACATGGTGGCGGTCGTCCGCGCGATCGAGGACCGCACCGCCACCCGCCAGGCCCATCCCGGCAGGGGGCGGACATGATGATCGGTCCGGGCGCACTCCGGGTCCGGCCTGTCCGGCCGGACGACGCCACGGCTCTGACGTCGATGTTCGGCCGCTGTTCGAAGCAGACCCGCTACCGCCGGTTCCACGGGTTCGTCACCGAGATCCCGGCGGCGTATCTGCACCGGTGCCTCGAGCGGGGACCGGGCGCGCACAGGGCGTTCGTCGCCGAAGTGGTGACCGGTCGGACTCCCCGGCTCGTCGGGCTCGCCAGCGCCGGCCCCGTGCCCGGGGCGTCGTACGTCCATGAGGTCGGCGCGCTGGTCGAGGACGTCTGGCAACGCCAGGGGGTCGGCCGCAGACTGGTCGGCGCGTTGTCCGCCGACGCCCATGCCGCCGGTGTCGAGGTGTTCCGCATGGAACTGTGCCGGGCGCAGCCGTCACTGCTCGCCCACGTGATCGCGAACGCGCATGTCCTGGCGACCGAGCGTTCCGGCTGTGACGTGACGGTCGACGTGACCGTGCCGGCGACCGGCGTTCTGGGCGGCGGGCTCATGGGGCGCATGAGTCCAGCAGCGGCGAAAGCTCCGTGACGACCGTGTCGAGCGGTCCGACATCACGGCGTACGCGCGCCAGCATGATGGCGCCTTCGAGCGCACTGACCATCAGCGTCGCGAGGCCCGGCGCCCGCTGCGGTGCCACGCCCATGCGGACCAGCTCGTCCACCACCGCCCGCTCCCACGTTTCGGCGGCGGTCCGCAGGTGCTCCTTGACCGGAGAGTCGCCGCCGCCCAGCTCCGCCGCGGTCGCCATCATCGGGCACCCCCGCTCGTACCGGCGGGCGGTCAGGTCCTCTTTCCAAAGCCGGGCCATGTGGGCGAACAGGCCGGACGGCGACGGCTCGCCGGTGGTCTGGTCGTACGAGGCCACCCACCGCGCCGCGAAGTCCCCCGACCAGATCAGCGCCTCGCCGACGAGCTGGTCCTTTCCCCCCGGAAAGTAGTGCTGGAACGAACCGCGCGGAGCGTCCGCGTGCGCCACCACGTCGCGTACGCCGGTCATCGCGACCCCGCGCGCACGCACCAGCTGCGCCGCGCTGTAGACCATCCGCTCTCGCGCAGGACGCGCCTTACCCGCCATGAACACCCGCCTCGCTCGGTATGACAATCGTCATAGTAGTCGCGAGGAGATCGCACGGCCGGGCGCCGTCACGCGTGGACCGACGCCCGGCCGCGTTCGCCGGTCAGGGCAGCTCGTAGTTGGCGTTCAGAGCCGCGCCGGCCTCGGGATGGGTCTCGTCATAGCCCCGCGCGTCGCACTGCAGGCCGCCGACGACGCAGTGGTCGACGAGAGCCTTCTGGGTCGCCGGGTCCCACGCGTTGAAGAAGTCGTAGTGGAAGGAGTATCCGCGTCCGCTGGAGAAGTGCACCTGCGACATGTCGCCGGAGACCGGGAAGGCCATCTTGAACTCGATCATCGGCAGGGCGACCGGGTGGTCGTCGGGGCAGACGCCGTTGACCGGGTAGGCCATGTGGCTCTTGTGGTCGGGCACGTCCAGATACTGGCCGTTCCAGCAGCTCGGTGCCTGGTAGCGGACGTTGAGCTGGGTGCCGGCCGGGCAGGTCGGGGGGAAGTCGGCGTTCTTGTAGCTGTTACCGCACTCGAAGCCCTCGACCGTTCCGGGGTTGTGCATGAACTGGTCCGCCGTGGCCGTCGGGCTGCCGACCACGAACCGCAGGCCTTTGGGGAACGGCCGGACGCTGGTGTAGTCCAGCACGCCGGTCTTGTAGTAGATGACCTGCGGGAAGTTCGGCGTGACCATGGCGGTGCCGTTGTACATCGTCGGCATCCAGTAGCCGGACTTGTCGCCGGGCGCCTTGCACGTCGTACCGCCGGCGGACAGGGAGGCGGTGGTGCTGAACGCGTCGGTGGTCGTGCTGCCCATGAACGTGTGGTCGTGCGAGGCGCCGGGCTGGGACGCGTACACGATGGGGTCGTCCGGCCGGTGGTGGGTGTAGGAGCAGTTCGCCTGGAACTCGTGGAAGTAGCGATGAGGCGGGTCGCCATGGGAGGGAACGACTCCGGTGACCGGCGGGTTCGCGGGGATGTAGCCGTCGCCGTCCGGATCGTCGCCCGACGGCACGGGCGCCGCGAGGGCATGGTGACCGGCGTGCGCCGCCACCGCGTGGCCGGTGGTCGTGGCGGCGGAGCCGAGGGGCAGCATCCCCACCGTGACCGGGGCGAGGGCGGTGGCGAGCAGCCCGCCGAAGAGAAACGTCGATGGTCGTAACATGCGGACCTCCATGGCGGCCGTGGGGAGGAACCACGGCTTCTGGTCTCGGTCGAGGGTCAGGGGCGGGGGAGCCCAGGCGTCAAGGAGGCGCGGGGGCGAAACTGGAGAGCGCTCTCCGAGGTGGCCTGAGTGTGACGCCGTCCATGACGGGCTGTCAAGGTCGATCTCGCGCCCAATGTCGCGCTTCGCTCGGCGTGGTCGGCAGTTCTCGCGAGCCGGGGCCATTTCCCCACGCGGTCTCTGACAGCCCCTTGACAGGTCCACGTCGACGGGGCACTGTCAGGGCCGGAGAGCGCTCTCCTCCTGTCCTCATCGCCCCACGGTGAGCCCCGCCCCGAGGAGAGAGACCATGCACCTAGCCCGCAGTCCCGGCAGACGCCGCCCCGACCTGCGCTTCGCCGCCCTCGTCGCACTGATCGTGGCGGCGTTCGTGACCGTGCCCCTCGCCACACCGGCCCGGGCGGCCGGCAGCGTGGTCAAGGTGACCGGTTCCCAGGGGAACTGGCAACTGCAGGTCAACGGCTCCCCGTACGTGGTCAAGGGTGTCACCTGGGGACCCGCGGTCTCGGACGCCGAGAAGTACATGCCGGACCTGGCGTCCATGGGGGTCAACACCATCCGCACGTGGGGGACGGACGGCACCTCCAAGCCGCTGCTGGACTCGGCCGCGGCGCACGGGGTGAAGGTCATCGCCGGCTTCTGGCTGCAGCCGGGTGGTGGGCCCGGCAGCGGCGGCTGCGTCGACTACGTCACCGACTCCACCTACAAGTCCAACATGCTGGGCGAGATCAGCAACTGGGTGACCACCTACCGGGACAATCCAGGCGTGCTGATGTGGAACGTCGGCAACGAGTCGGTGCTCGGCATGCAGAACTGCTTCTCCGGCACCGCGCTGGAGAACGAGCGCAAGGCATACACCGGCTTCGTCAACGACGTCGCCGTCAAGATCCACGGGATCGACCCGAACCATCCCGTCACCTCGACCGACGCGTGGACGGGCGCCTGGCCGTACTACAAGGCGAACACCCCCGCCCTCGACCTGTACGCGGTGAACTCCTACAACGGCGTCTGCGCCGTGAAGCAGACCTGGATCGACGGCGGCTACACCAAGCCGTACATCATCACCGAGACCGGCCCGGCCGGTGAGTGGGAGGTGCCGAACGACGGGAACGGCGTGCCGGCCGAGCCCACCGACCAGGCCAAGGCCGCCGGGTACACGAACGCGTGGAACTGCATCACCGGCCACCACGGTGTCGCGCTGGGCGCCACGATGTTCCACTACGGCATCGAGCAGGACTTCGGCGGCGTCTGGTTCAACCTGATCCCCGGAGGTCTGAAGCGGCTGTCCTACTACGCGGTCCAGCAGGCGTACGGCGGCCCGGCGCCGGCGAACACCTCGCCGGTGATCTCGAATATGGCCGTCGCCAACGCGTCGAGCGTCGCGGCGGGGCAGCCGTTCGACGTCACGGCCTCCGTGCGCGACCCGCAGAACGATCCGGTCAGCTACACGATCAAGGTCAGTGGCAAGTACGCCACCGGTGACGGGACGCTGACCAACGCCGCGTTCACCCAGACCGGCAACGGTTCGTTCCGCGTCACCGCCCCGCAGCAGCTGGGTGTCTGGAAGGTCTACATCTTCGCCCAGGACGGCAAGGGCAACGCCGGCATCGAGACGAAGTCGTTCCGCGTCGTGCCGCCGCAGGTCGGCGGCGTCAACCTGGCACGCGGCCGGCCGGCCACGGCCTCGTCGTACCAGACGTACCAGAACCTCGTCCCCGGCAACGCGACCGACGGCGACCTGACCACCCGCTGGGCCAGCGACTGGAGCGACCCGCAGTGGATCCAGGTCGACCTCGGCTCGGTTCACTCTTTCAACCACGTCCAGCTCGTCTGGGAGAGCGCCTACGCCAAGACGTACACGATCCAGACCTCCGACAATGGGACCGACTGGAGGACGGCCTACTCGACCACGACCGGTGACGGCGGCGTCGACGACCTCGGCGTCGGCGGCTCGGGCCGGTACGTGCGCGTGAGCGGCACGCAGCGTGGCACCGGCTACGGCTACTCGCTGTACGACCTGGGCGTCTACGGGAGCTGAGTTCGCGGGCCCTCGTCGCAGGCTCAGGCCGACTGCCGTACGACGAGGGTCGGCTCGAAGACGACCGAGGTCACCCGCCGGTCGGGCTGGTCGAGGGTGGTGAGCAGGAGGCTCGCCATCTCGGCCGCCATGTTCTCGACGGGCTGGCGGACCGTCGTCAGCTGCGGGCGGCAGGCCAGCGCCGCGCTGCTGTCGTCGAAGCCGACGACGGCCACGTCGTCCGGCACCCGGTGACCGTGTTCGCGCAGCACCAGGACGGCGCCCTGGGCCATCAGGTCGTTGGCCGCGAAGACGCCGTCGAGGTCGGGATGCTCGACCAGGAGGCGCTCCATGGCGGTCACCCCGCTGCCGAGGGTGAAGTTGCCCTCGACCACCGGGACGTACGGCCGGCCGTGCCGGGCCATGGCGTTCTGGAACCCGGCGAGCCGGTCCTGGCTGGCGGGCACGTCGAGCGGACCGGCGATGGTGGCGACACGGTCGCAGCCGCGGGCGACGAGGTGGTCCGCCGCGAGGCTCCCGCCGTCGTGGTGGGCGCAGTCGACGTAGCTGATCGCAAGGGGACGGGCCGGCCGCGCGAACAGGACCGCGGGCTGGCCCGCCTCTGTGAGCAGCCTGGGCAGCGGGTCCTCGGCGTGGGTGGAGACGAGAAGGGCGCCGTCGGCGTTGCCCTGACGGAGGAACGCGAGGACCTGCGAGCGGGCGTCGGCGGTGTCGGCGAGCATCAGGACCGGATGAATGCCGCGCGGGCGCAGGTAACCGACGATACCGCCGACCACACGGCCGAAGAACGGGTCGCCGAAGATCTGGCGGGTGGAGAAGCCGTCCTCGCCGACCTCGTCCTCCTCTTCGCCCGCTCCCGAGACGACGAGGGCGACCGAGCCGACGCGGCGCGTCACCAGTGAGCGTGCGGCGTTGTTGGGCACGTAACCCGTGACGGCCACCGCCTGGCGTACCGTCTCCTGGATCTCCGGGTCGACGTTGCGCACGCCGTTGACCACCCGGGACACGGTCGCGCGTGAGACCCCCGCCACCCGGGCGACGTCCTCCAGCGTGGGAGATCCCGGCCCCCGGACGGGCTCGTTGCTCATGCCGGTCTTTATAGCACGACGGAGAGCGCTCTCCCTTTCCCAAATCCGCGCTCATACCCGCGAAACGGTTGATTCCGGCTGGCGCTGAGCGTATAAGTAAACAACTTTCTTTCTTACAGATTCACGCAGATGAGAGGTGAGATCGCCGTGGCCCACCAGTATCCGGCAGGCCCTCAGCGCCTGCTGCGCCTGCTCAACGGGCGTGCGGTACTGGAGGCGATCGACCGGGCCGGCCACCCGGTCACCACCACCGATCTCGCCGGCCGGATCAAGCTGTCCCGGCCGACCGTGGCGGCCGCGGTCAGCCTGCTGCTGGAACGCGGCGTGATCAGCGAACTGGGCCCGGTGACCGGCCGGAAGGGGCCCGCCCCGGCGCTGTACGAGGTCAACGCCGAGTGCGCCTTCGCGATCGGTGTGGACGTGGGCCACAAACGGATCCGTGCCGCCGTCGCGGACGTGACCGGGCACGTACGCGCGCGGATCGAGCAGGACGCCCGGTCGGACCGTGACGCACTCGTCGCGCAGATCGTGGCGATGTGCGCGGAGCTGGCCGGACAGGTGGGACGTCCGCTGAACGACATCACCCAGGTCGTGATGGGTCTGCCGGCCGTGGTCGGAGCGGATGGGCGCAGCCTGTCGTACGCGGCCGGGCTGCCCGACGCGGGGCGCGGGCTCGGCGAGGCGCTCGGCCACGGCGTGCCGGTGCCGCTGGTCCTGGAGAACGACGTGAACCTCGCGGCGCTGGCCGAGCGCAGGCACGGGTGCGGTGCCGAGGTCGATGATTTCGTCCTGGTCAGCCTCGGGGTCGGTCTCGGCCTGGGCATGGTGGTCGACGGCCGCGTACGGCGCGGGGCGACCGGCGTGGCGGGGGAGGCGGGCTACCTTCCCAGCGACCGGATGATCGCTCCTCCCGGGCAGCGCCGCGACCTCGTGCAGGAGCACCTGGGCGCGCGCTACATCAGCGCCGAGGCGCGCCGCCTCGGGCTGCCCGGCGACGGCAGCCCGCGCACCGTCTTCGAGCTGGCCCGCGGGGGAGACCCGGGCGCGGCGCGGATCGTGGACGACACCGCTCGCAGCATCGCGTACGTCGTGGCCTGCGTGGTGCCGCTGATCGACCCCGCCCTGATCGTGCTGGGCGGTGCCATCGGTGGCAACGGAGACCTGCTGCTCGCGTCGGTCGCCCGGCATCTCGCCGACTTCAGCACGTTCGAGCCGCGGATCGTCGCGTCCGGCCTTGGCCAGGACGCGGTGCTGATGGGCGCCACGACCCTGTCATCGGAGCTGGCGCGGGAGTCCACGTTCGCCGCCGCCACCGCGCCGAGTGCCCCTGTGGAGGTGCCGCTGTCCTGACGTCGCGGCGACGCCGTCTTGCCGGACAGCGCCGCCGCGTGAGGCTCCCGTGCGTTCGCAGCGCCCGGAGCGTCGATCGATCCGTCACCCAGGAATGCCATCACCGAGGAAGGACGACCAATGTTCAAATCTATCATCGGGGTTGCGGCCGGTTCGGCGCTGCTGCTGGCCGGCTGTACCTCCGCAGGGCCGGGCTCCTCCCAACCCGACACCGCGATCTCGGCGGGCGCCTCGCACGCGCCCACCACGATCAACGTGTGGACGTTCAACCACCTCCCCAACGAGGTCGCGGCCTTCAAGTCGGCGCTGGCCCGGCTGCACACCACGTACCCGTGGCTGACCGTGAACTTCGTGCCCAACAAGGACGACGCGGCGTTCGCCAAGGCGGTCGCCGCCGGTGACCCGCCCGACGTCTTCGTCTCCTCGGCCCCGGACAACGTCGGCAAGTTCTGCTCGAACGGCACGGTCGCCGACCTCGGCCCGTTCCTGTCCTCGGCCAAGGTGAACATGGGCGCGACCTTCCCGCCCGCGACGCTCGTCTACACCAAGTACCAGGGCAAGCAGTGCGCGCTGCCGCTGCTCACCGACGCGTACGCGCTTTACTACAACAAGAAGATGTTCGCCGCGGCCGGCATCACCACGCCGCCGAAGACGCTGAGCGAACTCGCCGCCGACGCCAAGAAGCTGACCGTCAAGAACTCGGACGGCTCCGTCAGGACGTTCGGGTTCGTCTCCCGGTCCGACTACAACGGCAACCGGTACATGTACACCGGGGTGCAGAGCGGCAACAAGTTCTACGGCGGCGACGGCAAGGCGACGTTCGGCACCGACCCCAAGTGGCAGCAGCTGCTCCAGTGGGACAAGAACCTCGATGACTCCTACGGCGCGGGCAACGTGCAGAAGTTCGTCGGCCAGTACCAGCCGCACGCGGACGATGCGAGCAACCCGCTGCTGACCGGCGCCGCGGCGATGGAGTACGACGGCGAGTGGCACGTCGGCGAGATCGACGCGGCGAAGAAGGGCCTCGACTACGGGGTCGCGCCGATGCCGGTGCTCGACTCGGCGGCGAGCACGTACGGCGTGGGCCTCAGCCTGGGCACCGTCGCCTACCTGCCCGCGGGCTCCAAGCACCGCCAGGAGGGCTTCTTCGCACTCCAGCAGCTCACGACCGACACGACCTTCCTGAACACCCTCGCGGACACCGTCTCCAACGTGCCGAGCACGTTCGCCGCGTTGAAGAGCTGGGACAAGGCGAGCGACCCGCACTGGAAGCCGTTCGTCGACATGTTCTCCAACCCCGGCTCGTACTACAAGACGCTCACCGCCGCGGGTGAGGAGGACATGGACACCTGGAAGGCGTTCGTGCTCAAGTACGAGCAGGGCAAGGTGTCCGACCTGCCGGGCGGCCTGTCCGGCATCGCGAAGAAGATCGACGACGCCAACGCGCAGGCGGGACAGTAGGCATGGCGACCACTGTCGCCCGCGCCGGCGACACCCTCGGCGGGGCGCGCCGGCGCCCCGCCGAGGGGAGGCGCCGCCGCCGTCCCAGCAAGACCCGGTGGTGGGTCGTGCTGCTCTTCCTGTCCCCGTTCGTGATCGGGCTCGCCACGTTCGTGCTCTATCCCGTGGTCGCCACGCTCTACTACTCGCTGACCAACTTCCAGGCCGGCTCGTACCGGCCCGTGCGGTTCGTCGGGCTGAACAACTACCGCACGCTGTTCACCCGGTCCGACGACTTCTGGCTCTCGGTGCGCAACACGCTGTGGATGGTCATCGTGATGGTGCCGGTGCGCACCGTCTGGGCGATGCTCACCGCCTGGGTGATCACACGGGTCAAGCGCGGCCGGAGCGTATATCGGACGCTGTACTTCCTGCCCTCCATGGTGCCGGTGGTGGCCGGTGCGCTGTCGTTCATCGTGCTGCTCAACCCGGTTGGACCGCTCAACAAGCTGCTGGGCCTCGTGGGCGTCAGCGGGCCGGGATGGTTCTCCGATCCCGCCTGGTCCAAGCCGAGCCTGGTGCTGATGGCGCTGTGGGTCAGCGGGAACACGATGGTCATCTTCTCCGCCGCCATGCTCGACGTGCCGCGCGAGCTCTACGAGGCGGCCGACCTGGACGGCGCGGGCCCGCTGCGCAAGTTCCGCAGCATCACGCTGCCGGCCATCTCGCCGGTGATCTACTTCTCGCTGCTCACCGGGCTGATCTACACCTTCCAGTACTTCACCGAGGCGTTCGTCGTGTCCGGCTCGTCGAACGTGGAGTCCTCCAGCAACCAGCTCCTCGGCTATCCGGCCAACTCGCTGCTGTTCTACTCGACCGAGCTGTACCGGCAGGGCTTCTCCTACTTCAAGACCGGGTACGCCTCGGCGATGGCCTGGCTGCTGTTCCTGGCCATCTTCGCGGTGACCGTGGTGTTCATCCGCGCGTCGCGCCGCTTCGTGCACTACTCGGGGGGTGCCCGATGACGACGGTTCCCATGCCCCGGCGGCCGCTGACCGGGCGGCGGTTGCTGAACAAGATCGCCGAGCACGCGCTGGCCGTGGCGTTCGCGCTCTGCTTCCTGCTGCCGCTACTGATCAGCGTGCTCACCGCGTTCATGACCCAGCGCCAGGCCGGCACGGGTTCGCTGTGGCCCTCACCGTGGGATTTCGGCAACTTCGGCCGGGTCTTCCACGCGATGCCGTTCGGCCGCGACCTGCTCAACACGGTGATCTACGCCGCGCTGGCCACGGTCGGCACGGTCGTGTCCTCGGTGCCCGTGGCGTACGCGCTGTCCCGGTTGCGCTGGCGGGGCCGGGAGGCTTTCTTCATGGTCGTGCTCGCCGCGATGATGCTGCCGGCCCAGGTGACCAGCCTGCCGCTGTACGTCCTCTACTCCCACATCGGGTGGATCGGCACGCTCAAGCCCCTGATCGTTCCGTCCTTCTTCGGCGACGCGTTCAGCATCTTCCTGCTGCGGCAGTTCTTCCTCACCATCCCCGAGGAGCTGACCGAGGCGGCACGGGTCGACGGGGCGGGGGAGCTGCGGATCCTGCTGCGGGTGATGATCCCGATGACCCGGCCGGCGATCGCCGCCGTGGGGCTCTTCGCGTTCCTGTACGCCTGGAACGACTTCTACAACCCGCTGCTCTACACCGGGAACAGCCAGAGCGGGCAGACCCTCGCCGTGGCCCTCACCCAGCTCGCCAAGAGCGGCCACCAGAACGCGTACCAGCTGCAGATGGCCGCCTCGCTGATGTTCCTGCTGCCGATCCTGGTGCTGTTCTTCCTGGCGCAGAAGGTATTCGTCGAAGGCATCGCCATGACGGGCATCAAGGGCTGAGACCGCCGCGACCATGAGGAGACAAGAGTGAAGATCACAGTTGTCGGCGGCGGCAGCACGTACACACCCGAGCTCGTCGAAGGCTTCGGCCGGCGCGCCGGGGTGCTGCCCGTCGACGAGCTGGTCCTGTACGACATCGCCCCCGAGCGGCTGCGCGTCGTCGGCGGCCTGGCCGGGCGGATCCTGGCCCGGCACGCGTATCCCGGCCGGCTGACGGTGACCCAGGATCTCGACCGGGCGCTCGAAGGAGCGGACGCGGTACTGATCCAGCTGCGCATCGGCGGCCAGGCGGCCAGGCTGGTCGACGAGACGCTGCCGAACAGGTTCGGCCTGATCGGCCAGGAGACCACCGGGCCGGGCGGGTTCGCGAAGGCGCTGCGTACCGTGCCCGTGGTGCTCGGCATCGCCGACCGGGTGGCGGCGCTCGCGCCGGACGCGTGGATCGTCGACTTCACCAACCCGGTCGGCATCGTCACGCGTGCGCTGCTCGACGCCGGGCACCGCGCGGTGGGGCTGTGCAACGTGGCGATCAAGTTCCAGCGGGACATGGCCGTACGGCTGGGCGTCGCACCGGACCAGGTCCGGCTGGGCCACGCCGGCCTCAACCACCTGTCCTGGATCCGCTCGGTCACCGCGGACGGCGTGGAGCGCCTGCCCGAGCTGCTCGCCGGCGACGAGCTCACCGAACTCGCCGAGCAGGTGCGCGTGCCGGCCGGGCTGCTGCGGGATCTCGGCGCCATCCCGTCGTACTACCTGCACTACTTCTACTGCACCGACCACGAGCTGAGCAGCCAGCTCAAGGGGGCGCACCGTGCCGAGCAGGTCCTGGCCATCGAAGAGGAGCTGCTCACCCTGTACGAGGACCCGGCCCTGGACCACAAGCCGGAGCTGCTGGAGAGCCGGGGCGGGGCCTACTACAGCGAGGCCGCGGCCGCGCTGGTGACCAGCCTGCTCACCGGCGACGGCGCGCACCACTACGTGGACGTGCGCAACAACGGCGTGCTGGCCGGCCTGCCGGACGAGGCCGTCGTCGAGGTGCCGGCGCACGTCGACACCGCGGGCCCGCACCCGGTCCCGGTGCCGCCGCTGCCGCCCGAGATGCTGGGTCTGGTCCAGGCGGTCACGGCGTACGAGACCCTCGCCATCGAGGCGGCGCTGACCGGGGACCGGTCGGTGGCACGGCGGGCGCTCGTGGCCAACCCCCTCGTACGCCAGTGGGAGCCGGCGGCACCGCTGCTGGACGCGCTGCTGGAGGCGAACCGCCGGTACCTGCCGCGGTTCTTCGGGGACGCCGATGGCTGACCTCGTGGCGGGGGTCGATGGCGGGAACTCCAAGACCGACCTCGTGCTCGCGGACACCGAAGGGCGGCTGCTGGCCTGGGTACGCGGCGATGGCACCCGGCCGCACCGGGAGGGCATGGCGCTGACCGCCGGGCGGCTCGCCGACCTGATGCACCGGGCACTGGAGGAGGCCGGCCGCCCGGACGCCTCCGTCGCGGTCGGCGCGTACTTCCTGGCCAACGTGGACGTGCCGGAAGCGGAAGAGGTGGCGCTGCGGCAGCTGTCCGGGTTGAAGGTGGCCGCGCGGGTCATCGTGCGCAACGACACACTCGCCATCCTGCGGGCCGGCGCGCCGGAGGGCTGGGGCGTGGCGGTGGTGTCCGGCGCCGGCATCAACGCCGTCGGCGTGCACCCGCACGGCCGGTCGGCCCGCTTCCTGTCGCTCGGGGACATCACCGGCGACTGGGGCGGCGGCATGGGCGTGGCGCGGGCCGGACTGGGCGCCGCCGTACGCGCCGGCGACGGGCGCGGCCCGGCCACCGTGCTGCGGGAGGTCCTGCCGGTCCGCTTCGGACTGCCCACGGTGGAGGCCGTCGCGCTGGCCGTCAGCGGCGGCGAGATCCCCGTCGCGGAACTCCACGGCCTCGCGCCGCTGGTGTTCGCCGCCGCAGACGGCGGCGACACGGTGGCGCAGGAGATCGTGGTACGCCTCGGCGACGAGATCGTCACGATGGTGACCGCGCTGCTGCGCCGGCTCGGCCTGCTGGACACCGCGACGCCGGTGGTCCTCGGCGGGGGGACGCTGCAGAACGGACAGGTCCTGCTGCACGAGCACATCCGCGAGCGGCTGGCCGACCTGGCGCCGCTCGCCCGGCTCCGCGTACTCGACGTGCAGCCGGTGGCGGGCGCGGTCGCCGAGGCGCTGCTGGAGGCCGGCGCCACGGAACCCGCGCGGCGCCGGGTCCGTCAGGCGATCGCCGGCATCCGGCCGCCCTCGATGCACGGCGCGACTCCGGCCCGTTCTGCGAACGAGACGCGATCCTGACCTCCCCGTTGGACCAGGTCGTCATACCATCGGCGGCGACCGGTGCCCTTTCGGCGCCGGAGCCGGGGGGTACACATGAGTGCGCGTTTCGAGGAGCTCGACTGGCGTCGGACGCCGATGGGCGAGATCAGCCTGCGGCGCCGGTGGGACCCGGCGCTCGGCGCCCAGGTGTACGAGGTCAAGCTCGGCGACGATTTCCTGATGTCGAGTGCGTTCACGGAGGGAGAGATCGCGCTTGCGCGGCTCGCCCTTGCGGAGTTGCCGGGTGCCGATCTCGACGTGGTCGTGGGCGGTCTCGGACTCGGCTACACCGCACAGCGTGTGCTCGAAGACGCGCGGGTCCGCTCGCTGAGCGTCGTCGAGGCGCTGGGCGAGGTGATCGAATGGCACGAGTGCGAGCTGCTGCCACTGAGTCCCGGGTTGGTCGCGGACCCGCGATGCCGGCTGGTACACGGCGATTTCTTCGAACTGGCCGGCAGCGGCAAGGGGCTGGATCCGCAGGTCGAGGGGCGGCGATTCGATGGCGTCCTCGTTGACATCGACCATTCGCCACGCCATGTACTCCACCCGCGCCACGCGGCGTTCTACCGGCCTGAGGGGCTGCGCCGCGTCGCCGAATGCCTTCATCCCGGTGGAGTCTTCGCCCTATGGTCGAATGACCCTCCGGACGAGGAATTCGGTGCCGTGCTCACCGAGGTGTTCGCGCGTCAGGAAGCGCACGTCGTCGAATTCGACAATCCCTTGCAGGGACGTAAGGCGGCGAACACGGTCTATGTCGCGAGGACCGCGGACAGCTGATCGGCGTTCTGCCGCCATGATCCGGTGGCGCTTGAGTTGGCTCGCGCTTTACCGGAGGATGAAATGTAACCCAGACGCAGGCCCGAGCCGTGTTCGGCCGTTACGTGCGCGTCAACAACCAGGCGAACACCAAGGTCTCCTGCTGCGTTCGAACGAGACCGGGCCGATGCTCGAGGTGGACCTGGTCGTCAACAAGCGCATCCGGGCCAAACAGAAGAAGAAGATCGCACCCTTCTAATACCACAACCCCCAGTTCTTCATCTCGGGAAATTTGGACTCGGCGGACGCGGTGCATACGGTCAGCGCGACAGGAAGCTGATATCTCCAGGCAGCCGGATCCGGACAACCGTGCGGCCGGGTGTGCTGGTGAGGGTCACCGTGCCTCCGTGGGCCTGGACGACGGCGGAGACGATGGCCAGCCCCAGTCCGGTGCTGCCCGCCTCGCGCGAGCGTGAGTCGTCTCCGCGGACGAAGCGCTCGAACACGTCCTGCTGCAGGTCGGCCGGGATGCCGGGACCGTCGTCGGTCACCTCGAGGGTGACGAGGCCGGGTTCGTCGGCCGCCACCCGTACCGTGACGTCGGTGCCGGCGGGTGTGTGGGTGCGGGCGTTGGTCAGCAGGTTGCCGAGGACCTGGTGCAGCCGGTGCTCGTCCCCCTCGATCACCACTGGCTCGCCGGGCAGGTCCAGCACCCAGTGATGATCCGGGCCGGCGGCGCGTGCGTCGGACGTCGTGTCGATCGCGAGCCGGGTCAGATCGACCGGGTCGTGGGCCAGCGGGCGTCCGGCGTCGAGTCGTGCGAGCAGGAGCAGGTCGTCGACGAGCCGTCCCATCCGCGCGGACTCGGCCTCGACCCGGCTCAGGGCGTGCCTGACCCCGGATCCGTCCGGGTCGCGGCCCGCGAGCTCGGCGTGGCTGCGGATGGCGGCGAGCGGGGTCCGCAGCTCGTGGCTGGCGTCGGCGATGAAGCGGCGGAGCCGGTCCTCGCTGCTCTGCCGCTGGGCGAGCGCCGATCCGACGTGTTCGAGCATGCGGTTGAAGGCGGCGCCGACCTGGCCGACCTCCGCACCGGGGTCGCGGTACGGAACGGGGCCGGGTAGCGCGATCTCACCGCTGCCGAGGGGGAGGCGGGAGACCTCCATGGCGGTGGCGGCGATCCGGCGCAGGGGGCGCAGAGTGAGCCGTACGAACGTGGTGCCCGCGACGGCGGTGCCCACCAGCACGACGCCGAAGACGATGAGTTCGGCCGCTTCGAGGCGTCCGAGCGTCTCGTTCAGACCGCGCATCGGCAGCCCGGTGATGAGGATGTCGCCGTCCGCGCCGTCCGCCGCGATCACGCGGTAGTCGCCGAGCGCGTCCAGTTCGATCGTCTCCGGGCCTGAGCCGGCGGCCAGGCCGGCCAGCTTCTTCCGGTCCGGGGCGGCCAGGACCACCTGCCCGCCCCGGTCACTGACCACACCGGACTGCGTGACCCGGCCATCCGCCAGGCGGGCGCCGAACGTGCCGACGGCCTGGCCGTGGTCCGCACCGGCCCCGCCCGGGCCGTGGGGATGTTCGAGGTTGACGGCGTAACGGGTGCCCGCCGCGGTGAGCTGCTGGTCGAGCCGTGCGACCAGGAAGGTGTGGAGCGCCAGCGTCATCGCGATGCCGACGATCGCGCAGGCGATGGTCAGGAGCACCAGCAGTCCGGCGATGAGCCGGCCGCTGAGGGTGCGGATGCCGAGCCTCATGCGGCGGGCGGCTTGAGGACATAGCCGACGCCGCGCACGGTGTGGATGAGGGGCTCACGCCCGGCGTCGATCTTCTTGCGCAGATAGCTGACGTACAGCTCGACGACGTGCGCCTGCCCGCCGAAGTCGTACTTCCACACCCGGTCGAGGATCTGCGGCTTGGACAGCACCCGG
>JAOPYG010000171.1 GCA_025964685.1 Actinoallomurus sp. | reverse complement strand
GCGAAGATAGGAGATGAGGGCAAACGCCCCGGCGACGTGGTGGTGTACCTGCCTGGCGGCCGGCGGGCCGTCGGCGAGGCCTACCCGCGTTCCTTCGCGGGGGTTCGGGACATCGCGGTGGCCAGGTCGGCCACTGAGGCCGCGGACCTGACCGGGACCGAGGTCAGTGCCGCCACCCTGCGCCGCAGGTTCGAGACGCTTGCTCCTCAGCGGACGTGGCTCGTGGCCTTCTCCCGGTACGTACTCTGCGGCCGGACGCAGAACCTGTCGCCGATGAACCAGGCGAAGATGGCCATGCTGGGCCAATGGTTTCAGCGCCGGGACTGCCGGCAGGTCCACGGCATGACGGTCGAGCTGTACGCTCGCTGATCGCGCCGTCCGCTGAGGGCTCGTCCAAGGACGTTCCCCGCATCACGCGGATCAGATTCTGGCGCTCACGTCATAGGCATCGGCACTCGTCGTCTGCGCCGGCATGACCGGCTGTGCGCCCCCAGAGCGCCGCCACCAGACCAGTGCGACCACGATGGCGGCGATGCCCACGTCGAGCAGGCGGGGAGCCAGCCACGAGTCGTACAGATGGTGGACGAAGTACTCCAGCCGGTACGGCCGCAAGATGGTCGGCATGCCGGGGACGTACGCGAGGCAGGAGACGAGAAAACGCGCGATGATCACCAGGTCCAGGCGACTCCGCGGCAACAGTGCCAGGAGCGGGAACAGCATCGCGTCGTACCAGGGATGCTGCACCGAAGTCGTGACCAGCCATCCCAGGCTGAGGGCGAAGGCCGGCACGACCGATGGCGTCACCGACGACACGAAGTCAGGCCGTCCGCTCAGTGACCACCATGCGATGACCACAACGGCGAGCCCAGCCGCCGTCGCCACCAGCTCATAACCCGTCGTCGCCCGGGAAGTCGCGTGCAGCAAGGCGCTGAACGGCTTCCAGGGATTGATCACGGACAGGCTGCCGTGCTTGTCGGCCACCGCGCGGACCGCAGGGCTTCCCGCCGCCAGGTAGGCCGCCCCGAGTACGCATACTCCCGCGACGATCCCCCCGCCCACCGCCCTCGATGAACGACGCACCGTCCACAACAGTCCGACGGCGACCAGCGCGAACGGCGCCTTGACCGCGATCGCCGCACCCATCAGCGCGCCCGCCGCGGCACCTTGGACCAGACCCGGCCGCCGCAGAACGAGGATCGCCGCCACCATGAGCACGGTCCCGATCACATCGACGTGTGCGCTGACGACGGCACTCCAGATCATCAACGGGTTGCACGTCCACAGCAGATGCACACGGGCTCGGCGGACGCTCTCAGGGCCGACCGCGCGATCGAGAAGATAACCGGTGAGCAGAAAGGACAGCCCGGACACGACCTTGATGACCGACACGGTCACCGCCATCGACGCACCGCCGACGAAGGAGGAGAACCAGAAGAAGCCGACAGCGACCGGACCATAAACCGCGGTCGCGCGCCGCCACGAGATCGGTGCCAGCAGGCCCACCGGATCATGCAGGTGGAACAACTGACCCGGCGTCATCACCCACGGGCTCTTCCCGAGCGCCGCGATCCGGCCATAGATCGCATAATCCAGCGCATCGGTCGATCCGGCCACCGGCAGCACGGCGAGCACGACGACCGCCGCCAGACCACCCGCGCAAAGCATCCACAGCGGCGGTCGCCAGCCGCCGGCGAGCGCCGCGATTCCCAGACCCGTCCCCACCCCGCCGGTCACGATCGCCGTCCACGTCAGCACGACCACGGTAAGATCATCGGGCGTCCACCCCGGACGACCGTGCACAGCGAGCGGCACGGCCGACGAGGGACCTAGCAAGCACACAACGACCATCAGTACGGTGCTGACGACGAACGCGATCATTGCGACAAAACCGGCGATACGCCCCATGTAGCCATTCTGCGAAGATGCTGGACAGCGACGGATGAGCACCCAGTAAAGCCACGCTTACCTTCGCTCCTGGTCATGCATTGTTCATCTCGGAGTGAACCGGCATATCCCGTGAGCGGCGTGTGGCCAGTACTGCCCATTGCCGGGGTGGCGGTTACGGCGGATCTCCCGGCTGATCGTCGAGGGGCTGCGACCCAGCTCGGCGGCGATCGCCCGGATCGATGCCTTCTCCCCCAGCCGGTCGGCGATATGGACCCGGTCATCCTCGCGCAGATAGCGGGACGGACCGGCAGGGGGCGCCACCGCAGTGATCGGTGACGCCCCTCGATGCCCCGCGGACCGGGCACGCCCGTACCGCCAGCGCTTACCCGTCCGCGGATTGATCCCGACGATCTGACATGCCTGCTTGCTACTCAAACCCTCACGCACGAGCCGCAAGTATTCCTCGCGCTCACGGACCAGCTTCTTACGTCCCTGAGCCCGCCCCCGGTTCTCCCGGATCTCGAACGCCATCGCATCCCCTCAGCAGGGGTGTTGCGACGACCAGAAGGGAGACAAGCGCGCGGCGGCGACGTCCATGAGCCGGGCTCTGTTCGGACCCTGATCCGGTGGCTCCCACGACCAAGAAAAAGGCCCCTAGCACGATCGCAAGGGGCCTTTGAGCTGGGCGCAGCCGGAGGGATTCGAACCCCCAACCTTCTGATCCGTAGTCAGATGCTCTATCCGTTGAGCTACGGCTGCTCGCTGCCCAGCGAGTGTACCGGGAGTCCGCAGCAGTGCGCGAATCGGTCCGGGGGCGCCGCGAAAGCGTGTCCCACGGCCGGCGATCCGCACTCACTGTCCACAGATATGGCCCGCCTGTGGACAACCACGAGTGGCAGGCTCCTAGGCTCGGTGCGACAGGCACCTGACGCAAACGCGCCGGCAGGGAACTTCCCCTGGCCGGTTCCGGACCTATCGCACTTAAGGCACAGGTCTCCCATTGGTCACGCCGCCGTCGTAACCTCCGCACGTTCCGAATCAGGAGGTAGCTCATGTCACTGTCCCGACGCTTGCTGGCGGGCGGACTCGCCGTCGTCACGGCGGGCACGGCGTTCTCGGTGTTCGCGAGTACCAGCGGCGCTTCCGCGGCACCGGCGAAGGTGCAGGCGCAGGCCCACCAGAGCGCCCGGTTGCCGATCGTGATCGCGCACCGGGGTGCCAGCGCGTACCGGCCCGAGGAGTCGGCGCACGCGTACCAGCTGGCCATCGAGATGGGGGCCGACTACATCGAGCCGGACATCGTCAGCACGAAGGATCACGTGCTGGTCGCGCGGCACGACAACTGGCTGAACGACACCACGGACGTGGCGAACCACCCGGAGTTCGCGAGTCTGAAGAAGACCAAGACGATCGATGGCGTGCAGCACACCGACTGGTTCACCGAGGATTTCACCTACGCCCAGCTCCGTACGCTGCGGCTCAAGGAGCGGCTGCCGGACCTGCGGCCGGGCAGTAGCGCGTTCGACGGGGCCGACCCGGTCGCCAGCCTCGACGAGGTCCTGCAGATCGCGAAGGACCATCACGTCGGCGTGTATCCCGAGACCAAGCACCCGACCTATTTCCGCGGCATCGGCCTCCCCCTGGAGGATGAGCTGCTCAAGGACCTGGCCCAGTACGGCTTCAAGGGCCGGAACGACAAGGTGTTCATCCAGTCGTTCGAGACCTCGAACCTCCAGGCGCTGCACAAGAAGACCGGCATCAAGCTCATCCAGCTGATCGACACGCAGGGCGCACCGTACGACTTCGTCGCGAACCACGACCCCCGGACCTACAGCGACCTGGTCAAACCGGCCGGGCTGAAGTGGATCTCGCAGTATGCCTACGGCGTCGGGCCGGGCCTCACGCGGATCATTCCGGTGGACTCCAGCAACCACTCCCAGCCGCCCACGACGCTGGTCAGCGACGCTCATCACGCCGGCCTGGCCGTGCACCCCTGGACCGTACGGCCGGAGAACTCCTTCCTGCCCGTGGACTACCAGCAGGGCAACCCCAGCTCGCCGAACTTCCCCAAGGCCCAGGGTGACGCCTCGCGGCTCCTGGCGGAGTTCTACAAGCTCGGCGTGGACGGCATCTTCTCCGACGACTCGGCTCTTGCGGTCTCGACCAGGCAGCGCGTCTTCGGTTGACGGAATCGCCCTAAGGCGAAGGTTCTATAACGGCCGTCGCGAAACGATGCCCCGTGCCGCCGCGCACGGGGCATCGTCGTCCCTAACCGCACGCGCCGTCGACATACCGCCCCGAAGCTCACCACACCCGTACAAGTTGCGCTTTTTGTGCTAAATACGGTGAGCTGGCTCTCAACCCCTAGGGTCTAAGCAAGGCCGCGCTGTTCAAATCGTGGAGCACGTACATGGCAAGGTGGTCACGCTTCGCCCCCGACGCCGACCGACGTCTCGTCAAGGGACTGCACGACGGGGACGACGATGTGCTGGCCACGCTGTACGACGTGTACGCCGAGCGCCTGTACGACTACTGCATGGCACTGCTGGACGACACCCGCGTCGCCGCTGACGTCGTCCACGACACCTTCATCGACGCCGCGCGCCGCGCGCCGCGGATGCGCGACCGCGCCCGGCTGCGCCCCTGGCTCTACTCCGCCGCGCGCCGGCGCTGCATGCAGCGCAAGCTCCAGCTGGAGCCGGCCGAGGGCGACCCGCTCGGAAGCCTGGACCTCCTGCAGCGCGAGACGCTGTTCCTCGCCGTACGGCACGATCTGACCGGCGAGGACCTGGCGACGACCGTGGGGGTCTCGCTCCGGCGGTCGGAGGCTCGGCTTAAGCGCGCGCAGGACCAGGTGCCCGAGGCGAAGGAGTTCCTCGACGCCGCCCCGGCGCCCGTTCTTCCCGCCGCGCTACGCCATCGCGTCCAGCACACCGGCACCGATCCCGAGCTGGCCGGCTACCGCGCCGAGATCGCCGCGCGGGGCGGCGCGCTCACACCCGAGGGGATGCCACGCCAGCCGGACGCGCCCTCGCACCTGGCGCGGCGCTGGGCGTTCACGAGCGCGGGGCTCCTCACCGCGCTGGCGACCGCCGTCGTGGCGCTCATGCTGATGGACCCGAACCTCCCGGTGCCGGACATTCAGTGGCCGGGAGGCAAGCCGCACATCACCAAGACGCCCACGCATCACCCTCGGCGGCCCGGGGCGGACGGGGGATCGGGCGGGGGCGATGGCCAGCGGCCGACGACCGGGCCGCAGTCGATCGGCACGATCACCCCGTCGTCTTCGACGCCTCCCGCTCCGCCTCCGCCGGGACGGCACAACGGCGTGCTGGTGGTCAGCCCCACGTCGATCCGCTACCGCGGGCACGCCACCGTGGCCGCGATCATGCTCAGCGCCAAGGGCGGCCCGGTCCACTGGATCGCCTCGGCCTCGACGCCACAGGTCACCCTGGCCAGAGCCGGCGGGACCATCGGCGACCACGGTGGGGTGAGCGTCGAGGTGACGCTCAACCGCGGCTTGATCACCCTGCCCGGCACGGCCCTCATCACGGTGAGCGGCGGCACCGGCCAGGTCGTGCCGGTCAGCGTCGCCTGGGATACCTCCGTACTGTGACGCGGAACGACTCGGCCCCCCACCATCACAGTGAGGGGCCGGTCTTCCGTTAGGCGGCGTGCCGGTCCAGCGATGCTTCCTCCGGTTGCGGCCGCCGGACGTACACGCCGGCCCATCGCCGCGCCCGCGCCGAACGCTCGTCCGGGGCGTACGGCGTCAGCGGGTCGCGGCTGCTGGACCTGATGAAGTCCCAGAGCAGGTTCACGGCGGCACCGAAGAACGCGATGGCCACCACGAGTAGGACGAGACTTGCCGAGTCGAACCAGTTCACGAGCTTCCCCTCTCGCTCGCACCGCACCGAAGTGCGGGTTTCTATCCGCCCCCTGATGTGGCCTTTGGTCTCCTCGCGAGGGACCGCCGGCCGGGTGGCGACCCGGCGACTCTGCCGTTTCGCCCTACCGAGATGATCGTTGCTGGTAAGCTTGTGGAATCATCCCAACCATTCCTTTGATACCCCTCGACGGAATCATCAACCTCGTTTGACCGAGTTAATCCGTTTAACCGGTATGACACAGTCGACAAGTCCTCGTCGGGGCCATACATTCGCCTCGTCGGCCGGGCAAGAGGAGTGATCATGGCGGGGTCCAAGTGGCGCTCGATCGCCGACGACCTGATCAAGAAGATCGACAGCGGCGAGATCCCACGAGGGGCGCAGCTTCCCACCGAGCTCGAGCTGCAGGATGAGTACGACGCCTCCCGCAACACGGTGAGGGACGCCATCAAGTGGCTCACGCAGCGGCAGCTCGTCGAGACCCACGCCGGCCGGGGCACGTTCGTCTCCAAGAAGATCACGCCATTCGCCGTCGAGCTGTCCTCCCGGCAGGGCCGTGGGCCCGGCGGCGGCGAGGGCAGTGCCTACGTCGCGAGTGCCCAGATCCAGAACCGCCGATCCAGCTGGTCCGATCCGCGCGTGGAGATCCGTCAGGCCACCGGAGTCGTGGCCCGGCAGCTCCAGGTCAGCGAGGGCACGCGCGTCGTCAGCCGGTACCAGCAGCGGTTCATCGACGACGAGGCATGGTCGCTCCAGACGTCGTTCTACCCCATGGACTTCGTCAACCGGGGTGCCGAGCGGCTGGTGGACGCGGTCGACGTCGAAGAAGGCGTGGTCAAATATCTCGAGCAGGAGCTTGGGCTGACGCAGGCGGGATATCAGGACCTCATCGCCGTACGCGCTCCGGACCAGGAGGAGTCGATCTTCTTCGGGCTGCCGGAGAGCGCCAGCGTCACCTTGATCGAGCTCTCCAGGACGGCCTACGCCGACGGCGGCGAACCCATCCGCTTCACCGTCACCGTCTACCCGGCGGACCGCAACATCCTTTACTACAACCTCGGCGACGTCCCGGAGGACCGCCGAGAGGTCGCCGGACCCGCGTAGGGGCCGGCTGTACGGCGAAACGGTGATTCGCCATCCCGACCAGACCACACAGGACCCATGAACCCCATCTTCACCATCGGTCTCGCCACGGTGAGCCAGCAGCCGATCCTGATCGACCTGATCGAGGAGGCCGCCAGGTGGCTGCGCGGTAAGGACACCGACCAGTGGGCCGAGCCCTGGCCGCACCGCCGCGGCCGTGACGAACGCATCCGGCGGGGCCTCGAGCTGGGGCAGACCTGGATCGCGTGGGACGGCGACGTCCCGGCGGCCACCATGACGATCAGCCCGCGCGCCAATCCCGACGTGTGGCGCGACAAGGGCGAGGAGGACGCCGTCTACATCCACCGCCTGGTCGTGAGCCGGGCGTACGGCGGCCTCGACCTGGGGGGCGTGCTGATCGACTGGGCGGTGCAGCGAGAGCTGCGCACCCGCCGCGTCGCGTGGGTCCGCGTCGACGTCTGGACCACCAACGCCGATCTGCACGACTACTACGAGCGGCAGGGCTTCATTCGCTGTGGCGAGTGCCCCGATCCGCGGTATCCGTCCGGGGCGCTCTTCCAGAAGGCTGCCGACGACGCCATCAAGACCGACACCTCGCGGCTCAAGGAACAGAGCACATTTCTTCCTGCCTGAACCAGGGATGATCAGCATTTTCAATGCATAATTCGTGCAAGCCCGCAGAAAGGTGCTTGCCGTGACGGATCGCCGCGAACCCCCACAGCATCCGGTCTCCCGCGTGAACACCACGCGCAACTACGTGATTAAAAGCGTCCAGGCCCTCATCCAACAGGGGCTGGTCATCGACCGCAGTTGGCTCGACCCGAGCGACCCGCGCGACGCCACGGTCGTTCTCGGCGACACCCGTGCGCTGGTCTGGGACGAGGTGACCGGCTGGCGCATCGGCGTGTTCCGCTCCGGGCGGCAGGGTGTGCGCACGGCGCTGGGCGGCGCCGCGCAACTGGGTGGCGGTGTGCTGCCCGCTCCGGCGGAGCTCGCGCGAAGGGTCGCCTACGGCGCGACGGCCTCCCGGCGTGACCACCGTTCCTACGCGGACGCCGACGGACTCGACGAGGCGCTCCAGGCGTTCTGACGGGCGGTGACCGCCCGCGCCGTGATGCGCGCGGGCGGTGACCGACCGGAGGACGTGGAGGCTGACGAGCGGAGGGCGTGGCGTGGACGGGTCAGGCGCGGCCGCCCGGCAGCGCGACGAGGTCGACGCCGCCTCCACTGGCCGCCCGCAACACCGTCGGAGCCACGCGCTCAGGTGCTGGACGGCGGACGAAGCCGTGGTACTGGATGCCTTTGGCGTTCACGCGTACGGGCCGGAAGTCCTCAGGGGCCAGTGAGCAGAACCCCGTCCGTACGACGTCCTGGTACAGACTCTGCGAGACGATGAGCGCGAGGTCTCGGTCCTGCTGGTCGGCCAGGAGCCGTCGCAACGGCCTGGCGTCGAGGAGCCGGCTGACGACGATCGGCGCGTCGCCCGCGGGGCCGAACGGCCCCGGCGTCAGCGTTCCGTGGTGCATCGCGACCCGCAGCCGCAGCCGCGTGCCGCCGATGACGTCGCGGTTGAGCTCGCCGAGGATGGTTTCGAGCTGGCACGTGAAGTCGCCGACCACGGCGGAGACGTCGACGTTCTCTGGCATGACCACCAGCTCGCCGTCCCCGCTGACCTGCTCGTACCAGTCGCGCTGGTCGAGCCCGGTGTTCTGTGCGGCCGCGGTGAGGATGCGTTTGAGCTCCCTCTGCGCCCGCAGCTGTTCGCGCGCGTCCCGAGTACTGTATTTCTCGACATCGACCGCCAGGACAAGACGGTACATAAGCCGAACGTTCTCAAAACCGTTCGTACACGACATGGGCACCTCCAAAACGAACTGGGCCCTCCGCCCCATTCGCTCCACTTCGGAGTGAGTGTGCCTCTCAGAGCATGACCATGCCGCCTTTTCCCCGTACGTCCCCGCGGCCACCTCCACATCATGGCGATACGTGCGCCTCTTAGACGGAGGAGTGCGACCATCGGTTGCGGAAAGTTCCCAGGTAAGGAGACCGTCGCCTCCCGGATAGCATCGATGCGCACCGCATGAGATTCCCTCCGGTATTGGCGGCGATCAAAGACGCCGATTGACGTCGCGCTTATCGCGGACAAACCGATGAGTTCCGAAATACCCTCCGGTATGACGAAACCTCGCCTCGTGGCGACACGGACGTGATCGCGCCCTACCGAATCACCGGCATCGGCAGATAATCGATCAAGAAAATCACACGATGCCCGTCGCCACCGACAGCGACTACTTGCCGTGACAATCGGGTAACTAGCTGTCGTGACCGACATAACGGGGAGGAACGTCGGCTGTGGCCGGCTCCTGGTCATCGGCGGCAGGGAGAACCGTACCTGCGGCACCGGACCGCTCAAGGAGTTCGTTACCCTCTCCGGCGCGCGTCGCTCACGCATCGTCGTGGTGACCACCGCGACGGACATGCCCGAAGAGGTCACCGCCGAGTACGCCACGGTGTTCAGCCGCCTGGGAGTCTCGTCGGTGACCGAGCTGCGGCTGATCGGCCGTACGACCGCCGACGACCCGGCCACACTCACCATGCTCGAGCAGGCGACCGGTGTCCTGATCAGCGGCGGCGACCAGTCGCGGCTCAGCATGCTCGTCGGCTCGAAGACCAACGTTCTCCTGCACCGCCGGCTCCACGAAGACGGCTTAGTGATCGCCGGCACCAGCGCGGGCGCCACCGCGCTGGGCCGCTGGATGATCCTCGGCGGTGACGGAGCAACGTCGTCGGTACGGATCGGGCCAGGTCTGGACCTGCTCGGCAACGTACTGATCGACATGCATTTCGCCGAACGGGGCCGGCTGCCTCGGCTGCTCAGCGGCATCGCGCTCGACGTCCAGTATCTCGGTGTCGGGATCGACGAGGACACCGCGATCATGGTCGACGGCGACCGTTTCGAGGTGATCGGCCGTGGCGTCGTCACCGTCGTGGACGCCGATCGGGCCACCGTCGCGGACGCCGGGCACAACCCGATGGCCCTGTTCGACGTCCGTCTGCATCTCCTTCCGGCCGGCTGCTGTTTCGACCTGGAGCAGCGCAAACCGTGGTTCGGCCCAACACGGGAAGAAGAGGAGTAAGCCGTGCATCTGGACCATCTACGGTGGCTCGGCGGCCCCAATCTCTACGTCTCACGGCCGGTGGCGATCGCCTGTCTGGAGCTGGAGGAGCTCACCGCCCGCGAGACCACGGACTTTCCCGGCTTCGCCGAACGGCTGGTGGCCCTGCTGCCCGGCCTCGATCAGCACCACTGCTCGGCCGGACGGCCCGGCGGCCTGCTGAAGGCGATGGCCCGGGGCACCTACTTCGGGCATATCACCGAGCACGTCACGCTGGAGCTGTCCGCGATGATCGGCCGCGAGGTCTTCTTCGGCCGTACGGTGTGGGCGGGCGCGCAGGGACGCTACGACGTCATCCTCGAGTGTCCGCGCGACGAGCCGGCCCACGCGCCGGTCGTCGAGGATCTGATCCGGCTCGCGATGCGGACCGTCACCGATCTGCTGGACGGCCGGACTCCGGTGCTGGACACCGATCTGACGGCCATCGCCTCCGCCTACGGCAAGGTCCGGCTCGGAGTCAGCACCGCCGCCCTCGCCGAGGCGGCGCGGCGGCGCGGCATCCCCGTACGCCGGATGGGACACCTCAACCTCCTGCAGCTCGGCCACGGACGGCACCGCCGCATGGTGTGGGCGGCCATGACCGACCGGACCTCGGCGGTGGGCATGGAGACCGCGGCGGACAAGATGCTGACGAAGTGCCTGCTGGAGGAGGCCGGTCTGCCCGTACCCAGCGGGGACATCGTGACCTCGGCCGAGGAGGCCGTGGCGGTCATGGCCGACATCGACGGCCCTGTGGTGGTCAAGCCGTTGTCCGGCCACCACGGTGAGAAGGTCTCGATCGAGCTGTCCGACCCCGTGGAGGTGAGCGCCGCCTTCCGCGAGGCCGCGACGGTGTGCGAACACGTGCTGGTGGAGGCGTACGTGCCGGGCCGCGACCATCGGGTGCTCGTGGTCGGTGACCAGGTCGTGGCCGCCGCGGAGCTGAGTCCGGCACGGGTGACCGGAGACGGGCGGTCCACGATCGCCGAGCTCGTCGCCCTCGCCAACACCGATCCCGCGCGCGGTGAGGGACACGACCGTCCGCTGACGCGCCTGGCGCTCGGCGACACCGAGCTCGCCCACCTGGCCGGCCGGGGGCTGCACCCCGGCTGCGTGCCCGCCGACGGTGAGATCCTCCCGCTGCGCCGTAACGCGAACCTGTCCACCGGTGGCACCAGCAAGGACGTCACCGACCGCGTGCATCCCGACATCGCCCGCATGTGCCGCCGGGTGGCGGCGACCGTCGGGCTCGACGTCTGCGGCATCGACCTGCGACTTCCGGACATCGGCGCGCCGCTGCCGCCGGACGCCGGGGGCGTCGGGGTGATCGAGGTGAACGCCTCACCGGGGCTGCGCATGCACCTGGCTCCGTACGAGGGCAGCTCGCGTGACGTCGCGGCGCAGATCATCGACCAGATGTACCCGCCGGGCATGTCGGCACGGATCCCGCTGGTCGCGGTGACCGGCACCAACGGCAAGACCACGACCGTGCGCATGATCGCGCACCTGCTCGGCCAGGACGGCCGTCAGGTCGGCATGTGCACGACCGAGGGCGTCTACCTGGGCACCGAACTGATCTACAAGGCCGACGCGTCCGGTCCCCGGTCGGCGCAGATGGTGCTGGGCAACCGCGTGGTCGAGGCGGCCGTGCTGGAGGCCGCGCGCGGCGGCATCGTACGGCGCGGCCTCGGCTACGACCGCGCCGACGTCGCCATCGTCACCAACATCACCGACGACCACCTCGGCGTCGACGACATCGTCGACGTGGACGACCTGGTCGAGATCAAGGCGCTGGTCGCAGAGGAGATCCGGGTCGGCGGGCACGTCGTGCTCAACGCCGACGACCCGCTCGTCGCGGAGTTCGCCGGGCGCCGGGCGGTGCTCAAGCGCAAACCGGTCATCCGCTACTTCGCCCAGTCCGCCGGCAACCCGGTCATCGAACGGCACCTGCGCGCGAACGGCGTCGCCTACTTCACCGAGGACGGCTGGCTGGTCGAGGCGGAGGGCCGCCGTACGAGCGCGCTGCTGCCGGTCAGCGAGGTGGCCGGGTCGTTCGACGGAAAGGCCGACTACATGATCGCCAACGCGCTGGCCGCCGCCGCGGCCGCGCGGGCGCTCGGCATGCCGGCGAGCCTGGTCGCGAGCGGCCTGCGGACCTTCGAACCGCATCGGTGCAATCCCGGCCGCGGCTGCTCCTTTCACATCGAGGACACCCCGGTCGTCGTGGACTACGCGCACAATCCCGCGGCGGTGGCGGCCGTCGGCGGGCTCCTG
>JAOPYG010000168.1 GCA_025964685.1 Actinoallomurus sp. | reverse complement strand
CGGCACGGACCCCAACGGGTGGATGTCGGCGAACTACAGCGGGCGGACCTGGTCCGCCTGCGGGCCGCGGTCGCCTTGAACGACCTCGAACTCCACACGCTGATTGTCCTCGAGCGAACGGAAGCCGGAACTGGCGATCGCCGAGTAGTGAACGAAGACGTCCGGACCACCACCATCAATGGCGATGAAGCCGAACCCCTTGTCGGCGTTGAACCACTTCACGGTGCCCTGGGCCATGCCTAACTCCTTGCGGGACAAACAGACCCACGCTTCATGGGCCACTTAATGGCTGCTGCGAAGCGTGCAAAGTCCCGAAGAAGCAGAACACGCCCGCTAGTCATCGGTCCGCGGGCGTCTGGCTAACGAACGTGGAACTACGACTACAACCGCTGTCAGCCTACCAACTTCATCGTGCTCTCACACGTGCCCGGGCGAAAGATCACTTTTACCCGTCTCGTCTCGATCGGGGACGTGGCCGTGGCACTGACCGCTCACGGTTCACGGCCAATACGTGGCAGCGGATTCTCCTGCCCCGAGTGGCCGCAGCGGCACGCGCCAGGGGCGCCCCGACCGCGCGGCCCTCAGGCGTGTGGTCAGGCTCTGAGCTGGGCGGCCCATGACGCGTACAGCTCCGCGTACCGGCCAGGCTGGTCGACCAGGTCCGTGTGCGGGCCGCGTTGGACGATGTGGCCGCGGTCGAAGACGATGACCTCGTCGGCGGCCTCCGCGGTGGACAGCCGGTGGGCGATGGAGATGGCCGTGCGGCCGCGGGTGATGCCCTCCAGTGCCCGCTGGAGCCGTACCTCCGTGGCGGGGTCGACGGCCGAGGTGGCCTCGTCCAGCACCAGCAGGTCAGGATCCGCGAGGTAGGCGCGGGCCAGGGCGACGAGCTGCCGCTCCCCGGCCGAGAGCGACTCTCCGCGCTGCCCTACCTGGGTCAGCGGCCCCTCCGGGAGGCCTTCCAGCCAGTCGGCCAGGCCGAGCTCGGTCAGCGCGAGGACGATGTCCTCATCCGTGGCGCCGGGCCGTCCGTACCGGACGTTGTCGGCGAGGGTCGCGTCGAAGAGGTAACCGTCCTGCGGCACCATCACGATCCGCTCGCGCAGGGAGGAGAACCGGATGTCGGTCAGTGACACGCCGTCGATGAGCACCTGTCCCGACGCCGGGTCCATCAGCCGGGTCAGGAGTTTGGCGAAGGTCGTCTTGCCCGACCCGGTCTCGCCGACGACCGCCACCCGGGACCGCGGCGCGATCCGCGCCGACACGTCGTGCAGCACGGTCGGGCCGCCCGGGTATGCGAAGGACACGTTCTCGAAGCGCACCTCGATCGCGCCGCGCGGAAGCTCGCGGCCCTCGTCGCCCGGGTCCGCCACATCCGGCTCCGTGCCCAGGACGCCGAGGACGCGCCGCCAGCCGGCGATGGCGTTCTGAGCGTCGTTGAGCACCTCTGTGGCGACCTGCAGCGGGCTGACGAAGAGAGTGACGAGGAACAGGAACGCCACCAGCCGTCCCGCCGTGAGGTGCCCGCCGATGCCCAGTGCCGTGCCCGCGATGACCACCCCCGCGGTCGCGATCGCGGCCGCCAGCTCGGTCGAGGGGAAGGTCATCGCCACGAGCCGCTGGGCGCGGGTCTGGGCGTCCCGGTAGGTGTCGACGGACTCGTCGATGCGGCGGGCGGTGCGCTCCTCGGCGCCGTACGCGCGGATGACCGAGGCGCCGACGACCGACTCCCCCACCGCCGAGAGCATGTCGCCGACCCGCTCGCGCGCCGCGCCGTACGCCTGGGACAGCCAGCGCTGGAAGAACCGCAGTGCCAGCGCCAGCGGCACGAACACCGCCCACACGAGCAGCGCGAGCGGCCACGAGTAGATCAGCATCAGCACGCTGGCCACCACGAGCTGGCCGCCGGCGATGAGGATCATCAGGCCGCCGTACTGCATGAACTGGCTGATCTGGTCGACGTCCGAGGTGACACGCGACACCAGCCCACCACGCCGCTCGGCGCTCTGGGTGAGCATGGACAGGTCGTGGACGTGCCGGAACGCCCGTACGCGCAGGGCCGCCAGGCCGCTCTCGCTGGTGCGGTAGAGGCGCACGTTCATCCGGTACGCCGCGATGGCGGTCATGATGACGGCGGCGGCGCAGATCAGCACGGCGGTGCGGATGTAGCCGATGTCCGGCCCGCCGACTGAGTTCAGCCCGCGGTCGAGGGTCTGCTGCACGGCCACCGGGACGACGATGCGCCCGATCGTGGCGAGGAACGCGAGCAGCAGGGTCACGCCGATCCCCTGGTGGAACTCCGGTGTCAGGCGCAGGCCGGTACGGAGCGTGGCCAGGCCGGACGCCCCTCCCGAACTGATGCCCGACCCGGGCTTCGGGTCCGCGGTCACGTCGGCTTCCGGGTCCGCGACGGTCACGCCGGTACTCCTTCGCTCTGATCGTCCTCGTCACGCTCGTAGGCGGTGACGAGCTCGCGGTAGCCCTTGGAGCTTCCGAGCAGCTCCGCGTGCGGGCCCTGGCCGGCGACGCGGCCGCGTTCGAGGTAGATGACCTCGTCGGCGAGCTCGATGGTCGCCTTGCGGTAGGCGACGACGACCACGGTCGCCTCCGAGTCGCGCAGTCCACTGAGGATGCGGGCCTCCACCTGCGGGTCCACGCTGGAGGTCGCGTCGTCGAGGATGAGCAGGCGCGGCCGGCGTACGAGGGCGCGGGCCAGCGCGAGGCGTTGCCGCTGGCCGCCCGACAGGGTCGCGCCGCGCTCACCGACACGGGTGCCGAGCCCTTCGTCGAGCGCCGAGACGAAGCCGTCGGCCTGCGCGAGCCGGAGCGCCTCCCACACGTCCTCGTCCGGCACGTCCAGGCCGAGGGTCACGTTGCCGCGGACCGTGTCGTCGAACAGGTAGGTCTGCTGCGGGACCACGGCGGTCGTACGGGCCAGGCCGCCGTGCTCGACATCGCGAACGTCGACGCCGTCGAGGAGTACGACGCCGCTCGCGGGGTCGACGAGCCGTACCAGGATGTTCGTCAGGCTGGACTTCCCGGAACCGGTCGGGCCGACGAGGGCCATGGTGTGCCCGGGCGCGGCGGTGAAGGCCACGTCGTGCAGCACGTCGCCGTCGGTGTAGCCGAACCGGACGCCGCGCACCTCCAGGCGTGCCGGGCCCTCACCGCTCAGCGACTCATCGCCGTACGGAAGCTCTCCGGTGGCGTCCAGCACGCCGCGCACGCGGTCCCAGCCGACGACGCTGCGCGGCACCTCGGCGAGCACCCAGCCGAGCGCGCGGATCGGGAAGGCGAGCAGCGTGAACAGGTACGCCACGTGGACCAGGTCGCCGGCCGACATGGCACCGGCCCTGAGGCGGATGGACCCGACGAGCAGGACGGCGAGCACGCCGAGGTTCGGCAGCGCCTCCAGGACCGGGTCGAACAGCCCGCGTACGCGGCCGACCGCGACGTTGGCGTCACGCAGCTCACCGGCGACCTCGGCGAACCGCTCGGTCTCGGCGGCCTCCCGGCCGAGCGTCTTGACGACCAGGGCGCCGTCGAAGCTCTCGTGCGCGACCTCGCTGACCTCCGCGCGCAGCTGCTGGGCCCGCGCTGCGATCGGCGCCAGCCGCCGCTGGTAGATGACGTTGAGCCCGGCGATCGCCGGGAAGACGAGGAAGCCGACGATCGCCACCATCACGTCGGTGAAGAGGATCTCGACGGCGGCGATGAGGAGCATGAGCACCACACCGGTGGCCATCGGCAGCGGCGCGATGGGCGCCCATGCCGCCTCCACGTCGGCGTTGGCGTTGGACAGCAGCTGCCCGGTGGGGTGGCGGTGGTGCCAGGCGAGCGGCAGGCGCAGGTACTGCCGGGTGACGGCCCTGCGGTAGGTCGCCTGCATGTTGTACTGCATCATTCCCGCGTACAGGCGCCGTCCGGCGACGCCGAGGGCCTTCAGCGCCGCGACCCCAACGATGACCAGGGCGCCGACGACGAGGCTTCCGGTCGTGGTGTGCCCGTGATCGAAGGCGGGAAGCACGACGTCCTGGGTGACGCGGCCGAGCACCCAGGCGCTGGCCACGGTCATGGCCGCGTAGAGGGCGCTGGCGACGACGGAGAGGGTGAACAGACGGGGTTCGGCGCGGACGGCGACTCCCAGCACCCGCATCCCGTTGCGCAGGATGTCGGATGTCACCTTCTGTGCCATCGAGTCGCCTCTCGTGCGTGGTTACGGGGCCGATAATCACTATCACGGGAAACCGCCTGGTTATTCCGCCGCCGTCGCGGCGGGCATACGATCAAGAGGGTGGTGACCCAGAACTGGGCACGCGCCGAGCGCCTCGCGCTGGGCGCCCTGCTCGCCGAGACCGGCCCGGACGCCCCGACTCTGTGCCAGGGGTGGACCACCGCCGACCTGACCGCGCACCTGGTGATGAGAGAGCGCCGCGTCGACGCGGGGCCGGGCCTGATTGTGCCTCTGCTGAGCGGGTACACCGAGCGCCTCCAGCGGCGGATCGCCGAGCAGACGCCGTTCCCGCGCCTGGTCGAGATGTTCAGCCAGGGACCGCCCGCCTGGTCGCCGTTCGCCCTGCCGGGGCTGGACAAGGCCGCGAACACGGTGGAGTTCTTCGTCCACCACGAGGACGTGCGCCGGGGCGGCGAGGGCTGGCAGCCGCGTGAGCTGCCCGCCGCGATGGAGGAACAACTGTGGCGTCGGCTGAAGATGGGCCGCTTCACCCTGCGGCGGCTGCCGGTCGAGATCACCATGACCGATCCCGACGGCCGTACGCAGCGCCTCACGAAGGGCGGCCGGCAGGCCTTGGTGCACGGCCTGCCGAGCGAGCTGCTCCTGTGGACGCTCGGCCGCAAGGACGCCGCGCGCGTCGAGGTGACCGGGGAGGCCGAGGCGGTGAACGTCCTGGCTCAGGGCCGCTGGGGCCCCTGAGCCCGGCGCGAGCGAGAGGCCAGGAGGTCAGGCGGTGGCCGGCTCCCGGTCCGGCCGGGGTTCGGGCGCGCCCGACGGTGAGCCTGGGCTTCCGAACCGAGGCGCTGCTGTGGATGTCCCTACGGCCCGCGGAGCCGGCCTCGGTGGGGCAGGCGCTCGCCCGCATCGGCGCCCTCGAGGGGTCGGTCACCTGGAGACCGCGCCGGTGATCCGCACGGTCAAACGGGCCGGGGCCGTCCTGGAGCCGTAATTTACTTGCCCGTTTTGTAGTCAGGTGCGCATCCTGCAGCCGTGACACAAATCGTCCTTCATTCAGCGGATTCGCTGCACGGCCGCCTGCAGCGCGGGCGGGGCTGCGCGGCACGCCGCGCCGCCGGCAGTCCCGGCACGGGCGAGCTCGTCTACGACTGCGTACGGAACGACCCCCGGTGGGACGCGCTCGAGGAGCGTGGCCTGTACTACGCGCGGCTGATATGTGATCTCGAACTCGGTCTGGGCCCCGTCCTCGGCCACCTGTTCGATCCCGTGGACCACACCGACACCGATGAGGACCGTACGAGCCTCGCCCTCGACGTGCTCGCGCGCCTGGTCCGGCTGGGCCGGCTGGAGGCGGCGGCACCCCTGCGGAGATACGCCCGCGAGGGCGGCAACTGGTACGCCGCGCTGGGCGAGCTCGTCGAACTGGACGACCCCATGCTGGCCGAGGGGCTCGGCGAGGTCGCCGCGGCCCGCTGCGACGACCACGAACTGGCCTGGCTGTGCGGCGTGGACGGTGTGGTGACGAGGCGATGGGCCGAACGCCATCCGCGCATCGCCGCCGCGCGCCGGCCCGACGTACGCCCGCACGAGCCGCGGGCCGCGCTCGCCGAGCGCACCGACGACGCCCTGGCGGCCCTGGCCCGCGGGGAGGGCGAAGGCGTGACCGCCGCGATCCTCGAGCTCGGCCGCCGCCGGAGCCCGGTCGTCCTCGACCTCGCCGAAGAGCTGCTGCCGGGCGGCGCCCACGACGGCCCGCTGTGCCGGGCAGTGCGTGACCTGGGCGCCGCTGCGCTGCCCCGCGCACGCGCATGGGCCGCTGCGCAACGCTCCTACCACGACGTCGCGATCGACGTGCTGGCCGCGCACGGCACCGACCTGGACGCGCCGCCGCTCCTGGACGCGCTCGACACCGCCCTCGCCGAGGAGGACTGGGACCTGGCCGCGGTGCCCGCCGACGGGCTGGGGCGGCTGGGCTCCCGCGCGGCGATCCCGCTGCTGCTGCACGCATGGGAGCAGAGCGCGAGCTCGCAGCTGCGCGTCCACGTGCTGGGCGCGCTCAGCGGGATCGACCGTCACGTGGCGGAGCCGTACCTGATCGAGGCCCTGTGGGACTGCGAGGACGGCGCCCGCCGGATCGCCGCCGGGGCCGTGCCTCTCGAGGGCGAGGCACGGGACCGGCTGCGACGCCTGCGGCGCGAGGCCGCCGAGGACCAGTGCGTACGGTCCGCGGCGGCCGCTCGCCTGGTCAGCGATCCGTACTGAGCTCGGACAGGCGCATCGCCAGCCTCCGCCGTACCGACCCGCGCCGGCCCGCGACCGCCAGGGCGGTGTTGCGCACCGCCCTGGCGACGGGGTTGCGCACGGTCGCGGCGCGTGTCATCCGGTCGGTCATGGCGACCACTCCCGCCGCGACCGGCCGGCGCGCCGCTTCGTAGCCGTCCTGGGTGCCGTCGAGGATCCGGCGGGCCAGCTCGGCGGCGTCCTGGATGCCGATGTTCATACCCTGGCCGCCGGCGGGACTGTGCACGTGCGCGGCGTCACCGGCGAGGAAGATCCGCCCGGCGCGGTAGTGCCCGGCGATCCGGTGGTGGACGCGGAACCGCGAGCTCCACCCGACGTCGCGGACGCTCGCGGGGGCGCTGCGCGGGCCGCGGCCGTCGAGCAGCGCCTGCACGTCGGCGGCGTCCGGGTGCTCGGGCGCCTCGTCGACGGTCGCGACGATCCGGTGCCGGCCGCCGGGCAGCGGGGCGACGACGACGAGCCCGGCGGCGGACAGGAAGAGCTGGACCTCGTCGCCGGGAAGCTCCGAGTCGAGGCGTACGTCGGCGAGGACGAAGGACTGGGCGTACCTGGCGCCGGTGAAGCCGATGCCGGAGCGCTCACGGACCACGCTGTGCATGCCGTCGGCCCCCACGACGTAGCGGCCCCGTACCGACTCTCCGGCCGAGGTCGTCACGGTCACGCCCGTCTCGTCCTGGGCGACGCCGGTCACCTCGTAAGGCCGGTGCACCTGCCCGCCGAGCGCCCGCAGCCGGGCGAGCAGCACCTCCTCGGTGACGTTCTGCGGGATCATCAGCGTGTACGGGTGGGCGGTGGGCAGGCCCGCGAACGGCACGGTCAGCAGCACGCGGTCGCGGTCGCGGACGGTGAAGGTCGGGGTGATCAGACCGCGCTTCACCAGCTCGGCGGTGACGTCCAGCCCTTCGAGCACCTCGAGCGTGCGGGCGTGCACGACGGCGGCGCGCGAGGTGCCCGCCCCCTCGGCCGCCTTGTCGAGCAGCACCACGTCGGCGCCCCCGGCGGTGAGGAACGCCGCGAGCGTGAGTCCGGTGGGGCCGGCGCCGGCGACCACGACGTCGGCGGTGGCGGGAAGCTGGGACATCTCGACCTCCAAATCAGGCCAACCCGTGATGGCCAACATTTGTTGGCACTAACGTACGCCGGAACCGAGTTATTGCCAACACCCGTTGGCCTACACTGCTCGACATGCCCTTCACGCAGCGCTCGGAGGAGACGCGGAACGCGATCCTGGCCGCCGCACGCCGCCGCTTCGCCGACGACGGATACGAACGCGCCACCATCCGCGCCATCGCGGCCGACGCCGGCATCGACCCCTCCATGGTGATGCGCTACTACGGGTCGAAGGAGGGCCTGTTCGCCGCCGCCGTCGACGTGGTCCTGGGCCTGCCCGACCTCCGCGGCCTGCCCGCCGGCCGGCGCGGCGAGGTCCTCGTACGGCACTTCCTGACGCTGTGGGAGGGCGACCGGGCGAGCGGTGTGCTGACCGTACTGCTCCGCTCGGCCGTCACCAACGAGGCCGCCGCCGAGCGGATGCGGACCATCTTCGCCACCCAGGTCGGTGCGGTGATCGGCCCCGCGGCCGACGACGGGCCGACGCGCGCGGCGCTCATCGCCAGTCAGCTGCTGGGCGTGGCGCTGTGCCGCTACGTCCTGCGGCTACCCGAGATCGCCGCCCTGGACGCGGACGCCCTCGTCGCCTCGGTGGCGCCCACCGTGCAGCACTACCTGGGCGATCCGCTGGATTCCGCTGGATGAGGAGGTCAGGACGTCAGGTCGATGACGACCTTGACCTCCTCCTCGCCCTGCCCGAAGGCCTCGTACGCCCGCTCCAGCGGCAGCCGGCGCGTCACCATGCCCGCCAGCCAGGCGTGGTCGGCCAGCCCCAGGGCGCGCACCGCCTGGTCGTAGTGAGCGCGGTTGGCGTTGACCGTGCCGAAGACCACGTCGTTCTGCAGGACGATGCCGCGGTTGAGCGAGCCCGCGTCGACCTCCACCGGCCGTCCCGTCGGTGACACCCCGGTCAGGCAGATCACGCTCGCCGCGGCGTTGTTCGCCATGGCGTCCAGGACGAGCCGGGGTACGCCGGTGGCCTCGATGACGATGTCCGGCTGCGCGTCGGCCGCGACCTCCGGGATCGAGCCGGTGTGGTACGTCGCGCCGAGCGCCGCCACGAGCTCCGGCTTCGGCCCGCTGGTCACGCGGTCAAGCACGTGCACGTCGAGGCCGCGCTGCACGCCGAGCAGGGCGGCCAGCAGGCCGATCGGGCCCGCGCCGGAGATGAGCACGCGGCGCGGCTCGAACCAGGCGCGCCTGCCGATGCGCTCGATGTGGTCCCACGCCTTGGCCACGACCGTCGTCGGCTCCAGCAGCATGCCGACGTCCTCCATCGACGGGTCGAGCCGCACGGCGTAGTCGGCCTCCACCGTCCACCGCCCCGAGCCGTACCCGTGGAGTTCCTTGATGCCGCGTTCGGTGTAACGGCCGTTGCGGCACATGTCGAACTCCCCGTGCGCGCAGGCGCCACAGGGCACGGGGTCGGGCCGCCGCACGATGCCGACGACCAGGTCCCCGGGGCTGAACCCGCTGCCCGGTGCGGCCTCGCGGACCCGGCCGAGCGACTCGTGGCCCAGAATGAGGCGGTGCTCCCCCGGCGGCGCCCAGGCGTACTGGCCGGCGGCGATCTCCCGGTCGGTGCCGCACACGCCGAGCGCGATGCCGTCGACGAGCAGCTCCCCGTCCTTCGCGACCGGCTCGGCGACCTCGGACACCTCGAGTGAACCCGCTTGACGCGGCACGACGGTTAGAGCACGCATGATCATCTCCTCCGCCGACATCTTCCCGGACCGCACGCACCGTAACGTCAGGGGGGTCGCCGGGACGGCGCTCTTGGAGCATTCGTGACGTGCGCGTCTCACACGCATTCGAGGTCGGCCGCCTCCATCGGCTCGGCGGGGGCCGTCTCGCCGGCCGGCCGCACGCTCCGGAGCAGAACGGCGACGGCCACGGCGACGACGACCAGCAGGACCGCGCTGACGGCGGCGGCCATGTGCATGCCGGTCATGAACGCCTCCCGCGCGGAGTCGAGCAGCGGGGCACCGGTACGGGCGGGCAGCCGTCCCGCCGCCGCCGTGGCGCCCGCGAGGGTGTCACGGGCCGCCCGCGCCGCGTCGGCCGGTACGCCGGCCGGGACCGTGATCCGGCCGCGGTAGACGGCCGTGCCCAGGCTGCCGAGCGCGGCGATGCCGAGCGCGAAGCCGAACTCACCGCTGGTCTCGTTCATCGCCGCCGCCGAGCCGGCCCGCTCGATCGGCGCGGACCCGACGACCAGATCGGTGCCCAGGGTCACCATGGGACCGGCGCCGAAGTTGGTGACCGCGAAGCCGGTCACCACGGCCGCGAGGCCGGAGGCCGGGTCGGCACGGGCGATGAGCAGCAGGCCACAGACCGAGACGGCCATGCCCCCACCGATCAGGTACGCCGGCCGGACCCAGCGCGTGAGATGCGGCGACACCAGGAAGCTCAC
Source organism: Actinoallomurus sp. (assembly GCA_025964685.1). Taxonomy (GTDB): domain Bacteria; phylum Actinomycetota; class Actinomycetes; order Streptosporangiales; family Streptosporangiaceae; genus Actinoallomurus. The sequence continues at coordinate 18,456 of JAOPYG010000168.1, read as the reverse complement.
CAGCGACCCGCCCACGCCGGGCAACATGCAGAGGCCCGACCGCAGGGGCGACAGGCCGTGCACCAGCTGGAAGTACTGGGCGATGAACATCATGATCGCGCCCATCAGCATCGTGCCGAACATCATGCTGCCGAGCGCCGCGCCGAACGCGCGGCGGGCGAACAGGCGCAGGTCCAGCAGCGGGTCCTCCAGCCGGCGCTGGCGCCGTACGAACACCCAGCCGAAGATCGCACCGGCCACCACGGCCCCGGCGGGGACGGCGTGCAGGCCGGCGCGGGCCAGCTCCTTCAGGCCGTACACGACGGGCAGGATCGCCGCCAGGGACAGGACCACGCTGGGCAGGTCGATCCGGCCGGCCTTGGTGTCGCGGTACTCCGGCAGCAGCACGGGCCCGAGCACGAGCAGCAGCACCATCGCGGGGACTCCGAGCAGGAACACCGAGCCCCACCAGAAGTGGTCCAGAAGAACCCCGGCGACCAGCGGGCCGAGAGCCGCGCCGGACATGAAGCAGGCCATCCACACGCTGATCGCCACCGCGCGCTGCCGGGGGACGGTGAACATCGTGCCGATCAGGCCGAGCGTCGAGGGCGCCAGCGTCGCCCCGGCGATGCCGAGGAGCGCTCGGGCGACGATCAGCATCGCGGCGCTGGTGGAGTACGCGGCGAGGACCGAGGCGGCGCCGAACGCGGCGGCCCCGGCGAGCAGCAGCTTCCGGCGCCCGATGCGGTCACCGAGAGTACCCATCGTGATCAGGAAGCCGGCCACCATGAAGCCGTAGACGTCCATGATCCATAGTTGCGCGGTGCTGCCCGCCCGCAGGTCGGCGCTCAGGCGCGGCAGCGCCAGCAGCAGCACGAAGACGTCGATCGAGACGAGCAGGGTGGGCAGCGCGAGCACGGCCAGCCCGATCCATTCTCGTTTCCCGGCGGCGGTGTTCATCGAGGACTCCACTCAAGGTTCCGGCGCCCTGGACGGGCGCTTTCACGAGGAGGTCGGAGTCCGGCCGGCGTTCTCGACACGCGCCGGGAGAAGAGTCAGCGGACGGGGTGGCCCGCTTCGCGCAGGGAGTCCTTGACCGCGGAGATCTTCAGCTCACCGAAGTGGAAGACGCTCGCGGCCAGTACGGCGTCGGCCCCGGCCTCGATCGCCGGTGCGAAGTGCCCGAGCGCGCCCGCTCCCCCGCTAGCGATCACCGGCACGCTCACGACGGACCGCACGGCCCGGAGCATCTCCAGGTCGAATCCGGTCTTGGTGCCGTCGGCGTCCATCGAGTTGAGGAGGATCTCCCCGATGCCGAGCTCCTCGCCGCGGCGTGCCCACTCGACGGCGTCCAGACCGGTGCCACGCCGGCCGCCGTGCGTGGTGACCTCGAAGCCCTCACCGGAGCGGCGGGCGTCGACGGACAGCACGATGCACTGCGAACCGAACCGGTGCGCGGCCTCGCGCAGGAACTCCGGCCGGGCGATCGCGGCGGTGTTGACCGACACCTTGTCCGCGCCGGCCCGCAGCAACCGGTCGACGTCGTCGACCGAGCGGATGCCACCGCCGACCGTCAGCGGAATGAACACCTGCTCGGCGGTACGGCGGACCACGTCGTAGGTGGTCTGGCGTTCGCCGCTGGAGGCGGTGATGTCGAGGAAGGTCAGCTCGTCGGCGCCCTCGGCGTCATAGCGCCTGGCCAGCTCGACCGGGTCACCGGCGTCACGGAGGTTCTCGAAGTTGACGCCCTTCACGACCCGCCCGGCGTCCACGTCCAGGCAGGGGATCACCCGCACCGCGACACTCATGCGACCTGCCCTCCCCGACGGCCCGCGTCTTCCAGCGCCGGCGAATAGGCGTCGACCTCGATCTCGACGAGCATTCGCCCGTCGATGAACGCCGAGACCTCGACCATCGTCGCGGCCGGGCGGACGTCCTTGAAGAACTCCGCGTGCGCCCGGCCCACCGCCTCGCTGTCGGCGATGTCCGCGACGTACATGCGGGTGCGCACGACGTCATCGGCCGAGGCACCGGCCGAGACGAGCGCCTCCACCGCGATGCCCAGCGCCGTCCTGGCCTGGTTGTAGGCGTCGCCCTCGTGGAGGACCTCGCCGTCGACCGTGGAGGTGCAGCCCGCGACGAGCACCCAGGGGCCGGCCACGACCGCGCGGGAGTAGCCGACGCCGTCCTCCCACGGTCCGCCGGAGGAGATGCGCCGGATCATGCCGAGACCGCCGCGAGAGCCTCTTCGAGAGTGAACGCGCCCGCGTACAGCGCCTTGCCGACGATCGCGCCCTCGACACCGTCCGGCACGAGCTCGGCCAGCGCCCGCAGGTCCTCCAGCGACGACACCCCGCCCGAGGCCACCACCGGCTTGTGGGTACGGCCGCAGACCTCGCGGAGCAGGTCGGTGTTGGGGCCGCGCAGCGTGCCGTCCTTCGTGACGTCGGTGACGACATAACGCGGGCAGCCGTCGGCCTCCAGGCGGTCGAGCACCTCCCACAGGTCACCGCCCTCGCGGGTCCAGCCGCGGGCCGCGAGCGTCGTCCCGCGCACGTCGAGGCCGACCGCGATCTGCTCCCCGTGCTCAGCGATGATCTTGCGGCACCACGCGGGGTTCTCCAGCGCGGCGGTGCCGATGTTGACGCGTGCGCAGCCCGTGGCGAGCGCGGCGGCGAGCGAGTCGTCGTCGCGGATGCCTCCCGACAGCTCCACATTCACGTCCAGCTTGGCGGTCACCTCGGCGAGCAGCCCGTGGTTGGATCCGCGCCCGAACGCGGCGTCCAGGTCGACGAGGTGGATCCACTCCGCGCCCGCGCTCTGCCAGGCCAGTGCCGCGTCGAGCGGCTCGCCGTACGACGTCTCGGTGCCGGCCTCGCCCTGCACGAGGCGTACGGCCTGCCCGTCGGCGACGTCGACGGCGGGCAACAGGACTAGGGACATATCTACGACCTCCGGTCGAAGGCGAGCGTGACGAACACCGGGACCAGGAACAACGACAGCACCAGTACGGCCAGGCGCCCGGTCCACGATGAGAGTGACATCCAGGCGAGCACCTGGACCAGCAGGAAGGCCACGGCGACGATGGCGTTCTGCTCCCGGCGGCGGCGCGCGAGGAGGCCTCCGGGCCGCCCGGACCGGCGCGGCACAAGGCCGGACAGCCGGGCGATCCGTGCGCGCCGGCGTGCCGTGCGCGCGTTGCGGCGAGCGCTCTCGGCCGCCGCGCGGGCGCGCTCGGCCTCGCGTTCGGCCCGCCGCCGCTGGCGTTCCCTGCTCATCAGACCGTCGACAGCCAGTTCTTCAGCACCTGGGAGCCGGCGTCGCCTGACTTCTCCGGGTGGAACTGCGTGGCGCACAGCGGGCCGTTCTCGACCGCCGCCACGAAACGCTCGCCGTGCTCGGCCCAGGTCACGAGCGGCGGCGCGAACCGGCCCGGCTCCAGCTCCCAGCTGCGGGCGGCGTAGGAGTGGACGAAGTAGAAGCGCGTCCCGGCGTCCAGGCCGCCGAACAGCACCGATCCGGCCGGCGCGTCGACGGTGTTCCAGCCCATGTGCGGCAGGATCGGGGCGTTCAGCCGCTCGACCGCGCCGGGCCACTCCGCGCAGCCGTCGGTGGTGATCCCGTGCTCGACGCCCTTCTCGAACAGGATCTGCATGCCGACGCAGATGCCGAGCACCGGGCGCCCGCCCGCGAGCCGGCGGCCGATGATCTGCTCGCCGCGAACCTCGCGCAGGCCCTTCATGCACGCCGCGAAGGCACCGACGCCCGGCACGACGAGGCCGTCGGCCTCCAGCGCCGCGTCGAAGTCGGCGGTGACGGTCACGTCCGGGCCGAGCCGGGCGATCGCGCGCTCGGCCGAACGCAGGTTGCCCGACCCGTAGTCCAGTACGACGATCTTCACAGCGCACCCTTGGTGGAGGGAATGCCCTGGGCGCGCGGATCGAGCTCGCTGGCGTAACGCAGGGCACGGGCCAGGGCCTTGAACTGGGCCTCCACGATGTGGTGCGCGTTGCGCCCGTACGGCACGTGGACGTGCAGGCAGATCGCCGCGTTGAAGACGAGCGCCTCGAAGATGTGCCGGGTCATGGTGGTGTCGTAGTCCGGCCCGATCATCGGCGCGATGCCCTCGGGCTCGCTGTGCACCAGGTACGGCCGGCCGGACAGGTCGACGGTGACCTGCGCCAGCGTCTCGTCCAGCGGGACGCTGGCGTCGGCGAAGCGCCGGATGCCGGACTTGTCGCCGAGCGCCTCGCGGAACGCCTGGCCGAGCGCGATCGCGGTGTCCTCGATCGTGTGGTGACTGTCGATGTGAAGGTCACCGGTGGTCTTGGCGGTCAGGTCGAAGGAGCCGTGCTTGCCGAGCTGGGCCAGCATGTGGTCGAAGAACCCGACGCCGGTGGCCACATCGACCTGGCCGGTGCCGTCGAGGTCGACCTCGACGAAGACCTGGGTCTCCTTCGTTCCCCGCTCGACCCGCCCGGTGCGCTTTCCCGTCTCGCCGGCGGCAAGACCACTCATCGGTTCTCCCCCAGGGCGGCACGGAAGGCCGCCATCTCGTCGGGCGTGCCCACGCTCACCCGGAGCCATTCGGGCGGGCCGACCTCGCGGATCAGCACGCCACGATCAAGGATGCCCTGCCAGACCCGGCGCCGATCGGGGAACCTGCCGAACAGGACGAAGTTCGCGTCCGAGTCGGCCACCTCCAGGCCCTCGCCGCGCAGCCATCCGACCAGGGCGTCACGCTCGGCGCGCAGCGTCTCCACCGCGCCCAGCAGCTCCTCCTGGTGGGCGATCGCCGTGCGCGCCACCGTCTGGGTGACCGCCGACAGGTGGTACGGCAGGCGGACGAGCAGCAGCGCGTCGATCACGGCCGGGTCGGCCGCCAGGTAGCCGACGCGGGTGCCGGCCATCGCGAACGCCTTGCTCATCGTCCGGGTGACGATCAGCCGGGGGTTGCCGGGCAGCAGGGACAGCGCGCTCGGCGTGCCCTCGCGGCGGAACTCCGCGTACGCCTCGTCGACCACGACCATGCCCGGCGCGACCCGCAGGACCGCCTCGATCGCGTCGAGCGGCAGCGACGTGCCGGTCGGGTTGTTCGGCGAGGTCAGGAAGACGATGTCGGGCCGGTGCTCCTCGATCGCGGCGACCGCGCGCTCGGCCTCCAGCCCGAAGTCCTCGTCGCGGTGCGCGTCGACCCAGCGGGTGCCGCTCACCGCCGTGATGATCGGATGCATGGAGTACGACGGCTCGAAGCCGATCGCCGTGCGTCCCGGGCCGCCGAACGCCTGCAGGATCTGCTGGATGATCTCGTTGGAGCCGTTCGCCGCCCAAATCTGACGCGCGGTGAGGCCGTGGCCGAGGTAGTCGGCCAGGTCCTTGCGCAGCTCGACCGCGTCGCGGTCGGGGTAGCGGTTGAGCCCGCCCGCGATCTCCCCGATCGCCTCCGACAGGGCCGCGACGAGACGCGGCGACGGCGGATAGGGGTTCTCGTTGGTGTTGAGCCGGACCGGCACGTCCAGCTGGGGGGCGCCGTACGGCTCACGGCCCCGCAGGTCGTCGCGCAGCGGCAGGTCGCCGAGCGAGGTGGTGTCGTCGGTCACTCGGGAATCCCCCAGTCGTACCTGGCCTTGAGCGCGGCTCCGTGTGCGGGCAGGTCTTCGGCCTCGGCGAGCGTGACGACGCGCCGGGTCGCCTCGGCCAGGGCCGCCTCGTCGTAGTCGATGACGTGAATGCCGCGCAGGAACGTCTGCACGGACAACCCGCCGGAATGGCAGGCGCAGCCGCCCGTGGGCAGCACGTGGTTCGAACCGGCCAGGTAGTCGCCGAGCGAGACCGGTGAGTGTGCGCCGATGAAGATCGCGCCGGCGTTGCGCACGCGTGCGGCGACCGCCGCGGCGTCGGCGGTCTGGATCTCCAGGTGCTCGGCGGCGTAGGCGTCCACGACCTTCAGCCCGGCGGCCACGTCGTCGACCAGCACGATGCCCGACTGGCGGCCGGCGAGGGCCGCGGTGATGCGCTCTGCGTGCTTGGTCCGCTGGACCTGTGCGGCGAGCTCCCGCTCGACCTCGTCGGCCAGCTCCAGTGAGTCCGTGACCAGGACGGACGCGGCGAGCGTGTCGTGCTCGGCCTGGCTGATCAGGTCGGCGGCGACGTACACCGGGTCGGCGGTGGCGTCGGCGAGGATCGCGATCTCGGTCGGCCCGGCCTCGGAGTCGATGCCGATGACGCCCTTGAGCAGGCGCTTCGCCGCCGCGACGTAGATGTTGCCGGGCCCGGTGACCAGATCGACCGGGCGGCACTCCTCGGTGCCGTAGGCGAACATCGCGATCGCCTGCGCACCGCCCGCGGCGTACACCTCGTCCACGCCGAGCAGCGCGCACGCGGCCAGGATGACCGGGTGCGGCAGCCCGCCGAACTCCCGCTGCGCCGGTGAGGTGACCGCCAGCGAGGCGACACCGGCCTCCTGCGCGGGCACGACGTTCATCACCACGCTGGAGGGGTAGACCGCCTGCCCTCCTGGGACGTACAGCCCGACCCGCTGGACCGGCACCCACCGCTCGGTGACGGTGCCGCCCGGGACGACCTGCGTGGTCACGTCCGTACGGCGCTGGTCGTGGTGGACCAGGCGGGCGCGGCGGACGCATTCCTCCAGCGCGTCGCGTACGCCCGGGGCGAGACCGTCGAGGGCCTGACGGATCGCCTCGACGGGCACCCGCGCGGACGCCAGCTCGACGCCGTCGAAGCGCGTGGTGTACTCCCGTACGGCCGCGGCACCGCGATGTCGCACGTCGTCGCAGATCGGCCGCACCTTTTCCAGGGCGGTCTCCACGTCGAGCTCGGCTCGCGGCAGCACGGAGCGCAGGTCATCCGGCAGGGACCCGCGCAGATCGATACGGGAAATCACCTGATCAGTCTACGAAGGACGCCCGGCGACCGGGGCACGGGTCTCATGTCCTGAGACAAGATTGACGGATGAGCGAGACGGTTCGGACATCGCGGACAGGACTCGGCCGGGGCGGTCAGGACGGCTCGGCGCGCAGGGTGCCCTCGATGACCGTGACGGCGTCCCCGGTGAGGACGACGCGGTCGCCACGGGCGCTGACCAGCACCTCTCCGCCGCGCGGGGACGCCTGGTACGCGCGCAGCTCGGTGCGGCCGAGCCGTTCGGCCCAGAAGGGCGCCAGCATGCAGTGCGCGGAGCCGGTCACGGGGTCCTCCGGCACGCCGACCCTGGGCCCGAAGAACCGGGAGACGAAGTCATGGCCCGAATCGGCGGAGCCGGCCGCCGTGACGCAGATGCCTCGCGCCTCGATGGCGGCGAGCGCCGCGAGGTCCGGGGTCAGCGACCGGATCGTCCCGGCGTCATCCAGGACCGCGAGCACGTCGTCCTGAACGTTGCGGCCGGTCCAGGACGGCCGGGCGCCGAGCGCCTCGGCCAGCCCCTCCGGCGGCTCGGTCTTGTCCGGCGGGCAGGCGGGGAAGTCCATCGCGAGCCGGCCGCCGTCGCGACGTACGGTCAGGATGCCGCTGCGGCGGGTGCGGAACCGGATCGGGCGGTCCGCCGGCACCGTCCCGGTCTCGTACAGCACGTGGGCGGAGGCGAGCGTGGCGTGCCCGCACAGGGCCACCTCGACCTCAGGGGTGAACCAGCGGAGCTCGAAATCGGCATCCGGCTCGCCGAGCGGGCGCGGGAACGCCGTCTCGGACAGGTTCATCTCCATCGCGACCCGCTGCATCCAGCCCGGGTCGGCGAGCTCGGCCAGAACGCACACGGCGGCGGGGTTGCCGGCGAACGGGCGGTCGGTGAACGCGTCGACGACGTGAATCCGCATTCCGTCACTGTAAAGCGATCGCGGCGTGGCCTGAAGCGAATATCGAAGGGGCGTTCGAAGAGGTCAGGAGCGATGGGCCAAGGAGTCCACGTTCGCCTGCTCCGGCCTCGCCTGAGGGGCGCCCGGGCCGGCGGGGACGTCGGCGGCGAAGACTCCCCAGCGCCGGGGCCGGGCCACGATCCAGCCGAGAATGAACCCCACGCACAGACTCGCGACGATGAGGAAGATGAAGTTCAGCCACATGGTGGGCCTCCCGCGGCGGAGCAACCGGCGGCGTCGCCTGGTCCTGGCCACCGGGCCGCGCGCCGACTTCCGCGCGGTCGGATTCGACGGTAACTCCGGGCATACGCGCACTGTGTGCTGGTTGACGCGATCTAGTTCAAGGTGACTAGGGTCACATCACCCGCCACGCCTCACGCCCCGCGTCACCTCGCCGAGGCCCAAGTTCGATGGTCGCCCGCCCACCGGTGTTGCGCGGGCCGAGGGGTTCGGCCGGGGATGGATGACGGTCACGGCCGCCCGCCTTTACATTGTAGATCAATAACGGATCCGGCGGGTGGGCGGAGATCGGCGCGAGGCCGTACTCTGGCGCCGTGACCGAACGGCTGCCGATCTTCCCGCTGGGGGCCGTGCTCTTTCCTGGGCTCGTCCTGCCCCTGCACGTCTTCGAGGAGCGCTACCGCCTCCTGATGAGCGACCTGCTCGCCGGTGAGGAACCGCACCGGTTCGGAGTGGTCTCCATCGAGCTCGGCCACGAGGTCGGCCCGGGGGCCGCACGCCGGCTCGCGGCCGTCGGCTGCACGGCCGAGATCCGTGACGCGGAGGAGCACGAGGACGGGAGTTACGACGTCGTCACGACCGGCGGGACGCGGTTCCGCGTGGAGGACGTCGACGACTCGCTCGCCTACCTGCGGGCCGGCGTGACCTTCCTGCCGGAGGAGGACGGTCCGGGCGCGCAGGGCGCCGTCGCGCCGGTGACCGGCCAGTTCCGCCGCTACTGCGAGCGGCTCGTCGCGCACGGCGCCGAGGTCGCCGACCTGGACGAGCTGCCGGAGGACCCCCAGTCGCTGTCCTACCTGGTCGCGGCCTCGCTCGTCCTGGACCGCTCGGACAAGCAGCGCCTCCTGCAGGCCGACCACGCCGCCGCCCGGCTGCGGCTGGAGTACGAGCTGCTGAGGCGCGAGAATCTCCTGCTCGAGACCTTCCCCACCGTCCCGGCCTCGGAGTTCCTGGGCGGAGGAGTCAGCCCGAACTGAGCCGGGGCCGAAGGCCCGCGATCCTGAGGGAGCCTCGACCGTGTCACCGAAGTCATCGAAGAAGAGCGGCGGCAAGGGCACGCCCGCGACCGTCGCGGCCACGCGCGCCGGCGTCGCGTTCACCCTGCATCCGTACGAGACGGCGGGCGATGAGGAGTCCTACGGCGAGGCCGCCGCGGACGCGCTCGGCGTCCCGCACGACCGGCTCTTCAAGACGCTGGTGGCCGAGGTCGACGCGGGCCTCACCGTCGCGGTCGTGCCGGTGTCGGCCACGCTCGACCTCAAGGCGCTCGCCCTCGCGGTGGGCGGCAAGCGGGCGGCCATGGCCGATCCGGTCCAGGCCGAGCGGGTGACGGGGTACGTACGCGGCGGCATCAGCCCGCTGGGCCAGCGCAAGAGCCTGCCCACCGTCGTAGACGCCTCCGCGTCAGGATTCGCCACCATCTACGTCTCGGCGGGGCGGCGCGGCCTGCAGGTCGAACTGGCCCCCGCCGACCTGATCCGGCTGACCGGGGCCGCCACCGCCGGCATAGCCCGCGGCCGAGCGTGATTCGCGGCGGGCCACGTCCAGGGCTTCGAGCAGCCCGAACACCACCAGCGCGAGCAGCGGCCAGGCGATCACCACGCCCCCGGCGTGCAGGCCGAGTGCGCCCTTGGCCGTCGTCCCGTCGTGGGCCGTGCGCACCTGGTGCTGGAAGGAGGACAACCCGATCAGACGGCCCACCCACCAGGCGAGCAGACCCGCGGCGGTCCCGCCGACGCCCAGGGCGGCGAGCAGCCCGAACTCACGGAGCCGGCCGGCCAGGACGTAGGCCACGATGCCGCACAGCACGCCGGCCGCCGCGGTCAGCACGGCGAACCAGCCGTCCGCGGCGATCAGTGTCTGGCTCTCCGGATCGCCGAGGAGCGCCTTGCCGCCCGCGATCACGTACGTGGTGCGCGGCGCCACCGTGGTCCACAGCAGCCCGGCGGGAACGCCGAGTACCGCGATCACGAGAGTCGCCGCCACTCCGATCCGAAGCTGGCCGGCCATCCCTACTCCCCCCGCCCCTCGCTGATGATCGCAGCGTAGCGCTTGGCCGGTACGCGGCCTCAGCCGCTCCGCGGCACGAGCCGTCTGAGATAGTGTGCCCGCCATGTCTGGATTCAGCCCGGCATTCGATCGGCTGGGAGCCGCGTACGCGGCGATCTCGGCCCAGCAGCAGGAAGTCCTGGTGGACTTCCTGCCGGCCGCCGACTGGAGCGCCGATCTGGCCACCGGCACGTACACGCAGGGCGACGTCACGCTGCGGGTGGCCCTGCTCGGCAGCTTCGCCGAGGAGAGCCGCAGCTGGCTGTGGGGCTGGGCGAACCCGCAGTTCGGCCCCGAGCATCCGGCGGTGGTGAACCCCAGCGCCGCCGGCGCCCGCCTCGCCATCCCGGAGCTGACCTCCGCCGAGCTGGACCTGAGCTGGTACGACGGCCCTGCCCGCAGTGGTGGTGACGTCGTCGCGATGGCCACAACCGGTCTGATCGGCTCGCCGGGCGCCATCCCCGGCAGCTACGACGGCGGCGTCGCCTACTTCGCCGTCCAGGACCCGGCCGCGCCGATCCCGGGCTGGGACTCCTTGAGCGCGCCGCGCATGATCACGAGCGGCCTGACGCTCTTCCCCGCCGACCATCGGCTGACGGTGGCGCGGTTCTTCAGCCACCATCATCTCCCCTACCGCGAGACCGAGACGTCGATCATCGCCACGCTGCCCGAGGGCGGCGCGTGCACGGCCGAGTTCGACGATGACGACCGCTTCATCTCCCTGTCCATGGAGCTGGTCCCCCGCTGACGGTCACCGCGGATCCCGGTGGTCCGGGTCTCCGGGCTCCGGGCGCTGGAGGGCGACCCGTACTGGGTCACCGGGCTGGAGACGTTCGGGCAGACCATGGACCACGCCGAGGGCGGCATGGCGCTGCCCGGCGACACGGTCACGATGACGGTCGGCGCCGGCACCGTCATCGCCCTGCTCGACTGATGAACGCCGTGGGGAGTGCGGCCGGCCGCATTCCCCACGGCACCGCCGGTACGCGGTGAGGCGGCGGTCACAGGCCCAGGTCGTCGAGCTCTTTCAGCAGGTCGGCGCGGGAGCCCTGAACCGCGGCGGTGCCGGCGGGGGCGGTGAGGGGTTCGGTCCGGTCGGCCTTGGCGCCACGGGGCCGGCGGTCGCGCAGGATCCATCCTCCGGCGATGCCCGCGACGAAGCCGAACAGGTGCCCCTGCCAGCTGATGCCGCGATGCGGAAGCAGCACGGTGAACTGGTAGGCGAAGCACAGCGCCATGACGACGCCGACCGCGATGTCGAGCCGGTGCCGGTCGAAGAAACCACGGACGATCACGTAGCCGAAGTAGCCGAACACCACACCGCTGGCGCCGGCCGTCACACTGCCCGGCTCGGAGGTCAGCCATGCGCCGAGGCCGCTCACCAGCACGATCAGCGCGGACAGGCTGAGGAACTTCTTGACGCCGCGGAAGGCGGCGAGGAAGCCGAAGATGAACAGCGGCCCGGAGTTGCCCTCGATGTGGCCCCAGCTCAGATGCAGGAAGGGCGCCGTGAGCACGCCCGTGAGATCACCGACATCGCGCGCGTGGATGCCGAAGCTCACGCTCAGGCCGTAGCCGTCCGCCCAGTTGACCACCTGCACGGCCCAGATGACCGCCAGCACGCCGACCATCACCCAGAACGCCTTGACCGCCTCGGCGATCATCGCCTCCGCGTCGACCGGCCGCCCGTCCCCGCTGCCCATGATCACCGCGCCTCTCCGGCCGAAGCAGTCCCTCCCGGAAAGATAACCCGTACACGGCCGCAGCGGCGGTCCGCGACGAATCGCTGGTACGCGGATGGACGAACGCTGGGACGGTGGGCCGGCCCTCAGCCGTTCGCGGCGCGTGGAGTCAGACGGTCGCGTTCTTACGCTCGGCGGCGACGACCTGGTGCACGGCCTCGGCGGCCCAGTCGTCCGCCGTCTTCTCCCGGACCCGCGCGGCCAGGGCGCGCCAGTCACCGGAGGTGGCGAACAGGACCTTGGCCATCCCGGCCGCGGTGGCGATGGCACTGAGGGCGAGCGTCCGCCGGTCGGGACCCGCCGGCGTCGTCGCGGCGACCACCACCCGCTGGTGCGCGTCCCACAGCGCGACGATGTCGCCGACCGGGTACCAGGTCTCGGCGAACAGGCCGTAGTTGCGGTGGTGGTCGACCTCGACCTGACCGCTCTTCACCATCTGGGCGAGCAGGCGCTCGGTGAGGCCGGTGCCACGTAGGTGGGTCACCCATTCCCGCGGCGTACGGGACGTGGCCGCGACCTCGGCGAGCAGTTCGCCGAGGATCGGATCGTCGATGGTCGGGCCGCCGGTCGCCACCAGGACGGAACCGTCGAGGGTGAGGCGGCCGGCCAGGCGGAGTTCGGAGAGCAACGCGCCGGCGACCCCGCAGTCGATCGCGGCGGGGGCGATGCGGCACTTGCCGCGGATGTCGTGGGCCAGGAGCAGGAGCTCCGCTGCCAGCGTCTCGGGCACGTTCGGAACGTTAGGCGCCCATCCTGTCGGCTCGGTAAACAGCGGGCAAAGTGTTTCAGGCGAGGTCGGGAGAAGCGGTAGGGCCACGGCGTATCCGTATCGACAGCACCGCGGCGATCAGGCAGAGCGCGCCCGCGCCGTACCAGGCCGCGGCATAGTCGCCGAGATGGTCGCGTACGACGCCTGCGGCGACGGCGGCGATCGCCGCGCCGATCTGGTGCGAAGCGAAGACCCAGCCGAACACGATCGGCCCGGACATCCCGAAGTTCTCCCGGCACAGGGCGACCGTCGGAGGCACGGTCGCGACCCAGTCGAGGCCGTAGAAGATGATGAAGACCAGCATGCTCGGGTGGGCCGTACGCGCGAACAGGCTCGGCAGCACGAGCAGCGAGCAGCCGCGCAGCAGGTAGTAGGCGCCGAGCAGGATGCGGGAGTCGGCCCGGTCGGTGAGCCATCCGGAGAAGATCGTGCCGACGACGTCGAAGATGCCGACGAGGGCCAGCAGGCTCGCGGCCGTGGTCTCGGGCATGCCGTGGTCGTGCGCGGCGGGGATGAAGTGGGTGCCGACCAGCCCGTTCGTCGAGGCGCCGCAGATCGCGAAACCTCCCGCGAGCAGCCAGAACACGCGCGTGCGCGCGGCCGTCGTGAGCGCGCCGAGCGCGCGCCGGGCCGCGCCGGTGGCGTCCGCGCGCGGCACCTGCTCGACCGCCCCGTACGGCAGGAGACCTACGTCCTCCGGGTGGTCGCGCAGCAGCAGGACGACGAGCGGCACGACGGCGAGCGCCGCGACGCAGACCGTCACCGCCGCGGTCCGCCAGCCGTACATGTGGGTCAGATGGGCCAGGACCGGCAGGAAGACGAGTTGCCCGGCGGCGCCCCCTGCGGTCAGCACGCCCGTCACGATGCCGCGGCGCGCGACGAACCACCGGCTGGTCACCGTCGCCACGAACACCATCGCCATCGACCCCGTACCCAGGCCGATCAGCACTCCCCAGCAGGCGACGAGCTGCCATGGCGCGGTCATGAAGACGGTCAGGCCGCTGCCGGTCGCCACGAGCACGAGCGCCCCGGCCACCACCTTGCGCATGCCGAACCGGTCCATGAGCGCCGCGGCGAACGGCGACGTCAGGCCGTACAGGAGCAGGTTGACCGAGACGGCGGAGGAGATCGTCCCGCGTGGCCAGCCGAACTCGTCGCGCAGGGGGTCGATGAGGACACCGGGGGTCGCGCGGAATCCGGCGGCGCCGACGAGGGCCACGAGGGCGACCGCCGCCACGAGCCAGGCGCGGTGAAGACGCGGCCGGGTCCGGGGCGGGGTGCCGGGGATTGTCGCTGTCACGGACACGATCCTCGGACACGGCGCGACCACGGGCGAGTGGCCGGAAAGCCATCATCTGAAAGAATCGGGCCATGGCCCATGAAATCGCCCTGCTCGCTCTGCCCGACGTGGTGGCCTTCGACCTCGGCGTACCGGCCCAGATCTTCGGCGCCGCGAGGGACGAGAACGATCGCCCGCTCTACCGGCTGCGCACCTGCACCCCGGATGGAGCACCGGTGCGCACCTCCGCGGGTTTTTCCGCATTGCCCGGCCACGGACCCGAGATCCTCGCCACCGCCGACACCGTGGCGGTGGCGGGCGTTCAGGACGGCGCGGCGATGCGCGAGGGATGCCTGGAGCCGCCGGTGGCCGACGCGCTGGCCCGGAGACGACCGGACGCGCGCCTGATGTCGATCTGCACGGGCGCGTTCGTGCTCGCCGCGGCGGGCGTGCTCGACGGCCGCCGGGCCGCCACGCACTGGCGGCACGCCGATCGGTTCCGCGCGCTGTACCCGAGGGTGCACCTGGACGCCGACGTCCTGTTCGTCGACGACGGCGACGTGCTCACCTCCGCCGGCGTGGGCGCGGGCATCGACCTGTGCCTTCACGTGGTCCGCCACGACCACGGCAGCGAGGTCGCCAACCGCGCCGCCCGGCGTTCGGTGGTGCCGCCCTGGCGCGACGGCGGACAGTCCCAGTTCATCGAACGCCCGCTGCCCGATCTGACCGGCACGTCGACGGCGCCCACCCGCACCTGGGCGCTGGAACGGCTGCACGAGCCGCTGAACCTGCCCCGGCTGGCGGGCCGGGCGGGCATGAGCGTCCGTACGTTCACCCGCCGCTTCCGCGAGGAGACGGGAGTGAGCCCGGCACAGTGGCTGCTGCGCCAGCGGGTGGAAGAGGCAAGGCGCCTGCTGGAGACCACCGGCCTGCCGATCGACCGGGTGGCCGAACGCGCCGGCTTCGGCACCGCGACGTCGATGCGCCAGCATCTGCATGCCGCCGTCGGCGTGTCACCGACGGCCTACCGGAAGACCTTCAGCCGCGCCGGCTGAGCGGCACCGGCTCCCCGGGACGGCCGTTCGCCGCACACGGTTCAGGGAACGCGTCTTCTCCCTGATTGCTCGGATCTTCGCGGGAGATAATTCGCGGCCCCGCCTATTCCATATCATTATGGTCCGGTTTGCGTTGCAGATCTCTGACCGCGAGAAAAATGCAGAGCGCAATATCGGAGATGTCCCCCACATGCCGACTTAAGCAGAATTGCACTGCTGGTCATTAGGGCGCTCATGTCCTGCCACCATAGGCGTGGAGGGCCTAGATCATCCATGGGGTCGGTGATATGGGCTATGCAGGAAGAACCCGGTGAAACGACGGCCACGGCCACCGACGGGCCTGGCGACGAAATCGCGATCATCGGATTGTCCTGCCGTCTCCCCCAGGCGCCCGACCGTGATGCCTTCTGGCGGCTGCTGAGGGACGGCCGGGACGCCATCACCGATGTGCCGCCCGGCCGATGGGGCACCGGCCGCGAAGAGACCGACGATGGCCGCCGCGGTGGCTTCCTCGACGAGATCGACGGCTTTGACGCCGACTTCTTTGGAATCTCCCCGCGCGAGGCCGTCGCGATGGATCCGCAGCAGCGGCTGATGCTGGAGCTGGCCTGGGAGGCCGTCGAGGACGCGATGATCGCTCCCCGCGGCCTTCAGGGCAGCCGGACCGGCGTGTTCGTGGGGGCGATCTGCGATGACTACGCCCGCCTGCCGCACGGGCGCGAGCACGTCACCCAGCACACGCTGGCGGGGACGCAGCGCGGCATCATCGCCAACCGCGTGTCCTACGTGCTGGGGCTGCACGGACCCAGCCTCACCGTCGACGCCGGCCAGTCCTCCTCGCTCGTCGCCCTGCACCTGGCCTGCGAGAGCCTCCGGCGTGAGGAGTCCACGCTCGCGCTGGCGGCCGGGGTCAACCTGAACATCCTGCGGGAGGGCACGGACAGCGTCGCCCGGTTCGGCGGCCTGTCACCGGACGGCCGCTGCCACACGTTCGACGCCCGCGCCAACGGCTATGTGCGGGGCGAAGGCGGCGGCGCGGTCCTGCTCAAGCCACTGGCGCGGGCGCTCGCCGACCGTGACGCCGTCTACTGCGTCGTCCGCGGCAGCGCGATGAACAACGACGGCGCCACCGACGGCCTGACGGTGCCCAGCCCGCAGGGGCAGGAGGACGCCATCCGGGTCGCGTGCCGGCGGTCCGGGGTCGACCCGGCCGAGGTGCAGTACGTCGAGCTGCACGGCACGGGCACCAAGGTCGGCGATCCGGTCGAGGCGGCGGCGCTCGGCGCGGCACTCGGCACCGCTCCGGCGCGCGAATCCCCGCTGCTCGTCGGATCGGCGAAGACCAACGTCGGTCACCTGGAAGGCGCCGCCGGCATCGTCGGCCTGCTCAAGGTCGCGCTGAGCATGCGGCACCGGTGGATCCCCGCCAGCCTCAACTTCGCCACGCCGAATCCGGCGATCCCCTTCGACGCGCTCAACCTGCGGGTGCAGCGGGAACCCGGACCGTGGCCGCAACCGGACCGGCCGCTGTTCGCCGGGGTGAGCTCCTTCGGCATGGGCGGCACCAACTGCCACGTCGTCCTGGCCGAGGCCCCCGCGTACGACGGCGGCGACGCCCCACGCGATGGGACCGCTCCACAACACGGCCAGGACGGACCCGCCTCTGGCCAGGAGGAGCGGCCCGCGCTGTGGACCCTGACCGGGGAGAGCCAGGCCGCCCTGCGGGCCCAGGCACGGCGGCTGCGGGACCTCGCCGAGTCCACTCCCCGGCTCGGTGCCGGCGATGCCGGATTCTCGCTGGCCACCACCCGCACCCCCGGGCGGTACCGCGCGTCGGTCATCGGGTCACGCGAGGAGCTCGTGTCCGGCCTGGCCCACCTGGCCGACGGGCGCCCGTCCGCGCTGGTGAGCGAAGGCGTCGCGGTAACGGGCGAGCTGGCGTTCCTGTTCTCCGGCCAGGGCTCCCAGCGCCCCTGCATGGGCCGCGGACTCTTCGACGCGTTCCCGGTGTTCGCCGGTGCCCTGGAGGAGGTCTGCGCCCTGCTCGACCCGCACCTGGACCGCCCGCTGCGGGCGGTGATGTTCGCCGATCCGGATGCGCCGGAGGCGGCACTTCTCGACGAGACCGGCTACGCCCAGCCCGCCCTGTTCGCGCTCGAGGCCGCGCTGCTGCGCCTGTTCCGGCACTGGGGCGTGCGGCCGGACCGGCTGATCGGCCACTCGATCGGTGAGATCACCGCCGCGTACGCCGGCGGGGTCCTCACGCTGCCCGACGCCTGCGCCCTCGTCGCGGCCCGCGGCCACCTCATGCAGAGCCTGGCTCCGGGCGGGGCGATGGTCGCCGTGCAGGCGGGCGAGGAGGAACTCCTGGCATCCCTGCGGGGCCGGGAGGACGAGGTCACCGTGGCCGCGGTGAACGGCCCCGCCGCCACGGTCATCTCCGGCGAGCAGGACGCCGTCCTCGCGCTCGCGGCGGAATGGGCGGCCCGCGGGCGCCGGACGCGCCGGCTCAGGGTCGGCCGCGCCTTCCACTCCCCCCGCATGGACCCGATGCTGGAGGACTTCCACGCCGTCGCCCGCGGGCTGTCCTACGGTGCGCCGACCGTGCCCATCATCTCCAACCTGACCGGCGACGTCGCCGGGGAGGAGATGCGCACCCCGGAGTACTGGGTGCGGCACGCCCGTCAGGCCGTACGGTTCCACGAGGGGATCCAGACCCTCCACTCCGGTGGCGTGGCCACGTTCGTGGAGCTCGGCCCGGACGCCGTGCTCACGGCGGCGGCCTGTGATGGCCTGCCCGCCCTGCCCGGCACCGCGTTCATCTCCGCCCTGCACCGCCGCCGGCCCGAGGCGGCCGCTGTCACCGCGGCGCTCGGGAAGGTATTCGTCCAGGGCGTGCCGGTCGACTGGCAGAACGTGTTCCCCGGCGGCCGGCGGGTGCCACTGCCCACGTACGCCTTCCAGCGCCGGCGGTACTGGCCTGCGTCCGGCCCGGACCCCGCTCCGGAACCCACGGCCGCAGAGCCGCGGGCGGCCGAGAGGTCGGTGAGCGGCACACCGGACCGTGCGCCCGGGGAGCTCGTACGGGAGCTGACCGCCGTCGTGCTCGGCCACGACGACCCGGCGGCCGTGGCCGTCGACCGTGCCTTCAAGGACCTCGGATTCGACTCGATGATGGTGGTCGAGCTGCGCGACCGGCTGAGCGACGCGCTCGGACGGGACCTGCCGCCGACGCTGTTCTTCGACCATCCGACGCCGGCCGCGCTCGCGGCGCACCTGAGCGGTGCCGAGGGTGCCGCACCGCGGCAGGCGTACCGCGCGGCCGCGGCCGACGGCGAGCCGATCGCGATCGTGGGGATGGGCTGCCGCTACCCCGGCGGGGTGAACACCCCCGAGGACCTGTGGCGACTGGTCGAAAACGGCACCGACGCGATCACCGAGTTCCCCAAAGACCGCGGATGGCACACCGACA
>JAOPYG010000143.1 GCA_025964685.1 Actinoallomurus sp. | reverse complement strand
GCCCTGGTGCCCAAAACCAGCAGCTCTAGCAGAAGCGCCGATCACCCAAGCAGTAACGGTAGTAGGTCGGGCAGCAGCACCGCCGGCTCCGCAGGCAAAGCAGTGAATTATGCCACCGCCCAGCTCGGCAAGCCCTATATCTTCGGCGGTACAGGTCCAACGGGCTATGACTGTTCCGGGCTGACGATGACGGCCTGGCGCGCCGCCGGCGTCAATCTTCCCCGCGTCGTCCCTGACCAGTACAACGCCATCCGCCATGTCGCCAAGTCCGATCTACAGTCCGGTGACCTGGTCTTCTTCGACAGCCTTGGCCACGAAGGCATCTACGTCGGCGGCGGTAGATTCATCCACGCCCCGCACACCGGCACCGACGTGCAGTACGCCAGCATGTCCAACCCCTACTGGGTCTCGCACTACGTCGGCGCCGGCCGCCCGTAACAACGGGCCCATTGCCCAGAATGATCTCTGGACCGCGGGGAAGATGCTGAACCGGATCAACGCCTTCCCCGCGTCATCGGCAGAAGACGAGGCCACTGTTGAGACCGCTGCGACGGTCACCTCAACCGGAAAACGAATACGTGAGATCAGCCTGATCCTCCCGACGATAGGGAGGATCGGGTTTTTGGTGGCTCTACATCGACGCCGACGACGACCCCGCACGCATCCACGGCGACGAGTCCACAGCACCGTCCGCGCAACAGAGCCAACCCGCGGGGGGCTGTGGGGAGCGGAGGCCCCCACATCGGGGGTTACTCCCGGATGCGCCTGTTGGGCCGTTGGGCGGTCGTCAGCGAGCGAACTTCTCGATGGCGGCGGGGGTGACAGGAGTGAAAAAGTTGACGAGGTTGCCATCGGGGTCACCCAGGAGGAGCGACCGGTTGCCCCAAGGCATCCTGGTGGGCTCGGTGACGAACTCCTCGACGAAGCCGGCCAGGTTCTGATGCACGCCGTCCACGTCGTCGACGAGGAATTCGATGATCACGGTGCGGTTGTCGGCCGGACGTGCGGCGCCAGGTGCGAACAGCGGGACGGTGCGGGTGCTGCCGATCGCGACGGCGGCGGAGCTGGTCGTGAGCTCAGCGAAGTCCTCGTTGGGCCAAGTGGCCTGCACTCCCGTGGCTCGCTCGTAGAAGTCGACGAGGCGCGCGACGTCGCCCGTGATGATACGGACGCACCGTGCGGCGGAACGTGGACCACCTGAGCGACCTCGACCTGCCCGTCGAGTCAGTGCGCGGTCGCTACGGCGGGTACCGGCTCGCCTCCGGAGACCGAAGGCTGGCTCCGCGTCGAGTTGCGGGCGGAGCGTCTCGACTGGTTGCCTCCGGTGCTCGCGTCGCTCGACCGGCCGTTCGTCATCGAGCGACAGAGAAGTACCCTTGGCCGGTGTTCTCGCCTCAAGGCCCGTCTCTGCATGAACTGGCGATACAGGCGCTGTCCTCGGTCGAGCGCGGCTACGACCTGCTCGCTCCGAAGTTCGACCACACACCTTTTCGCACCCCCGATGGCATTCTTGACGCGACCGCCGACGCGCTGCGTCCGCTCAGCCCGTTCGACCGGGGACTGGACGTGTGCTGCGGCACCGGTGCGGGCATGCGGGTCCTCAAACCCCTATGCCAAGGACGGATCACAGGCGTCGACTTCAGCACTGGCATGCTCGCCCAGGCGCGCAGTGCACACCCGGACGCCGAGTGGGTACGAGCCGACGTCCGGGCGCTGCCCTTCGCCGAGGCCTTCGACCTGGCGGTCAGCTTCGGAGCGCTCGGGCACTTCCTGCCTGCCGAACGGCCCGCGCTGTTCGCTGGCGTGTACCGCGCGCTGCGGCCCGGCGGGCTCTTCGCCTTCCCGATCGGTGCGCCGCAGCCCATCACCGCGGGCTGGTACTGGGCGCTGCTCGGATTCGACCTGGCCATGCGGGTTCGCAATGCCGTGTGGCGTCCCCCGTTCGTCATGTACTACCGCACCTGCGGGCTGCGCGCGGTCCGCAACGACCTGACAGCAACTGGATTCACCGTGACGACAGTCCCCCTGACGGCTCTGGGCCGACGGGAGGACGGCAGCCCGCGATACCGGCTTGTCCTCGCGCGCAGAACCTCCAGACCGGCGGTCACCCGCGACTAGATCGTCGAATGCTTTCGACGCAATGATCGGTGCATGTCCACGCCAAAGAAACGCGTTGCCTTAGTAACCGGCAGCTCCCGAGGACTGGGAAGCGCCATCGCCCATCGCCTGGCCGACGACGGTTTCGCCGTTGCCGTCAACGGGCTGCACGACGACGCGCAGGCGGCGGAGGTCGCCCGCGCCATCAATGCCGGTACGGGCGACGCCGAGGTGTTCTTCGCAGACGTCACCGACGAAAAGCAAGCCACCCAACTCGTGGCCGCCGCCTGTGACCACTTTGGATCCATCGATGTCCTGGTGGTGAATGCGACCGGTCCACAGCCCGAAGCCCCGCTCGCCGAAGTGGCCTGGGAGGACCATCTGGCCCAACTCGACTTCTTCGTCAAGAGCCCGGTGCTCCTTAGCCGGGCGGTGATCCCCAGAATGCGCGCAAGGCACTACGGCAGGATCATCCAGATCGACTCCGAAGTCGCGGACCGGCCACCGCCAGGCCGCTCGGCCTACGCCACCGCCAAAAGCGCACAGATCGGCCTCACCCGTGCCTGGGCGCGGGAACTCGCGCCCTCCGGCATAACCGTGAATACCGTCGCCCCCGGTTTCATCCCCGTCGAACGCCACGCGGACGTCCCCGCCGAGATCCATGCCGCTTACCTGGCATCGGTGCCCGCCGGCCGGAGCGGCACGCCCCAGGACGTGGCGTACGCGGTGAGCTTCTTTGCGTCCGAAGCAGCAGGCTTCATCACCGGACAGCGCATCCTCGTCGACGGTGGCCGCAGCCTCGCCATCTGATCCGTCCCCACGCAGATCTCCGTAGAAGGACCGACGGCGACAGACCGACAGCGGAGTTCACATTGTCAGGCGCAGGGCCGAACAACACGAAAGCGACGGCGCCACCCACTTGGGTGGCACCGCCGCTGACGACGGAGACACGACAACGGCGCTACTCGCCACCGCTCTGTCGAGCCGGTGTCCGAGCAACGCCGCTGGGATGAATCCTCAAGCTGTCCACAGACCCCGGCCCGCGGGGGGCTGTGGGGGGCGGAGGCCCCTCACATCAGGGGTTCCGGGGGTCGCCCCCCGGGCCAGCACGTGGACCTAACGATCGCTTACTCGAACACGAACGACCAGGTCACAGCACTGCGATCGAGTATCGATGCGCTGGCGACATGCGGCTCGCAAGGTCCTTTGCGGCGGACTACGAGGTGGCAGTGTTCCCGCCCGCGCTGACCAGTCCGGTTTCGTAGGCGACGACGACTGCTTGGGCGCGGTCGCGCAGTCTGAGCTTCGCGAGGATGCGGGCGACGTGGGTCTTGACGGTCGCCTCGGACAGGTGGAGCCGGCCGGCGAGCTCGGCGTTGCTAAGCCCCTGCGCGAGCAGGCCCATGACCTCGAGTTCGCGCGGGGTCAGCGCGGCCAGGTCGCGGTGGAGCTCCGCCGCCGCGGAGTCGCGGCGGGCGAATCGTTCGATGAGGCGGCGGGTGATGGCCGGGGCGAGCAGTGCGTCGCCGATGCGCACCATGCGGACGGCGGCGGCGAGGTGCTCGGGGCTGACATCCTTGAGGAGGAACCCGCTGGCCCCTGCGGACAGCGCGGCGTAGACGTACTGGTCGAGGTCGAAGGTGGTCAGGATGATCACGCGTGGACCGTCCGCGTCGCTACTGAGGATGCGTCGCGTGGCCTCCAGGCCGTCCATCTCCGGCATGCGGATGTCCATCAGGACCACGTCGGGTCGGGTGCGGCGGACCGCGTCGACGGCCTCGGCGCCGGTGTTGGCCTCGGCGACCACCTCGATACCCTCGGACGCCAAGATCATTCTGAAGCCGGTGCGGACCAGTGCCTGATCGTCGGCGACCACTACACGCAGCGGCTCGGTCACGGCACCTCCAGGGGTATCAGTGCTTTGACACGGTAACCGCCGCGGGGGCGGGGACCGGTTTGGAGGGTCCCGCCATAGAGGGCGAGGCGCTCGCGCAGGCCGATCAGTCCGCGTCCGTTGCCGGAGGACAGGGTGGCGCTCGGGCGACCGCCGGTGTCGGTGACCTCCACACGCAGGTGGTCGACCGCGTAATCGACGACCACCTCCGCGGTCGCGCCGCTCGCGTGCTTCACCGTGTTCGTCAACGCCTCCTGCACCACCCGGTAGGCGGCGAGTTCGACGCCGGGCGGCACGGGGCGTTGCTGCCCGGTCACGGTCAACTCGACCGGCATCCCGGCCTGCCGTACGCCTGAGACCAGGGCCTCCAACCGGTCCAGGTCCGGCTGCGGCATGAGGTCTGCCGTTGCGGCCGCGTTGGGGCCGTCGGAGTCCATCGTGAGCAGTCCCATGACGTGGCGCAGCTCGGCCATCGCCGCGCGGCCGCCGGTCTCAGCCGCGAGGAGCGCTTCGCGGGCCTGGCCGGGGGCGGCGTCCATGATCTTGCGTGCGGCGCCGGCCTGGATGACCATCACGCCGACGTTGTGCGTCACCACGTCGTGCAGTTCACGTGCGATGCGGGCGCGCTCGTGCTCGACCGCACGGTTCAATGCCTCGACTTGCTGGCGTTCCATAGTGGACAGCTTCGCGCGTCCCTCGTCGACGCGGCGCCGCCACATGCGGATCTCATAAGCCGCCGCGAAGACCGGGACCAGGACCAGGACCGCGACGACACCGTTCGGGAAGTGGGGCAGCTTCGCGTTGGTGAACAGGATCACCAGAACTGCGGCCGCCACTGGCAGGCTCACGAGTGTCGGCACTCGGTGAGTGCAGTAGGCCGCGGCGCTGTAGGCGGCAATGATGCACGCGACGCCGGCGTAGAACGCGATGTCCGGAGAGTCATGCCTGATCAACGGAGTCACTGCCAGTACGGTCCACAGCACCGCCAGCGGAAACCGGCGGCGGAGTGCCAGGGGTGCCGAGGCGAGTGGCACGAGGAGTACTGAGCCGGTCCAGCCGGCTGTTCCGGCCATGATCGTGACGTAGCGGACGCCGATGAGAGCGAGGACAAGCGCCAACGCCGCGTCGAATGCCCGGCTGCGCCGGGCGAGGCGCGGCAGGCGCCCGGTCTGGCGCGTCATCTGGCCGGCCAGTTCTCGCAGCCGGTCCGCGGTCGGCACGTTCAGCACCGGATCATTGTTGCCGACAGCCCGACCTGGTACATCCTCCCAGGCGATCGACCCGCTACACCCCTCGTCTACATCGCAATGATGACACCCGGCGGTCTCATCCCAGCGCAGTACCGCAAATGCCCCCTCCGAGCGACGTGGCAGTCCGGCGCGCGCCCCTAGCTTCACACCAGCCAGTTGGGCGATCGAGGGAGACGATGATGACAACGCCTGTGATCGAGCTGAGCGGCGTCAGCCGCCGATACGAGGAAGGGCCGGCAGCGCTGGACGACGTGTCGCTGACCGTGAAGGGCGGGGAGTCCGTGGCGATCCTCGGACCGTCCGGCAGCGGCAAATCCACCATGCTCAACCTCATCGCCGGCCTCGACCGGCCGAGCGCGGGGACCGTCACGGTGGACGGCGTGCGCGTGGACAGGCTTGGCGAGTCCGGCTCGGCGCGCTACCGGCGGGCCAAGATCGGCATGATCTTCCAGTTCTTCAACCTGCTCGACGACCTGACGGTTTCCGACAACGTGCTGCTCCCCGCGGAAATGGCCGGAATGGCGCGCGGGGAGGCACGCAGGCGGGTGGCGGAGCTGCTCGACGCGCTCGGCATCGCTCGGCACGCCCGCGCCTACCCGGGCCGGCTGTCCGGCGGCGAACGCCAGCGAGTAGCGGTGGCCAGGGCCTTGATGAACCGTCCGCCGCTGCTGCTGGCCGACGAGCCGACCGGGGCGCTGGACTCCGCGTCCGGGCAGGACGTCAAGGCCCTGCTCAACGACCTGAACGCCGACGGACAGACCATCGTGATGGTCACTCACGACCTGACGCTGGCGCAGGCCTGCGCTACGCGCACCGTCAGTATCGTCGACGGCAGGATCGCCGCCGATATCCGGACGGAGGCGACCCGATGAGCGGCCTGGGCAAGGTCGTGCGCTCGGGCGTGCGGCGCCGAAAGGTCCAGACTCTCGTGACCGGGCTGGCCGCGACGATGGCGGTGACCGCGTCCGTGCTCGGCGGGTCGCTGCTGGTGGCCTCCAACGGACCCTTCGACCAGGCCTTCTCCCGGCAGCACGGCGCACATCTCACCGCCCAGTTCGATGCAGGTAGGACCGCTGCCGCGCAGCTTTCGGCTTCCGGACACGCCGCCGGCGTCACGGCGGCCTCGGGCCCGTTCCGCACCGCCACGGTCAACCCGCATGACGGCTCCGACGCCGAACTGCCCGCCGGTATGAGCCTGCCGCCGATGACGGCCGTCGGCCGCGCCGACCCCGGCGGACCCGTCGACGACATCACGCTGCTCCAGGGAACGTGGGCGTCCAGCCCTGGCCAGGTCGTGCTATCCACCACCTACGACAGCCCCGTCAAGCGGGTGGGCGCGACCCTGCGGTTCCCTGACCTTCCCGGCCAGCCGACGCTGACCGTGGTCGGCTTGGCCCGGTCGGTCAGCCAGACCGCCGACGCCTGGGTGACGCCGTCCGAGATCGCCTCTCTTACGGCGCCCGGCACGACCGGTGGCTACCAGATGCTCTACCGCTTCGCCACGGCGGGCACCGCCGCGCAGGTCACGGCCGACCGCGCCGCGGTGACGGCCGCGACTCCCACGGGCGCATTGGCCGGTGTGCAGTCCTGGCTCAACACCAAGCAGGGCACCGACCGGAACACCGCGCTGTTCGTGCCCTTCCTCATCGCCTTCGGCCTGCTCGGCGTGCTCATGTCGGTGCTCATCGTCGGCAACGTCGTGGCGGGCGCGGTCGGCACGGGGACGCGACGGATCGGCATCCTCAAAGCCCTCGGTTTCACCCCGGCACAGGTCGTGCGTTCGTACATGGGCCAGGCCCTCATCCCGGCCGCGGTAGGCACCGCGATCGGCGCCGTCGCGGGCAACGCCCTGGCCATCCCGGTGCTGTCTACCACCGCACAGGTCTACGGCACGACGACCGCGGGCGTCGCACCATGGGTCGACGTCGCGGTGATCGCGGGCGCTCTGGGCCTGGTGACCCTCACCGCGTGGGCGGCTGCGCTGCGGGCCGGACGGCTGCGCACCGTCGACGCGCTCGCCGTCGGACGGACCCCGCGGACCGGCCGCGGCCAGCGCGCCGCTCGGCTGACAGCGCGGCTCCCGCTGCCACGGCCGGTCAGCCTTGGCCTGGCCCACCCCTTCGCCCGCCCCGCCCGCACCGCCGGGATGCTCGCGGCGATCGCGTTCGGCGCCGCTGCCGCCACCTTCGCCATCGGCATGGGCTCATCACTGAGCTGGGCGCAGACCGCCAAGAACCACGACACCGCCGACGTCGCAATCCATACCTTCGGCCCTCCACCCGGCCCCGGACAGCGCGGACCGTCGGCCGTAACGCCGGTCACGATCGATCCTTCCGCAGTCACCACGGCAATCACCGCGCAATCCGGAACCCTGAAGTACTACGGCACCGCCAACACGGACGTGACCGTCGCAGGGGTCTCCGGATCCACCACCGTCTTCACCTTCACCGGCGACTCCTCTTGGGCCGGCTACAAAGTGGTCTCGGGACGCTGGTTCCGCAGGCCCGGCGAGGCCGTCGTGCCGTCCACGTTCATGACGGCGACCGCCGCTCACATCGGAGACACCGCCACGCTCGAGGACCACGGCAAGGCGATCAGAATCCGGATCGTCGGGGAGGTCTTCGACCCGCACACCCAGACCAACGAGGTCCTCACCGACGCCGCGACGCTCACCGCAGCCGAGCCAGCCCCGCATCCCGCGAGCTACTACATCAAAGTGAAAGCCGGCACGAACCTCGGCGCCTACATCAACACCTTGAACACCACGCTGACACCGCTGGGCATCTCCGCCGAGACCGATCAGGTTCACGGCACCAGCGACGTGATCCTCGCCCTCGACGCGCTGACCGCCATCCTCACGCTGATGCTGGTCGCCGTCGCAGGCCTGGGCGTGCTCAACACCGTCGTCCTCGAGACCCGCGAACGCGTCCGCGAGATCGGTGTCGCCAAGGCACTGGGCATGACACCCTCCCAGACCGTCTGGATGGTCCTCGCGTCAGTCGTCATTGTCGGCCTGATCGGCGGCGCCATCGGCCTGCCGGCCGGCCTCGCCCTGCACGCGGTGACCGTGCCCGCCATGGGCCACAGCGCCGGGCTCAACTTCCCCGCCGCGGCCATCAACGTCTACCCCGCGTCAGAACTCATCGCGCTCGGTCTCGGCGGTCTGCTCATCGCCGTCCTCGGCGCGCTCATGCCCGCTGGCTGGGCCGCGCGCGCCCGTACCGTCACGGCGCTGCGCACTGAGTAGGACACAGGTCGATGCGCCTTACGTGCCGGGTGCCCCCGCGACCTGGGCTCTGGCTCCCGACCGCAGCACTGCACGATGCACGGCTGCGGTTGGGCTGTTGATCGCCGTGCCGGTTTGTGACCTGGTGGCTGGTCGGAGACCAGCCATCGGTTCCGGCTGGCGCCGACCCTGACTACATGCTCCGGCCTTCGGATATCGGCCCAGTGGCAGAGCGCGCCACCGCCAGGACCGGATCCTTGCTGCTGACGGTGGTCGCTTTGCTGCTGGCGTGGCCACGCGACGGCGACGACTCGACTGGCGATGGTGGATAGACGGCCCGACCGAACGCATGTTTCGGTCGGGCCGCATTGCCGACGGTGGACCTAACTACTGCTTACTCGAACACAAACGACCAGTTCATCGCGTTGTGGTCAACGCTCGGCTGACCGCCCGCCGAGACGAGGAATAGTCACGACCTGCGGGGAGGCGCCCCAGGGCGGATGACGCCTGCCCAGCTCACCAGGTCTTGCCGGCCTGTTCCCGGATCGTGCGGTTGATCCGGTTGAAGAAGTTGGTCATTGCGATGTCCAGGATGATCGCGGACAGCTGCTTCTCGTCGAAGTGGGCGGCGGTGGCGTCCCAGATCTCGTCGGTCACGCCCGGCGCCCCGTCCTGGATCCGGGTGGCGGCCTCGGTGAGCGCGAGCGCTGCCCGCTCCTCGCCGGTGAAGAAGGGCGTTTCACGCCACGTGACCACGTTGTGCAGCCGCTCTTCGGTCTCTCCGCGCTTCTTCGCCGACTGGACTCCGGCGAATACGCACGGGCTACAACCGTTGATCTGGCTGGCCCGCAGGTGGACCAGGCTCGAGCACGAGCGGGTCGACGCCACCGGCGTACATCGCCTTGTTGAGCTGCTGGATCGCCGTCATCACGCCGGGATTCCCCGAGCTCTTCATGCGTGCTTCCATCGGTCTCGCTCCTGCATCGGTTACGTGTGCCCGTCCGGGCCCGTCATCACCCATGACGGAGCAGATCCGAGGAAGGTAACAACATGTCCGACACAAGCCCAGTGGCCGAGGCGTTCGAGGCCCAGCGTGACCGGCTATGCGCGGTCGCGTACCGCATGCTCGGATCGCACGCCGACGCCGACGCCGAGGACGTGGTCCAGGAGGCCTGGTTGCGGCTCTCCCGCCAGGACACGGCGGCCATCCACAACCTCGCCGGCTGGCTGACCACAGTGGTCGGCCGGATCAGCCTCGACGTCCTGCGATCGCGCCAGACCCGCCCTGAGACGTCCTACGACGACCGGCTGCCCGAGCTCGTCGTGACGGTCGACGACGGCCCTGCGCCAGAGGACGACGTGGCGCTCGCCGACTCGGTCGGGCTTGCGCTCCTCGTGGTCCTCGAGTCGCTCGGGCCGAGCGAGCGGCTGGCGTTCGTGCTGCACGACCTGTTCGCGGTGCCGTTCGACGAGATCGGCCGGATCCTCGGCAAGTCCACGGACGCCACCAAGATGATCGCCAGCCGCGCCCGCAGGAGGGTGCAGGCGACCGAGCGTCCGACGGTCGTCGGGCGGGAGCAACGAGAGGTGGTCCAGGCGTTCCTCGCGGCGGCCCGCCGCGGCGACTTCGAGGGGCTGCTGCGCGTGCTCGACCCCGAGGTGAGGCTGACCATCGACACCCCCGATGGCGTGGTCGCCACCCTCGGCGCCACCAAGGTCGCCGCCGGCGCGCAGCTGTCCGCCGGCGCAGCCGCCCGAGGGCGAGCGGTGCTCGTCAACGGCCTTCCCGGGATCGTATCCTGGCGCGAGGAGGGTACCCCGCTCTCGGTCATCGCGTTCACCGTCGTCGACGGCCGGATCACCGGCATCACGGCCGTAACCAACCCGGCCACGCTCGCGTCGATGGACCTGCCGGATCCCGGGTGAGTCCCTGCCGAGACCGAGGAACTCGGCAGCGCCTCCGAACCCGAGCAACTCGAATGGCTGCTCAATCGAGAACCGACACCGCTTACGCCGCTTCACCCGCCAGCGAAGATCAAGCTCGATGCGCGGCTCGAAGAAGACTGGGGCAGTAGTGACGCCCTCCACTGACCACCGGAGTCAGTCCCGGTTTTTCTGATCACAATCGGTACGGGCGGACGCGGATGTACGACGCCACATTCACCTACCTGATGCCGTACGGGCAGAGCAGTACTACGCGCAGGTCGACGCCTCGCGCCGCGCGGGTTCTTCACCTCCAGGACCTCTCTCGACGATCTGCGCCGAGAGGTCGCCGGCGTGGTCAAGGGGATAGTGCACAAATCGCAGCCCCCAACGGCATGCCGGTCGTCGCGCCCCCGTTCTTTGCAAAGACTCGGGATTCGGGCATTACCAGCCGAGGGCAGAACAGCATTACGCAGTGGATCGAATAACGATTACGTATTCCGGGCTACATTTCAAGGAAACAGCTAACCGTACACGAAAGATCATCAAATGACGGCCAACGATGTTAAAGTCGCCCGCAGACCGGCCAGAAACTCCTCCCTTGCGGCAGGAATCACGATTTGCGTCATGATCATATCCGCCATTTCCGCCTTTGCCATTGGACAACCCCATGCGCATGCGGACGAAGCGCCGGTCAATCTCGGGACTGCCGCCAACTTCGGAGTACTGGCCGGCTCGACGGTCACCAACACCGGACCCACTGTCGTCAACGGTGACGTGGGATTGAGTCCCGGCACCGCCGTGACCGGATTCCCGCCTGGCACGGTGGTCGGCACGATACACGCGGCCGACGCCGTTGCCGCGCAGGCCCAGATCGACCTCACGGCCGCCTACAACGACGCGGCCACACGCGGCCCGGCCGCCATCGTCTCGGGTGACCTCGGCGGCCAGACCCTCACACCCGGCGTCTACAACTCTGCTTCATCATTGGGAGTGACCGGCACGCTCACCCTTGACGGCCAAGGCGACCCCAATGCCGTATTCATCATCCAGATGGGCTCCACACTCACCACCGCGTCGAACAGTGTGGTGAGACTGATCAACCGTGCTCAAGCCGCCAATGTGTTCTGGCAAGTGGGCAGTTCCGCGACTCTGGGCACGAACTCGACGTTCAGCGGAAATATCCTCGCTCTGACGTCCATCACGGTGACGACCGGGGTGAAGATCTTCGGTCGAGCGTTGGCGCGCAACGGGGCGGTCACGCTCGACACTAATATCATTAGATCTGAGGCCGGCGAGCGCACCAATATTGATGGGCTCCCATTCCTGTACAACGAGACCGGAGCAGGCGGAGGTCTGAAGGTATGGGTAATCGGCCACCATGGCTCAGTACCGATGACGGCACCAAAGATCTTCTGCACTGATGCGGCCACCGGGGCACCATGCCCGGACAAGAATGGGACCAAGACATGGCCCATGCCATTGAACACCCAGCCACTGCCGTTGGACACCGACACTCCCGGTGACATAGCGACCACCGAAGTCCCGCAGTTCGTGCCGGATCCGTCGGGGACGAGGATCTTCTATCCCGCGGTCACCACCACCCCGTTTCCGGGATTTCCGGGTGGCTCGGTGGGAGCAGGCTGTGTGGACCTGCAGAATCAACTGAACTGCGCCTACACACCGCTCGCGGCCCTGACCAACACGCCCGGGCAAAGCAACGTGAACGGCCTGGCCGGATTCGTCGGTGTGGGCACCAATCTGTACGGCACCACGACCAGTGGGCAGGAACTGTGCATGTCCACGGCTACCCTGACTCCCTGTCCCGGCCAGCCGTACGCCAGCAACACACCGCCCAACAACGACAAGGCCGGTCTGGGCCCGACCGACTTCATCGGCAGCAAGGCCGCCGTCGGCGGGCGCGTCTACACCGCGTCCAACGGCCCCTACCCGAGCACCACCACCAGCCCACACGCGCCGACCCTTACGTGTTTCGACCCGGTCACCAACGCGCCGTGTGCCGGCTGGGGTGTCAAGGTACTCAGCACCGCGCCGGACACCTACGTAGCCACAGCGGTCTTCCCCGACTACAACACGGGCGGGACAGCAGTGGGCGTCTGCGCCGTCACGGGCAAATTCAGCACGCAGAAGCCGACGGTGAACTGTTACGACTTCAGCGGCAACGCCGCGACACCGCCACCGGGCCTGGCGAATGTATTCCTGGCCGGAGGCACCGGCAGTGTGATCTTTCCGCCGATGAACCTCACGGTCGGCGGGGACCTGCGCAGCTATCTGCCCTTTTACACACAGGACAACGTGTATCCAGGAAACACGCTCTGCTACGACTGGACCGCCCAGGCGGCCTGCCCGGGATTCCCCCCAGCCACCGGCCATCCCAGTGTCAACGGCGGCGACACCCACGACTACGGATACGTCGGCACTACCACCTGTATCTATGGCACCGGGGACCGCCGCTACCTGTTCACCGTGGACCCGGTGACCGGAGCGGCCGAGTGCTGAGGTAACCACTCACCGCCAGAGGGGTATATCCGCCGATCAAGGGCCGCATGGCCCTTGATCGGCGGTCCCCGTGCGAAGGGGCTCCCCGATGCCGCTTCGGCCGATGACCGCCGACGGTAGCCAACCCCAAGCGGATAGCGGCCCTCAGATCGGACTGGAGTGCGCAGGCTGTGGCAAGTGGAGGCGCTGGCTGCCAGAGAACACGTCAGCGGGCCGCGCCGCCCACGAGGGCAACAACGGCGCTGATCGCCGCCACCCGTGAAGACAGTTCGAGCAACGCCGCTTGCAGAACCTGAAGCTGTCCCCCGACCCCAGCCCGTGGGGGGACTGTAAAACTAACGGCGGATCTGATGATCAAGGGAAAGACGCCAGATGACTGAGGCCGCCGTTGATGAGTCCGGTGCCGTCGAGCAGGAATCGGGCCAGCCGTCGAGTGTGGTGAGCGATGAGCAGTTGATCGCGATGCTGGTGGACCGGGCCCGCACCGAGGGCCTGCAGCTGACCGGAGAGGGCGGACTGCTGCAGCAGCTGACCAAGCGGGTGCTGGAGTCCGCGCTGGAGGGCGAGATCACCGACCACCTCGGTTATGACAAGCACGAGGTAGCCGGGAAGAACAGCGGCAACAGCCGCAACGGCACCCGGGCCAAGACCGTACTGACCGACGTCGGGCGTGGATGAGATGGTGCTGTGGTTGTCGGCCAAGGGCTCACGCACGGGGAGATCGCCGCGCATCTGGCCGAGGTCTACGGCGCTGAGGTTTCGAAGCAGACCATCTCCACCATCACCGACAAGGTCATGGACGGGATGGCGGAATGGCAGAACCGTCCCCTCGACCGCGCTTGAGTTCTACCCGGTCCTGTTCGTGGACGCTATCAACGTCAAGATCCGGGACGGGCAGGTCGCGAACCGGCCGATCTACGTCCTGATGGCCGTGACAGTGGAGGTCCACCGCGACATCCTCGGGATCTGGGCCGGCGATGGCGGCGAGGGCGCCAAGTACTGGCTGCACGTCTTCACCGAACTGAAGAACCGCGGCATCGATGACGCATCAGTGGACCTAACAACTGCTTACTCGAACACGAACGACCAGGTCATCGCGCTGCGATCGAAGCTCGATGCGCTGCCAGCCAATGCCCGGAGCAGTGATGTGCCTCGGTGAGAGGGATCAACACCGTTCGGTCACGGGTTCAGCCGGTATCAAGTCGCGTTCCAGCAAGCGACACACCTATAACGGCGTGAGCCCGAGTGGCCGGCGTCAGCCGAAGGGGCGATGGTCCTGTGGGCAGGTCGTGTCCGGTGGGGGAAGCGTGCCGTTGGTGAGGTAGGCGGTCTCATAGGTATCGGCGCAGGTGCTGGGGTTCAGGAAGGCGGTGTGGCCGTACCCTTCGACGGTCAGTAGGCGTGCTCGGGCCAGGCGGTGGACCATCGCCACCGAGTTTGGATACGGCGTGCCTGGGTCGGTCGTGTTGCCTACGACGAGGATCGGCGCGGCGGTGGGCCTGTTCCACGGACCGGCGTACCGGTCGGCGTCCGTGGCGGGCCAGGTGGCGCAGGGCTCCATCGCCCAGGTCCGCCACAGGCCGAACGCACCGGAACGGGCGTAGGCGTAGGCGGCCTGAGCACGATAGCTCTCGGGGTTGCGGGGGTTGGGGAAGTCCGAACAGGTGATGGCGTGTTCCTGCTCCGGTCCCGCGTAGGTCTCCGCCGCCGTAAGAAGGCCAGGGGCCGGGAGCGGGGCGGGCGGATGGGTCGGCAAGGCGTGGAGCGGGGTGGCCGTACTCTGGGCGCCGGCCGTCCACAGCTGCTGAAGGAACGTCCCCAAACTCGCCCATCCCGGAAGGCCCCCGGGTGTCGGCTCGACCGCGTACAGGATCTCGCCCACGAGGCCCACTGTGAGGTCGTAGGTGTAGGCCTGTCCGCCGGCGTTCACGGGGTGCGCGCGCAGCCGCTGAAGGAGCTCGGTGTACTTCGCCCTCGTCGCCGACGGGCTTCCGGCGGAGAACACGCACGCCGACGGGTCCGCCGTACCGCACAGATCCAGGAACGCCCGAAGGGTACGGGCCATACCCAGGTCCTGCCCGAATCGCAGGGTGACCGCGAGCTGCCGGGCCTGGTCGCCGTAGCCGGTGGCCGCCGCCACCGGATCGATGTTCCCATCCAGGACCAGCGCGCGCACCCGGCCCGGGAAGAGATTGGCGTAGGTCGCTCCCAGGTAGGTGCCGTAGGAGACTCCGAGATAGCTCAGCCGCTCGTCGCCCACGTCCTGACGGAGCAGGTCCATGTCGCGGGCGACGTTCGCGGTGGACAGATGCGGGAGCAGCTCCGCGGCACGGCCGCCGCACGCCCGATCGAAGCCGGCGAACACGCGTATCCAGTTGCGCTCCTCCGTGCGGCCGACAGGGAACGCTGCCGGTGTCCCGGCCAGCGCCTGCTGCTCGTCGGCGAGACTGGGGTAACACTGAACGGCGGTGCTCGCGCCGACACCGCGCGGGTCGAAGCTGACGACGTCGAACCTGGCCCTGACCGAGGCCGGGAAGTACGAGTAGTACGGCGGCAGCGCCTGGGTGCCCGAGTCTCCCGGCCCGCCGGGATTGAAGAAGAGCGATCCGATCCGGTGGGCGGGATCGGTAGCCGGATGCCTGATCACGGCGATGTCGATCGCACGGCCGTACGGATCGTCGTAATCGAGCGGCACGGGCGCCGTGGCGCATTCGAAGCCACCGCCACAGTCGCGCCAGCTCAGTGCGGGGGCGGCGGACGCCGGTAAGGTGCGCGCGGTGGTGACCGCCACGATCGACGAGAGGGCCAGTACGGCTCCGCCGAGTCGTATCGCCAACGCGCGAAGATTATGCCGGGGGAGGTGCATGAGGCTCTCCGAAGATCGAGGGGCTCATGCGATCACACTGCGCGTTCGACGCGCAGTCAAGCGCGCGACCCGCGGCCTGTCCACCGGCGGTTCGGGTTCGTACCACCGCGCCAACACGCCATCGTCAGTGGACGTCCACTCATCGACAGAAGAGGACGCTATCTGCCAAGGCAGGCCACGATCGCGCCAGGCGGATCAACCGGGTCCAAGCGCAAAAGCAGAACAGCCCGGCCGAAAACGCCTTTCAGCCGGGCCGCAATGAGTACCAGTGGACCTAACTGCCGCTTACTCGAACACAGACGACCAGGTCACCTGCTGCGATCGAAGCTTGATTCGCTACCCATCAAAGACCAGCAGTGAGCACCCAGGATCAATGGCCTTTCGATCGTGGCCTGCGGCGATCAGAATGGCATTGCGATGTCGTACATGGTCCTCAGTTGGGGCTGCTAGCGATGGGGCGCGGATAGGGCCGCTGGTGGCGATCATCGGGGGCGGCGCCGGTCTGTGGTGGGTCGCCTCCGGGCTCATGGTGTACGGGCCGGGCCGAGGAGACATCCAGCCCCTGGTCCCGGTGGCCGTACCACCGATCTCCCGTCGCCAGCGCCTCATCTTTGGCCTCGGACTCGCCGGCGCCATCATGATCGCAGTCATGATCGGGCCCGCCTTCGCCGGCACCGTCGTATTCTCCGTGTGCGAACTGATGCTCCTCCGCATGCACCGAACGGTCAGCCGTACCGAGTCCCCTCAACGCGACCGCCGGTAATGACCATTGACGTTCCGCCACACCTGAACGTCCGCAATTCGGCTAGAAGAGGACGGCAGCGGCCGGGCGGCGTCAGCGGTGTAGAGCGCCGAGTTGAATGAGCATGGACAGGTCGTCGCGGATGGCCCACCGTTCGGCTATCCGCCCGTCGACCAACCGGTACGCGAACGCAACGTCTCTGGTGACGGTTCCCGGCGGCGTCTCGATTCCCCGGAAGGATCCTCCCGGCCAGCTGAGTTCACGCGTGCCGAACTGCACCACCATGTCGCCTTCGGCGACGACGATAGAGGTGATCCAACGGCCTCCATGGGTGTCGCGACGAGCCCGGCGCAGGAACTCCCGGGTTCCCTCCAGCCCTTGCGGCCGACCTGGCGCCAACGCGTGGTTGACCATGTCGGGAGTGCACA
This sequence comes from Actinoallomurus sp., assembly GCA_025964685.1. Lineage (GTDB taxonomy): Bacteria > Actinomycetota > Actinomycetes > Streptosporangiales > Streptosporangiaceae > Actinoallomurus. The sequence continues at coordinate 5,604 of JAOPYG010000143.1, read as the reverse complement.
AAGTGTCGAGGATCGCGAGATCCCCGCCGCTGTTCCCGAGTTCGTCGAACCGTGCCACGACCGCCTTGTTGCGCGCAGTGTCCATCGCGAATCCCTACCACGAGCCGTGGACCTTCTCAATGGCGGCGCATGCGCCGGCCAGCCGGTCATGTCCTACTCCAGCTCGCCAGCAATCGAGCGCGCGGGGACCTCGATCAGGCGGTCTTCAGATGGCTGGCGTCGGCCCGTCCTTTGCTGTGCTCAATCAGACGCCTGTGGAGCGGGCGGTGTCGTTGACCGGGTCGTCTGATCGGCTCGTAGTCGAGCCAGGGGTCCTGGAGGAACTCGCTGCGATGGGATGCATGGTCCCGGGCGCTGATCCGGAAGTAGAGCGCGCGTCGCGTCTGCTCGGATTCGTAGTTGCCGCCGATGTTGTGGCCGAGGAGGTAGTGCGCGAGCAGCAGGTCCCCGGCCCGTCCCTTGATCTGCTCGGGTTCGGGCAGGTCGATCGGCGGGTAGGCGCAGTGCAGGTGCGGGCCGTGATCGCGGAAGTACGCGGCGTGGGTCAGATGCGTGCCCGGCCAGACCCAGAGGTTGCCGGAGTTCTCGGTGAGTTGATCGGTCATCAAGATCCCGGCCAGAAGGGTGAACGTGCCTCGGATCGGCTCGCCGGTCGGCTCGGAGTCGGCGGCATCGATGTGAGGACCGCCGGGCCGGTACGAGTACGGCGGGATGTTCAATGCGACCTGGACCTGCCACGGGTACTTCAGCGTCCCGGCCCCGGCCAGTTCCTCGGCGAGGCCGAACGCGGGCCTACGGGTCAAGGGCGCTCTCAGTGCCGGCTCGTCCTTGGTCGGGAGGAAGTAGAAGTGGTTGCCGCGCTTGTCGGTGGCAGGTGGGTCGGCGGCGACGATCTCGTCGATCCGCCCGGCCGCCTGGGCCAGTACGTCGTCCTGCACCACTTGTGGGACCAGGACAAAGCCTCGCTCAGCGAACTCCTTGATCTGCCCGTCACTCAGCACTCGATCAACCATAGAGGGGCGGCATCCGTGGCAGCCAAGGATTTTCGGCGAAGCCAAGAGCCAGCCGGATACTCGGTGTGAGCAGGCCCTTCGGCGAGGCTGGGATGGGGGTGCGTTCGAGACCTTTTCAAGTGATGGGGAGCGGCGCCGTGCTTGTCGTCGATGATGTCGCAGTGGGAGGGGATCTCGTGGCCAGACGGCGTCGGCGTATGCAGGGCGGGCGGCAGTTCCGGGTGTCAGTGCGGTTCACCGAGGAGGAACGCGCGGTGGTGCAGACGGCAGCCGATGAAGTGGCCGGGGGCTCTGGCCTATCCAGGAACGCCGATAGCCATGCTTGTCCGAGGCCACCAGAACCACACTTGCGATCTCCCCTACATGCCAGTGGCCAGCGTCGAAGCGGCGGTGCCGATCACTACGCGACCGTGGCGCTTCCCGCAGACTTGCGCGAACGTATCCACAAGGGTGTGGACGCCGCTCTAAGAGCGAGCGCCCGGACCTCGACGCCGGCGCGAACGCTCTGCGCACCGTCCTAGAGGTGCTCGAACGCCCTGGACAGCTCTACCTGCTCGCCAGCGATCGAGCGCAGAGGGTCCTCAAGCAGGCGATCTTCACACGCCTCTCGTCGATACAGACGACGGCCGCGCACGTGTCCACGACGACGAACCGACAGAGCCGTTCGCGCCGTTCATCGCAGTCCACAGGGCCGAACAACACAGAAGCGGCGGCGCCGCCCATCTGGGCAACACCGCCGCTGACGGCGGAAACACAAGAAGAGCGCCACTCGCCACCGTGCCGGTGTCGAGTAGCGCCGCTTGATCAATCACAGCTCTCCGCAGACCCCAGCCCGCGGGGGGGCTGTGGGGGGCGGAGACCCCTCACATCGGGGGTTCCGGGGGTCGCCCCCCGGGCCAGCACGTGGACCTAACGACCGCCTACTCGAACACAAATGACCAGCTCACGGCGCCGCTCTCAGGTCTCGATGGGCAGTTCACCCAGGAGTCGGTGCCAGCCACTCCAAACTGACGGCTGGACCGAGCGCGCGGTCTGCGGCAGATGAGTGCGTTCGCGGGACGACGATGTAATCATGTGTCGAATGGCTCGGATGCCGTAGCGACGGGAGGGCCATCATGCGGACCATCCTCCGAGTCGCCGTGGTGATCGCCTTGTGCTCCGGGGCCGCGTGTACGGGGAAGGCGGACCCCGCGGTATCGCCCAGCGGGCGCGTGCCGACTGCGTCGGGCAGCGCCGCCGCGCCACGGGGGCAGGTCAATCTCGACTGCTCTGATCCGATTGACATAGTGTCGTCACCGACCGGACCGTTGCGTGGCATTCTTGACGTGGTGGGCGTGGACATCACATCGACACTGCAGGTCAGTAGGACAGATGGCCCCCATCGCCTCTTCGCCAAGACTGGACTTCTCGTCCGTGCGGGGCGTGAGGGCAGCCTGACCGTCCCTGCGAGCTGGGCCACCCGCCTCTCTATCGCCTGGGGCAATAACGCAGCTGATTGGACCACCGGTTTGCATATCCCGGTCTGCCCGGCACCGCCCGCGGCTTCCGGTCGGTGGCTGGTCTTTCCCGGCGGGTTCTCCGTCGACAAGGCCGCCTGCGTGCCTTTGCAGGTTCGCGCGGGGAAGGAGACGATCACCGTCCACGTATCAGTGGGCGCTCGCTGCCGAGGTTGACGCTCGCTCGGCACGACTTGAACATCCGCTTCTCGGCAGCCGCCGCCCTTGAGATCCCAGCCACGTGTGCTTCGCCGAATACCACGCCGCCGGCCCGGCCACTCTCGACCGCTGGCGGTCCGCGCGGAATGCGGCGCCGCCCACCTAGGCAACACCGCCGCTGACGGCGACAACACAAGAACGGCGCGACTCGCCACCGCTCTCGTGAGCCAGTGTCGAGTAACGCCGCTTGATCAATCCTGATGCTCTCCGCAAACCCCAGCCCCGCGGGGGGCTGTGGGGGGCGGAGCCCCTCACATCGGGGGGATTGGGGGGTCGTCCCCCCAAGGGGCACCAGTGGACCTAACTGCCGCTTACTCGAACACAAACGACCAGGTCACCGCGCTTCGAGCAGGTCTCGATGCTCTACTCACCACGAGTAGTCGGCGAGAGCCAAGGTGACCAGACGGCTCAAGCCAAGCGCGCTCGGCGGCATGAGCCGATGGCGCTGCGTGTCCGCTCGGCGTTGGCGACGGTCAGCGCACGAACTAGAGGTGGTGGCGCCGCTGCTGGCGCAAGCGGCCGGGGACGAGGGTTAGACGGGCACGCGCGTTCGTACTTGGAACGCGGCAGATGGGCGATTCAGGGTGTAGATCGAAGGCCGTCCATCAGGATGTTCAGCAGGCGGCCTGCCCTGGCGTCGTGTTCGGGCGGGTGGGCCACGGTGAATATGCCGATGAGGCTGGCAGCGATGTCTTCGGCAGTGACGTCGGCGCGGAGTTCGCCCGTCACACGGCCGGCGTTGAGGATTTCGTCGATGGCCGCGAGCAGCTCGGTCCGGGTCTGGGCATGGGCGATTTCGCCCGATTCGATCATCGCGAGCAGCGTGTCGAGCATGCCATTCTTGGCCGCGATCCAGTCCCCGAACAGCTCCATCCAGCGTCGCAGCGCCGCGGGCGGGGGAAGCCGGGCGAGGAGCTCGCGGGCGCCGTCGGTGAGCCGCGCGACCTGATCGCGGTAGACCGCGTCGACGAGAGACTCGCGGGTGGGGAAGTGTCGGTAGAGCGTGGCGATGCCGACCCCTGCTTCGCGTGCGATCGCGCGCATTGACGGTTCGGTGTCTGCGGACACGAACACGCGGGTCGCGACTTCGAGGAGTTGGTTGCGGTTGCGAGTCGCATCCGCTCGCGGCACGCGAGTTTCCGACTCTGCCAAAACGGATCACGCTCCGATTAGGGTACGGTGCTTCTTATAAACGGAGCATAGTCCGCTTCTCGTTGCCTTCATTCGCCGCCAAAGGAGACAAGTGAGCATGCAACAACCGAGCGTCAACACGTCGGCGACCACGAGCCGAGCGGTCCAGCTCGAGTCATTCGGCGGCCCCGAGGTCCTGAACCTCCGCGAGGTACCCGCACCGCAGGCCGGCTTGGGGCAGATCCGCGTGCGAGTCACCGCGGCTGGACTGAACCCGATGGACTGGTTCATGACCTCCGACGCAGAGACCGCCACTCGATTCGGCTTGGGCCTGCCGTCCGGGTTCGGAACCGACTATGCCGGGGTCGTGGACCAGGTCGGTGATGGCGTGACCGAGTTCGCGGCCGGCGACCGAGTGTTCGGCAGCGCCCTCTCCCGCGCGGTCGCCGACTACGTAGTAATAGATGTGGCAGGGACCATCGCGGCGGGCGGCGACGCGCACCATACCCCCGACGGCGTCGACGACCGCACAGCCGCCATCCTTGCCATAGGGGGGTGCACAGCCGCCGCCGCGCTCGCCGTTGTCAAACCCGGCCCGGGCGACACGCTGCTCATCGGCGGCGCGGGAGGCGGGGTCGGCGTGTTCGCCGTGCAACTCGCTCGCCTCGCGGGCGCGCGAGTGATCGGGACGGGATCGGCGACGTCGGCCGACGCCCTGCGTGCCCTCGGGGCCGAGCCGGTCGCTTATGGCGACGGCCTGGTCGACCGGCTCCGTGCTCTGGCTCCCGCCGGCGTCACTGCGGCCATCGACCTATACGGGACGGAGACGGCGCAGGCGGCACGAGAACTTAGCGTTCCGGACGAGCGCATCACCACCATCGCTGCACAGGTCGACGGAATCACACCGGCAAACGGCGCTAACGCCGCCCCCGGCGCCATAGAGGAGATTGCTCGCCTGGTCGCGGCGGGCCAGCTCCGTGTGCCCATCGCGGCAAGCTTCCCGGTCGAGCAGATCCGCGCCGCGGTCGAGCTTCAAGCCGGCCGGCACGTGCACGGCAAGGTCGTCATCGACCTCTAGGTTTCGCCTGCTGGGTCAATCTTGATCTTGAGGGTTCTCGCGCGCACGGGTTGTCAAGCGGCCGATGCTCGGTGGCGGCGCTAGTGTCGCGGCCGGTGGGCCGCGGTGGTCGGTTGGCTGATCAGTCGCCTTGGTAGGGCAGGCATTCGCGTTCGGCGCGAGCGGCCCCTGAGCGGGCCTGCGGCAAGCTAGGTTGCGCTGCACTATGGGCTCGACAGCGAAGGGCTGTCTCGACCCCTCATCGGCAGAAGAGGACGCCGTCGGCCGAGACAGACAACGATCGCGCCATATGGATCAACCGGTTCAAGCGTAAAACGACAGAGCGGCCCGACTGAAAAGGCATTTCAGTCGGGCCGCAATGAGTGTCAGTGGAGGTGGCGGGAATCGAACCCGCGTCCTTCAGTATCAAAACAGGGCTTCTCCGGGCGCAGCCTGCTAGTCGTTTTCTCAGCCCCGGCGCTCACGCAGGCGTGTCGCCGACAGGCTCAGCCGCTGTTAGTTTTTCCCGTAATTCCCGCGGCCGGGACTACAGGTGGAGTCTCCTTACGATGCCAGACCCCGGGTCGGAGACGCTCCCGGGCTGACAAGTTCGCTACCTAACCTCAGGCGGCAAGGGCGAACTGAGTGCGCTTAGAGTTGGCACTTGTTGTTTTGCGGTTACAGGATT
>JAOPYG010000103.1 GCA_025964685.1 Actinoallomurus sp. | reverse complement strand
GCCCGAGCCGGACAATCGTCTTCCCAATGAACGGCTTTTGAAGGAAGTGCTGAATGGACTCCAAGCGCTCTGACCCCTCCCGGGGCGCTGCCATGCCGCTCGCCGTGAAGATCCTCGTGGCGGGTGGATTCGGTGTCGGCAAGACCAGCATGGTCGGCGCGGTCAGCGAGATCCGGCCGCTGCGGACCGAGGAACAGCTCACCGACCGCAGCGTCGGCGTCGATGACGTCTCCGGCGTGGAGCGCAAGACCACAACGACCGTGGCGATGGACTTCGGCCGTATCACCATCCGGGACGGCCTGGTCCTCTACCTGTTCGGTACGCCCGGTCAGGACCGCTTCTGGTTCATGTGGGACGAGCTCGCGCTCGGTGCCCTGGGCGCGGTCGTGCTGGCCGACACCCGGCGTCTCGCCGACTGCTTCCCCTCGATCGACTACTTCGAGCGCCGCCGGCTTCCGTTCATCATCGGGGTCAACTGCTTCGACGGCGCGCTGAGGTACGACTCCGAGGAGATCCGGGCCGCCCTCGACCTCGACCCGAAGATCCCGGTCATCCTGTGCGACGTGCGCAAGCGCGAGTCGGGCAAGCAGGTACTGATCACGCTGGTGGAGCACGTGCTGTCCGTCATGGCCGAGCGCCAGCGCCAGCCCGGTGCGGCCGTCCGCTAGCCCACGGCTCGGCTCGGCCGTCAGGGACGGCCTCGCGGACGTGGTCGGCCAGGTGACCGACCGTGGAACCGGCAGGAGCAGGGTGTCGACCTCGACATCCGGCGGAACGGTCAGCGCGTCGCCCGGATGGAACACCGCGTCGTCGGTGAAAGGCCGACGTTCCCGAAGCGGGGAACGTCGGTGACCGGGCCCCGTACACCTTCACCTCGAAGCCGGCCCGGTCGCGCGCGGTGAACCCGCCCGCCGGGCCGCGGCGTCGGCGATGACCCGGCACCGACATCGCCGGGCAAGTCACTCGACGGCGTCGCGCCCCCATCGCACACCGAACTCGCCATCGCCACCTCTCCACGTCGCGTGGCACCTCCCCACCTCCAGCGGCAGCGCGCGGCTTGCGGGGCGGTCTCCGGCGGTTGAGCGGAGATTCCGGCGAATACCTCCCACGCGCCGACCGGCGGGCCGGTAATCGCCGGGCGCGGTCGTTCGCCGGTGACGGGTCCGGGCGGTGGGAGCGCGTGTGGAACGCGAAGGCCGGTCATCGACGGAGGCGAGAAGCACCAGGTCCGTGATGGTGTGCGGACCTTTCCGGGGAGGAATTCGGAAATGGCTCGCCGGGTGCGATGGGCCTGCCCATCGGCCGGTCCATTGCCTTGCCGGAACAGTGCCGTTCTGTCCCAGTTCGCGGTGCTCTGGAAGTCAACGGCTTGTCAAGCTGGACCGATGAGTAATTCCGCCGGAGCCAAGTGAAGTGCCGATAAGGCTGGTGTCCGCATCCGGGCATGGACACAATGGGAGTGGCGAGTTTGCTCACTCAGAGTTATGGTGCGAGTCCCATGCCCGATGATCCCTCTTCCCCCAATGGCGGGACCAGGTCCCCGTCGGCCTCCGCCGATGGGTCCATTGAGGCATCCCTCGACCGCATTCACGGTGTGCTGGCCGACCTCGCGCGGACGACGGGCCGCGAGCATGATCGGGCCGTGCACCGCGAGCGCGTCATCGACCGGCTGCACGACGAGAACCAGCGGCTGCGGCACAACGAGCTGCAGTCCGCCTTCGAGCCGGTCCGCACATCGCTCTACCGCCTCTATGACCTGGTCCGGCGTGAGTCGGAGCGGGAGACGGCGGATCCTGCACACGTACCCAAGCTCTTGGCGGCGATCGCCGACGAGCTGGCCGAGATCATCGCGCGCACGGGGGTCGAGCGCATGCCCGTTGATGAGGGCGATCCGTTCGATCCGGCGAGGCACCGCCCCGCCGGCACACGCGATGTGGACGACGTGGAGCTGGACGGCACGGTCGTGACCGTCCAGCGCACCGGCTTCGTCCGCGGCGAAAAGGTCGTTCGACGGGCCGAGGTCATCGTCGCCCGGATGGCGGCCGACCCGGCCGGAGGGGATTGACATGGCTGTCTACGGAATCGATCTTGGCACGACCCATTCCTGCATCGCGCGGATCGGCGACGTCGGACGTCCCACGGTCCTGCGCAACATGGAGGGCACCGACACGACGCCGTCGGTCGTCTACTTCGAGTCGGGGGACAACGTCGTGGTCGGCGCGCCGGCCAAGGACACCGCCGTGCTCTCCCCCGAGCTGGTGGTGAGCCTGATCAAGCGGGACATGGGCCACGAGGTCACCCGCGACCTGCACGGACGCGACTACTCCCCCGAGGAGATCTCCGCGTTCGTCCTGCGCAAGCTGGTCTCCGACGCCACCGCCACGACCGGCGAGGAGGCGACCGACGTCGTCATCACGGTACCCGCCTACTTCGGCGCGGCCGAGCGCGACGCCACCCGCAAGGCCGGGCACATCGCCGGGCTCAACGTCATCGACATCATCTCCGAGCCGGTGGCCGCCGCGATCACCTACGGCGTGCTCAACCCCGACCAGAACCGCACCATCCTGGTGTACGACCTGGGCGGCGGCACGTTCGACACGACCGTCATCACCCTGCGCGACGGTGACATCGGCGTCGTGTGCACCGACGGCGACCACGAGCTCGGCGGCGCCGACTGGGACTCGCGGCTGGTCGAATACCTCGCCGAGCGTTTCAGCGAGGAGCATCCCGACGTCGGCGACCCGCTCGAGGACCGCCACACCGAGCAGCAGCTCCGCCACGACGCGGAGGAGACCAAGAAGGCCCTGTCGGTGCGCACGCAGCACGTCGTACGCGTCATGCACGAGGGCCGGGTCGCGACGATCGAGCTGACCCGGGACAAGTTCGAGGAGATCACCAGGGATCTGCTCGACCGCACCATCGAGATCACCGGGCGCACCCTCGCGACGGCGGCGGAAAAGGGCGTCAGCGACTACGACGACCTGGTGCTCGTCGGCGGCTCCACCAAGATGCCCGCGGTGCCCCAGCGGCTGTCCAGCGAGCTGTCGCTGAAGCCCAAGCTGCAAGATCCCGATCTCGCGGTGGCCAAGGGCGCCGCGCTGTACGCCTTCGAGGAGACCTACCGCCAGCTGCTGGCCAAGGGCGAGGGCGACAAGGCCCGCGACCTGGCCTCCCGCGCCGGTCTGTCCGAGGCCGAACAGGAGCGCATCGCGGCGCGCCAGATCACGACCGTGGCCTCGCGCGCGTTCGGCGTCATCGCCCTCGACCCGGTCACCGGGCAGGAGCACGTCGTTCACCTCGTGCACGCCAACGACGCGCTGCCGCGCGGCAAGTCACGCGAGTTCGGTACCGTCGACGAAGACCAGACCATCGTGAAGATCATCGTGGTCGAGCAGGCCGGCAGCGCGGAGTCGACCGAGGTCGCGCACAACAACCCGATCGCGGACGGCGAGCTGAAGATCCCGCCCGGCAAGCCGGCCGGCTATCCCATCCTGGTGAGGTTCGCCCTCGACACCGCCGGGCTGCTGCACGTCACCGCGGTCGAAAAGGAGACCGAGGAGCAGCTCACCCTCGATGTGCGCGTCGGCGGCATGTCCGAGGACGAGGTGCAGGAGTCCCGTACGGACCTGGCCCACATGCGCGTGGACTGACCTCGGACGTGCCGGTCTTTGACGAACAACGTTATGTCCGTGAGGTGCTGGAGCCCGCCCGGGTGGCCGGCAACCAGCCGCCTGACGACCTGCGCGTGCGCTATGCCCTCATAGAGCCGCTCAACTCCCGCGAGGTGGCCGAAAGCGTCAAGAGCGTACGGATGTGCTGGCGCAAGTCGCGGGGGCAGCTGCGCTTCCGGCGGCTCATCGACCGGCTGGAGGGCGACCATCTCAAGCTCGCACCGCTGTTCGAGCGGGCCGTGCTGGGCGACCTGGCGCCGTTGCGCGCCGAGCTGACCACCGCCACGGGCAAGACCGACCGCCGGCGTGCGGAGTTGCGCCACCGGCTGCTCGACGCCGCCGGTGAGATGGCGATGCTGGCCCCCGGTGACCTGCGCGAGATCGGCGGCGAGGCGGCGGAGCTGGCCCGCGCGGCCGGGATCGAGATCCGCGAGCCCGACGTCCTGCCGTCCGCGCCGCCGTACGCCGGCTATCCCCGCGCCCGCGACGCGCTCGACGCCCTGGGCGCGCGTCACCTGCGCGAGTTCGTCACCGGCGAAAAGCGGGCCGGCCGGGTGCTCGGGGGCACACCGGACCTGCGCCCGGCGATCCGGCGGGTGAGCGAACAGTGGAGCCGCCGGCCGCACGACGGCAACCGCACCAACGCCGACACGGTGCTCATCACGCTGAAGGGTGCCGGCGACCGCCTCGGTGAGCTGATCCTCTACGACGTGGTGGCGCGGCTGCGCGAGCGGCACCAGCAGCGGGCCTCGCAGGGCGCGCTGCTCCGGTTCGCCGCCGATGACCTCGGCGTGGACGACGACCACGCGCGGCGGCTGGTCTTCTCGGTCCTTCGCGAGAGCGGCACGCCGGGCGGCCTGGCCGCGCGGCTGCGCGACCTCATCGACGCCGGGGAGATCCACGCCGCCGCCGAGCTCGCCGACGTGGCAGGGGCGGCCGAGCTGTCCGGTGACGCGGAGATCCTGGCCGCCGAGGCCCGGCGGCGCATCACGGCGGCGACCGCCCTGCGGCAGGAGGCCGCCGCGCTCGTACTCTCCGATCCCGACGAGGCGTGGCTGCGGCTCGCCGACGCGCTGCGGCTCGTCGGCGACCTGCCCGGCGCGGCGGACCTGCAGGCCGGGCTGCCGCCCCGCGCGCCCGGCCGGATCGAGGCGGTGATCGAGGGCACGGAGGTGGCGCTGTCGTGGCCGCAGACGCCGTCACGGGTCGGCGACATCGGCTACATCGTCGCCCGCTGCCTCGGGCGCGTGCCCCGTCACCCCGGTGACGGCGAGACGCTGCGCTCCGGCGACGGTTTCGCCCGTGACGCGGCGCCGCCGCTGAACGCTCCTTTGTACTACGCGGTGTTCGCGGTACGCGGCGCGGCGGCCTCCGCGCCCGCCGTCGCCGGCCCGCTGCACGTACGCCCGGAGCCCGCCGACGTGTTCCTGCGCGCCACCGACGGCGTGGTCGCGGCGCGCTGGGCCTGCCCGCCAGAGGCGGTACGCGTCCTGGTAACCCGCGACGGCACGCCGATCCCGGCCGAACGAGGCGGCTTCCGCGACGAGACGGTCGCCAACGGCACGACGTACCACTACCGGATCGCGGCCGCGTACCTCAGCGCCGACGGACACGAGATCATCACCCCCGGCGTGCACGCCGCGGCGACCCCGGCCGCGCGGCCCGATCCCGTCAGCGACCTCAGTGTCGAGCAGGACCCGGCCGGACACCTCGTGGTGACCTACGACGAGCCCCGGCACGGCCAGGTGGAGATGGTCGCGATGAACGGCCCGCCGCCGTGGCCCGCCGGTACGACGCTCGCCGTGGAAGAGGTGCGCCGGGCCGGGCGCGTCCTGCGCACCGCGCCGGTGCCCGGCGGCGTCGCGGTGCGCACCGGCCCCGGCGTGCTGCTCGCGGTGTCGGTCAGCGGCGACGTCGCCACGATCGGCGCACACCGCGACCACGTGAACCTCACACCGCCGCGCGAGCTGGTCACCCAACGACGCGGCGATGTCATCATGCTGGGCTTCGACTGGCCGCCGGACGTCACCGAGGCCGAGGTGTGCTGGCACTCCGGCGACGGCGAGACGCACCGGCTGCCGGTCGGCCGGGCCGGCTACGACGCCCACGGCGGCGTACGCCTCCCCTCGCCCGAAGGCGAGGCGGTGACCATCGAGGTCGCGGCGGCCGCCACCGCGTACGGCCGCCGCGTCACCGGCACACCGGTCGAGGCGGTGGTACCCGGCCACGCGATCGTCGGCTACGAGCTCCGGCGGCCACGCCTGCGCGGCCCGCTGATCGTCACGCTGACCGCACCGATCACGCCGGCGACCCGGGTGCGGCGGCTCGTCCTGGTCGCGCGCTCCGGCCCGCTCCCCCAGCGACCGGCGGACGGCGAAACGGTGATGAGCTGGGACGACGTGGAGGTACCCACGCGCCTCCAGGCCGCGATGCCCCGGCTGCCGAGGCCGTTCTGGCTCCGCTGCTTCGCCGATGACATCGCGATCGAGCTCCGCGACCCTCCGGTCCGCCAGCTGAGGATGGGCTGATGACCGGCGTCAGGTGCCGCGAAGGCTCCGCCTCTCGAGGTCCCGCCGCCCGGGGCTCTGTTGTGTTCGCCGAGCTACGTGACCTGTCAATGCGCCACCTGAAGGCGGGCTGATGCCGTCCATCACGTGTCCCTACTGCTTCGCGCGCGTGCCTCGTGAGCGGATCGCCTTCCGCTGCGGAGGCAGTCCCGGGCGTGGGCCGGGCTGCCAACCCCGGCTCGACGAGAAGCTCGCCGCCTACACCGGTTCGGCCGCGTCCGCCTCGTTGCCTCCGGTGTTCGATCCGCCCGAGGCCGGGCGGCGGCTCGGGCGTGGGCTCCCGCGTCGTGCGCCCTGTCCCGAGTGCGGTCAGGACACCGCCCGCCGTGTCTGCCCCGAATGTCACAACCCACTGCCCGGGGCGTACTGCGAGACACCAGGCAAGATCGTCGCGCTGGTCGGGGCGAAGAACTCCGGCAAGAGCACCTACATCGCGGTGCTGCTCCACGAGCTTTCGCACCGTATCGGCGCCGAGCTCGGGACCGCGCTGGTCGCGTGTGACGACCGCACCATCGAACGCTACAAGCGCGACTTCCACCGTCCGCTGTTCGGCGACCGGCGGCTGCTGCCCGCCACCGCCAGCGCGGTCACGACCCCCCGCGACCCGCTGGTCTACCTGCTCACCCGCACCCGGCGACGGCGCATGCGGCAGCAGGACATGTCGCTGACGCTGGTGCTGTTCGACACCGCGGGCGAGGATCTGCGCAGCCGTGACGTGGCCGACCTGCACCTGCGCTATCTCGCGGCGGCCGACGCGATCATCTTCCTGGTCGACCCGCTGGAGCTGAAGGCGGGCGGCGGCGACCCCGACGGCGAGCCGATCAACGTGATCGCGCGCGTCACCGAGCTGCTGCACGTCGGCCGGGACACGCCGCACGGCCGGCGGCTCCCGGTGCCGGCCGCGGTCGCCCTCACCAAGATCGACGCGCTGCCGCTCGACGGCGCGCTGCAGCAGAACCGCACCGTACGCGCCGCGCTCGACCTGAACGACCGGGAGGCCGTGCACGAACAGGTCCGTGCGCTGCTGCACGACTGGCAGGCCGGTGAGCTGGACCGTTATCTGAGCCATGAGTACGCCGACTACGGCCTGTTCGGTGTCTCCGCGCTCGGCGGCGTACCCCGTGAGGGCGCGGTCGGCACGGGCGGCATCCGCCCCTACCGGGTCGAGGATCCGCTGCTGTGGCTGCTACACCAGTTCGGGATGCTCGACGGGGTCCGCTGATGGCATGGGACCTGCGGTACACCTCAGTGGAGTCCGGTCCGACCGGCCGGTCCGGGTTCCAGTTCGTCGCCACCTCGCCCGGCACGCCGCCGGTCGTGACCGGTGCCGTCACGCCGTACATGACGTACCGGCCGCCGCCGGACGCGCCGTCCGCGCCCGGTCCGGAGGAGCTGGCGGCCTTTCCCGTCTCGCTCGCGTACGGACGGGAGGGCGACTACGCCGTCGCGGTGCGCTGCCGCTACACGGGCCGCGACTACTCCGGCCGGTTCGGCAACTTCTCCGGGCACGCGCTGGTGGCGACGCCGCAGGAGATGGAGGGGTTGCGGCCGATCGAGCTGTGGGAGTCACCGGCGTGGGAGGGGCCGCCCGGCGGCGCGCCGGAGCTGGTCCCCGGCGAGGCGTTCGAGCCGGAGTTCCTCATCGCCTGGCTCGTCGAGCAGGACGCGCACGACCGGCTGGCCGTGCTGCTCGACGCGGTGACGGTGGCGCTGGCCGACGGACACGGCCGGGTCGTGCTGGTCGCCGAGGACACCGGTCTCATCGCGCGGTGGATCGCGCTGCTGTCGTACTCCCTGCCGGCCGCCCTGGCCGCGCACCTGTCCTTCACCACGTACACGGCCGATCCCGAGTCCGCGCCGCAGCTCCTCGTCGGCACTGTGCCGGAAGCGTGGCCGGGCGGCGGGTTCCGTCTCGACGAGCCGGCCGGCGGGGACGACAGGCGGCCGGGCCGCTTCGCCCGCGTCGTCGCCGACTGCTGGCGTACGGGCGACCTGGACGGCATCGACGCGATCGGTGAACTCCTCACCAGCGGAGGCCCGGAGCAGGAGGCCCCGTCGCCGCCGAACGCCAGGAGCGACCGGTGGCCCATAGCGGGCGGGCGGCCGGCCCCGGGGAGTGGCGGGACCCCCGTCACTTTGGACCCCAACGGCCGGTGGACCGGTGGCGGCATGCCCGCGCCGGAGGGTCCGAACGACGGTCTGTCCGCCGCGCCCAGCGGCTCCGCTGAACGGCGCACGGCAGCCGGCGAGCGTACCGGCGCATCATCGCCGGGCCGGTGGTCCTGGCCGGGCGGCGGCACGCGGGCCCTGCCGGACGATGCCGCTCATGTACCGGCGAGCGCCGCCGAAAGCCAGGCGGGCGGCGTTTCGGCCTGTGACGTCCTCGCCTCGGCGGACGGGGCCGCGATCCTGCTCGCGCTGTGCCGGGGTGCGACGGCCGTCTCCGCCGACGAGGAAGCGACCGCGGCCGCGCTCGTACGGCATGGCGGGGCGCCCGACTGGCTCTGGCCGGGGCTGGCGGGAGCACTTCCCGGCGTGGGATTCGAGCTGGCCTCGGCCCTCGCGCACGTCGCGCCGGAGATCGCCGACCACTGCGTCGCGCTCGCGCTGTCGGACCGGTCGCTGCGGGAGCGCCTGCCCGGGCTCCGCCTGCGCGACGGCCAGCCCGACCGGTTCCGCGCGGCACTGGCGGGCGCCGCCGATCTGGACGCGCTGGCCGGCGTCGTCCGCCTCGCCGACCAGGTCGGCGGGGGGATCCAGACAGGTGAGGTGACCGCGGGCGCCGCCGCGTGCGCCCGGCACGGCGCGGGCGACATCGCCGCCGCCGTGCGCGAGACCCCCGGCGCGTGGCGCCCGGCCGTGGTCTCCGGTGTGGTGGCCGGGCTGGAGACGGCCGATCCCGACACGCGGCGGGCCATGCTCACCCCCGCCGCGTGCGAGGCCCTCGGTGACAACGACTGGACCCGCGCCCCGCGCACCGGCGGTCTCGTGCTCGCCACGCGCGCCGACCGGCACGCGGCCACCGCCGGTCTGGTGGAGCTCGAGCCGTACGGCCTGCCGGACATCGAGGATCTGCTCGCCGCGCTCTGGGAGGCACCCCCCTCGGCCGATGACTGCCGCCGTCTCATCGAACGGCTCGGCCCGGCCATGACGCGGTTCACCCCGCTGCGGCGGCTCCCACGGAGGGTCTTCGAGACCGCGCCTCTCGACGCGCACGAGACCGTGCGCCTCGCCGAGCTGGTCGCTGAGCGGCTGCCCGTACTGGCCGGTCCCGCGCGGATCGTCCTCGGTCACGGCGAGGCGCTGCGGGCAGGTACGGAGCACGAGGTGGCTCGCGTCCTCGGCCGGATGGACGCGCGCGATCCGCTGACGGGGCGGGTGTGCGAGGGGGTGGCCGGTGCGCTCGCCGACCGGCCGGCGCGCTCGCGCGCGGAGGTCCTGGCGGCCGCGCCCGAGACGGTACGGGAACGCCTGACCGGCCACTGGCTCGACGCCGCCTCCGGCCGGGAGGACCGCGTCGACCTCGCCGAGATCGAGGTACGCCTGCACCAGGCGGGTACGCCGGTGCCACGGCTGAGCGAGTGGGGCGACGACCTCGGGCGGTTCGCCCGGCGGCACGTCGAGTCGGCGCTCACCGACCGCGACCCGGGGCTGGCCTCGGCGTGGCGGGCGCTGCGGCGGCGGGGGGCGTGAGGCCATGCCGTTCGTCTACGCGCTGGTCGTGCTGCTGTGGATCGGCCTGGTCGCGGCCGAGTTCGTCTTCGTCGTGCCTGTGGCGATCGCGCTCGCGCTGGTCGCCGGGTTCGGCCTCGGCGTGGGCCGCTTCTTCCGGACCGCCTGGCGCACCCTCACCGCGACCGGCCTGAACGGGCCGTCCCCGGTGACACGTCCGGCGCCCGGGCCGCCGGACGCCGCCTACCCGCACTATCTGCTGGTGCAGCTGTGGCGTGACGCGCTCGCCCTCGAACGCCGTACCGTGCCCTGGTGCGTGACCCAGGCCCGCTGGGCCTTCTCCACGCTGACCGAGACGCTGCTGCCGCTCCCCCAGGGGCTCGCGCTGTTCCCGCTGTGGTTCGGATTGTGCGCCGGCATCGCGCTGTCGGTGCTGCCGCTCGCCGTCGCGGCCCTGGCGTTCGGGCTCGCGGCCGTCGCGATGGCGGGCGCCGGGCTGGCCGGCTGGTCGGTGTGCGTCACGGTGCTCGGCGCGGTCGAGCGCGTCTGGATGGCCTACCGCCGCATCCTGCTCGCCTGCCCGCACCCCGGTTGCTACCGGCGATTCGCGCTGCCGGAGTACGCCTGTCCCCACTGTGAGGAACGGCACTCACGGCTGGCGCCGAACCGGCTGGGCGCCTTCCGGCACGTCTGCCGGTGCGGCACCCGCCTGCCGACGACGATCCTGCTGGGCCGGTTCCGGCTCGGCGCGTACTGCCCGCACTGCCACCGGCGGCTGCCCGGCCGGATCGGGCGGTCCCGGGTCGAGCCGCTGCCGTTCGTCGGGGGGCCGGCGGCCGGCAAGACGACACTGATGTTCCTGGCCGTACGCGCGCTGCGCGCGAGCGCCGCCGGCGCGCAGGGGCGCGCGGAGTTCGTCGAGGCGCGCGACGCGCGGGCGTACGCCGCGGCCGTCGCCGAGCTCGACCGTGGTGAGCGGCTCGCCAAGACCGGCCCCGAACTGCCCGCGGCCACCATGCTCGATCTGACCCTGCCGGCCGCCCACCGGATCCTCTACCTGTTCGATCCGGCCGGTGAGCTGCACACGGGCGCGACCCGCGTCGAACGCCTGCGGTATCTCGACCACGGCGAGGCGTTGCTGTTCGTCATCGACCCGTTCGCCCTGCCCGAGCTGCGCCTCGCGCTCTCCACCGACGAGCGCAGGGTGATCGAGGACGCCACCGCGACCTCCGATGAGGATCCCTCCGACACGCTGCAGCGCCTGCTGGCGGAGCTGCGCTCGCGCGATGACCAGGGCCGGCAGCGGCGCATCGCGGTCGTCGTCACCAAGGCCGACGTGCTGCGGCATACCTCGGTCGGCGGCGGCCTCGACGGTGACGCGCGTGCCTGGCTCGACGGGCTCGGCCTCGGCAACACCATCCGAACGCTGGAGCGCACCGCCGGGGAGGTCCGTTACTTCGCGTCCGGGCTGGACAGCCCGCCCTCCGCGCTGGCCGAGCTGTTCGGCTGGGCCGCCGGGCTGCCGCTGGACGGCCGGGTCGATCCGGCGTTCGACGACCGGCCGGCAGCGGACGAGCTGCGCGAGCCCTGGCCGGTCGCGGGCCGGCCGCCCGAACTCGTCCCGTACGGCCACCAGGTGGGGCGGAGCGCGCTGTTCGCAGCGCTCACCGTTCTGGGGCCATTGCTCATGGTTTTGATCGGCTTGTCGGTGTACGCGCGGTTCCGCTGACGCGTCCGGCCGATCCCGTACGGCAGGTGAATCTCCGCTTCGCGTGGGTAACGCTCAGAGTGTGAAAGCCATCGTGATGAACCAATATGGCGGCCCTGACGTGCTCAAACTCGCCACTGACGCGCCAGAGCCCAAGGTCGGCCCGGACTCGGTCCTCGTCCGTGCCAAGGCGGCCGGCGTGAACCCGGTGGACTGGAAGATCCGGGAGGGCAAGATGGACGGTGTCCTACAGACCGACTTTCCCGTCATCCCGGGCTGGGACCTCGCGGGCGTCGTCGAACGCACCGGCCCCGCCGTCAGCGAGTTCTGCCCGGGCGACGAGGTCATCGGGTACGTCCGTGAGGACCACGTGGGCCGCGGCACATACGCCGAGCTCGTCGCCGCGCCGGTGCGCACGCTCGGCCGCAAGCCCTCCCGGCTGTCGTGGACCGAGGCCGCCGGACTGCCGCTCGCCGGGCTCACGGCGTACCAGGCGCTGACCAAGGCGCTGGGGGTGAACGGCGACGACACGGTGCTGATCCACGCCGCGAGCGGCGGCGTCGGCGCCTTCGCCGTGCAGATCGCGGTGGCGAAGGGCGCTCGGGTCATCGGCACCGGCAGCCCGGCCAGCCACGACCACCTGCGCGCGCTGGGGGCGGAGCCCGTGGCGTACGGCGACGGCCTCGTGGACGAGGTACGCCGGCTCGCGCCGGGCGGGGTGTCGGTCGCCCTCGACCTGATCGGCGGCGACGCGCTGACGGTCACCCCGAAGCTGCTGACGGCGAACGGCCGCTGGGCCTCGATCGTCGATTCGTCCGTCACCGAGCGCGGCGGCCGTTACGTGTTCGTACGGCCGGATCCGAACGATCTGGCGGCTCTGGCGAGCCTCGTCGATGACGGACGGCTGAAGGTGCCGGTCGCCAGGACGTTCCCGCTGGCGGAGGCGGCGGACGCACAGCGCCTGAGCGCGGACGGACACAGCCGGGGCAAGATCATCCTGGAGATCGACTAGCACCGGAGCTCACCGTGGCCGAATGGCCGGGTGACGTTCGCCACGGGGGCCGGGATCGCGGCGCTTTCACGTTGAGTCGGCATGCTTAGGCGAATTTTCACTATACCGCCGACATTGGCGAAAGTTATCGCCGCCCCCGGCCCCTGGCGTCCCGAACCCTGCCTCCGCCGGGTCGCCCGAGCGAACTGCACTATCTCCCCTCATACCGGTCGGCCCCGGCCCCTCGGCAGCTCCGGCGCCGTCGGGCTGAGACGAACTTGCGGCGCTACTCTGCGCGCTGGCACCATTCGCGCCGCCGACGGGCGTTCGCACATTTCCGCAGGTGAGCGCGGTTATTCGGTCGTTACCTGATGGGTCGTCGCGGCACTTGGTTA
Source organism: Actinoallomurus sp. (assembly GCA_025964685.1). Classification (GTDB taxonomy): domain Bacteria; phylum Actinomycetota; class Actinomycetes; order Streptosporangiales; family Streptosporangiaceae; genus Actinoallomurus. The sequence continues at coordinate 25,589 of JAOPYG010000103.1, read as the reverse complement.
CACTGGGTAAGTACCTCGCTCCAGACTTTCCCCACCGAACGCGTTGCCGTTGTCGCGAAACTTCCGATACATTGCGCCGTAATCGGGCTGTGACTTACCTCCACCCCGGAGGTGACAGACCGACCGCCTAATCCCGCTGCGCCTCCAGTGCAGCGGGAGCCGGGGACCCACCGAAGTCCCTTGGGGTGAATCCGTCTCGCACGGTAGGGCTCCTCCTAGCCCGAACCCGTCAGCTAACCCGGTAGGCGGCCTAAGGGGAGACATGGATCCGATAGGTCAGAAACTGCTGCACGTCGCGAAGGACCAGCTCGGTTATACCGAGAAGGCCAGCGGCTACACGAAGTACGGCGACTGGTACGGCAAGCACGTCGGCAAGGACCCCGCGTTCACGGACGCGCCCTGGTGCGACATGTTCCTCGCCTGGGCGGCGGACAAAGCGGGCGTCCAGGACTGGGCGGGTGAGTTCGCCTCCACCCCCTCCCACGCCAACTGGTTCAAGAAGCACCACGCCTGGGGCCACAAGCCCGAGCCGGGCGCGATCGTCTTCTTCTCGTGGAACGGCGGGAAGAGCATCGGTGACATCGAGCACGTCGGCATCGTCGAGTCGGTGCACGGCCGCACGCTGCACACGATCGAGGCCAACCACAGCGACCACCTCGGCCGCGCCACACGCGACGTCAGCCAGGTGGTCGGCTACGGCTACCCGGGCAAGGTGAAGGTCAAGGCCGCACCGGCCGACCAGAAGTACGTGCCCAAGCACTCGGGCCCGCCCCCGTCGGCGGAGGCGCTCACCCAGCCGAGCACGCCGCAGCACGAGATGCAGACGACCGCGCAGCACGACTCCGCGCCGCCGCTGCCCGATCAGCAGGCCGCCCTCACGGGGCTGCTGGCCGTCGTGGTGTTCGGCACCGTGGCGCTGGCGCTGAGCAAGTCCAAGGTCCGCATGCCGATGCCCGCGCCCAACGTGCGGGTCCGCAAGCGCGGCAAGCACCACCGCACGCCGGTGGAGCTGCCCGCCGACGTCAGCGTGGCCGACCTGGAGGCCGCCGACGCAGGCACGGCGGTCATGCCGATCATCTCCGCGGAGACCGCGGCACTGGCCGAGGACAAGGAGTTCTGGGGCAAGATCACCGAGCTGGAGGACGACGTCGAGCTGGCGTTCTGGAACACCCTCCACTCCGCGGTGGCCCAGCCCAGCACCGCCGAGTCCCTCAACGCCTGAGGACCGAGCCGGCCCTCCCCGCCTCGTGGGGAGGGCCCTCGGCATGTGAGCGCTCTTTTCGCGCCGCCGTACCCAGAGGACGGCCGGGCCGCACGGGGATTGGCGCGGGTTTCGGACCGCACGTGGACGCGCTCCGGCCGGACCGCCACTCGGCCGTCTCCGCGGGATGAGCCACATTCGCATACCGGAAATAGCTCTACAAAACGCCGCGTACGACGCCGAAGGCACCGCGGGCACTAGGTGGAAAGAACCAGAGTTCCATCACCCACAGTGACCATCTCCAAAGAGGCAAGGCCATCTCCGCATGTTCCGGTTGGCCGCCCCGTCACAGTCCGTTAATGTCCAGCGGTGTTACCGGCCGGGCACCGGCCGGACCGCCGAATCGTACGGTCGCGCAGCCAGCGGGCCGGCGAACCGGGGACCCATTCACGGAGCTTCAGGGGTTGTCTCCCACAGCTCTCGGTCCCGGGGTGAATCCGTAACCGGTAGGGCTTCTCCTTGCCCGAACCCGTCAGCTAACCCGGTAGGCGGCCGAGGAGAAGAGGAGCACCTGAATGGAGCCTTCGCGACCCGCGAAAGCGCATGATAGGCAGCACCGCACGAGAAACACCGTCATTACCGGCGTTCTTCTCGCCGCCGGCCTGGTCCTGCCACCGCAGGCGGCCGGCGCCAAGCCGACTCCCGGCATCGACGCCCTGAGGCAGCAGGCCGACCAGCTCAACACCCAGCTCGAGCAGCTCACCGAACAGTACGACGGGCTGAGGGTCCGGTTGGAGCAGGCGCAGCGAGCGGCGACGATCGCCAAGGCCACGTCACAGCGCGAGGCGAAGGCCCTCAAGGTCATTCAGCAGCGCGTCGGCAGGCTCGCCGCCCTGCGCTACATGAACGGCGGTCCGGACGAGGCTCCGGCACTGTTCTCCGCGAGGGACCCGCAGGCGCTGCTGGACCAGGCGGCGACGCTGCATTACTTCACCCAGCAGGACGACACGCAGGTGCGCCAGGTCACGCAGGCGATCCAGAACGCCGAACGTGCCTGGCAGAACGCCCAGGACCGGGCCACGCAGGCGGCGCAGCTCAAGACGCAGCTCAAGCAGAAGAAGACGACCATCCAGAAGACCCTCGACAAGGTGCGCCGCCCCTTGCTGAAGGACGCCGTCGAACGCGCCGGCCGTGGCCTGTCGGTCCCGGAGATCCCCGGCGGATCCACCAAGGCGATCGGCGCGGTCCGTGCGGCCCTGTCGCAGCTCGGCGTGCCGTACGTCTGGGGCGGCGCGACGCCCGGGCAGGGCTTCGACTGCTCCGGCCTGACCATGTGGGCGTACCGCCAGGTGGGCGTGAACCTCCCGCACTACGGCGGCGACCAGTGGAACGCCGGCATGCACGTCTCCAAGAGCCAGCTGCAACCCGGTGACCTGGTCTTCTTCTATACCGACATCCACCACATGGGGATGTACCTCGGCGACGGGAAGTTCGTGCACGCGCCGCACACCGGCGACCGCGTGCGCGTCGCCGACCTCGCGACCCGGCCCTTCGCCGGAGCCGTACGCGTCGTCTGAGCCCAGGAGCCGGTAAGAAGTGCCGTAACGGTGACCGCTCACCCGGTGGTGGCAAGAAGGCGGTGCCTCCGATCTACGAGGAGGCGCCGCCTTCGGCGTCCGTGCGGTCCCGGTTCACCATCGCCATCTTCTGCGACCCGGGCAGCCGATGGCGGCGAGGCCCCGCCGACCGGCGGGGCCTTCTTACTTGGTCGTGCGGTACATCTCCGCGACCATGAACGCCAGGTCGAGTGCCTGCCCGCGGTTGAGGCGGGGGTCGCAGGCGGTCTCGTAGCGCTGGTGCAGGTCGTCCTCGACGATCTCGTGGCCGCCGCCGACGCACTCGGTGACGTCGTCGCCGGTGAACTCGATGTGGACGCCGCCCGGATGCGTGCCCAGGGCGCGGTGCACGTCGAAGAAGCCGGCGACCTCGTCGAGCACGTCGTCGAACCGGCGGGTCTTGTAGCCGCTCGGCGCCTCGAAGGTGTTGCCGTGCATCGGGTCGCAGATCCACGCGACCTGTGCGCCGCTCGCGGTGACCTTCTCCACCAGCGGGGGCAGATTGTCGCGTACGCGTCCCGCGCCCATGCGGACGACGAACGTCAGGCGGCCCGGCTCGCGCTGCGGGTCGAGCTTGTCGATCAGGGCCAGGGCGTCCTCGGCGGTCGTCGTCGGCCCGAGCTTGACTCCGATCGGGTTGCGGATGTGCCGCATGAACTCCACGTGCGCGCCGTCGAGCTGCCGGGTGCGCTCACCGATCCACAGGAAGTGGGCCGAGACGTCGTACGGCAGGCCCGAACGCGAGTCGATGCGGGTCAGGGCGCGCTCGTAGTCGAGCAGCAGCGCCTCGTGGCTGGAGTAGAGCTCGACGCGGTGGAACTCCTCCGGGTCGGCGCCGGCGGCGTTCATGAACGCCAGCGCGCGGTCGATCTCGCCGGCGAGGCGCTCGTAGCGCCGCCCGGCCGGGCTGGTCGAGACGAAGTCGTGGTTCCACGCGTGGACCTGGCGCAGGTCGGCGTAGCCGCCCTGGGTGAACGCCCGGCAGAGGTTCAGCGTCACCGCGGCGGCGTGGTAGGCGCGCAGCAGGCGTCCCGGGTCCGGGGCGCGCTCCTCGGCGGTGAAGCCGAAGCCGTTGACCATGTCGCCGCGGTACGCCGGCAGCTCCACGCCGTCGCGTACCTCGAACGGCTTGGAACGCGGCTTGGCGAACTGCCCCGCCATCCGGCCGATCTTGACCACCGGCACGCTCGCGGCGTAGGTCAGGACGACCGACATCTGCAGCAGCGTCTTGAGCTTGTTGCGCACGTCGTCGGCGGTGGCGCCGGAGAACGTCTCCGCGCAGTCACCGCCCTGCAGCACGAACGCCTCGCCGCGTGCCACGGCGGCGAGCCGGGTACGGAGCTGGTCGCACTCGCCCGCGAACACGAGCGGCGGAAGCTTCGCGAGCTGGTCGGCGACCCCGTGCACCTGCGCGGGGTCGGGCCATTCGGGCTGCTGAGCCGCTGGGAGCGTGCGCCAGGAGTCAAGGAGGTCCACGAGAACCTAGGGTATCGACCGCTACGCCATGCCGTGGCGGGTGACCACGCACAAGGCGGCGGCTTCGCCCGGTTCTCCGGGTTGATCACCGACGCTACGGGCGTCGCCCATCTCTGCGATGATGGGCCGACTCCCCGCAGACAGCCGACGACGCATGAGGTTCTGACATGAGCATCACTAGCCGCGCCTACGACATCTGGCTCCGCAGGCCGGAAGAGGCCCAGCAGCTCCTCGAGTCGAAGCGGGCCGATCTCGACGGTGACGGGCTGTCCCTGCTTTCCTGGCTCGTCCTCACGAACGAGCGCGACGACAAGAAGGCCGAGGAGATCGCCAACGCGGCTCGTACGGCCGGTGGCGACACGCGTTTCGCCACCGCCGCGCTCGCCGAGGTGCACAAGTGGCGCGGCGACTTCGACCGCGCCGCGGAGATCGTCCGCGCCGCGCGTGAGAAGTACCCCATGATCCCGTGGTACGCGCTGACGCTCGCCGACATCCTCAAGGACGGCGGCCGCATCGATGAGTCCGAGTCCCTCCTCGAGTCCGTGGTGGACGACTCGCAGTTGCGCCGGCACGCACTGAAGCGCCTGTCGAAGTGGGCGGTGGACCGGGGCGACAACGTCCGCGCCCTGAAATACCAGACCGAGCTGATCGCGCTGGCGCCGGACTACCTCGTGTACGCCTCGGACTACACCCTCCTGGCCCACCTGCGGCTCGACGCGGGTGACCCCGCGGGCGCGCGAGAGGTCCTGCAGCGCGGCGCGTCGATCTACGCGGCCAACGCCCAGATCAAAGAGATGCTGCACCGGCAGTTCGGCGAGACGGCACCGGCGAAGGCCCCGACCGTCGCGCCGGTGGACGAGCGCACCGTGGGCGCGCGCCGCATCCCGATCAAGACGAAGATGATCACGCTGCGCAGCGGCATCCTCCCGGTGATCCAGGAGGCCACCAACGGGCAGCTGCGGCCCGACGACATCCTCGCGCTGTCGGAGAGCCCGGCCTCGGCCGGGCAGGGCCGCATGATCCCGCTCGAGATGATCACGCCCGAGGGCATGGCCAAGCAGCTCAGCAAGTTCGTCGGCAAGATCGGCCCGCTGCACAGCCCGGCCGGCATGCAGGGCGCGATCCTGGAGGCGGGCCGCGCGAAGGTCCTGCTCGGCGCCGCCGCCGGCGCTGCCGGCAAGCTCGTCGGCAAGCGTGGCTGGTTCTACCGCGTCGCCGGACCGGGCGCAGCGATGATCGACGACGTCGCCGCCGCGCTGCCACCGCACGACCACCACCTGCTCTTCGGCCCGGGCCGCCCGGACAAGCTGTCCGAGGAGCTCTCCACCACGCTCGGCTGCCACGTCTGCGTCGTCGACGCCAACAACCTCACCGGCGCGTGGGTTGTCGGCGCGTCGGCGGGCGTCGACCGCAAGTGGGTCGAGAAGGTCCTGTCGGACAACCCGGCCGGCAACGAGGACGAGCAGACCCCGATCGTGCTGATCCGCAAGATCTGAAGCCTCACCGCCTTGGAGTGGCGCCCCGGCCCGGTATGCCCGGTGCCGGGGCGCTCTCGCTCCAGCAAGCTGCTCGCCGCGATCGAGACAGGGCCGATGCTGACGGGCGACCTGCTCGACTACAAGATCACCCGGGCCGGACTCGAGTCGAAGATCAAGCCGTTCACGTACCACGCCGCCCGCTTCTACATCCCGCGGAACGGCGTGCCGGGATCGGCGGGTCAGCCGATCGGAGCGAGTGGCAGCTGACCCACGCCGCCGCCGTGCGAGCCACCACCTGCCTTTCGGCAGGCGGCGGGCATGACGTCAGCCGTTCACTTGTGCGCGGCCGTGATGGCCTCTCGGGCGGCGTTGGCGATCTGTTCGACGTGCCACTCGCTCAGGCCCTGGTGGACCGGGAGGGCGAGCATCTGGTGGCGCAGGGGCTCCACCTCGGCGAAACGCGTGCGGTCGAGCAGCGGATGCGGCACCGGCCAGATCTCGATGGAACGGACCCCGCGCTTCTGCAGCTCGGCGATGGTGCGGTCGCGTTCGGGCACGCGTACGGGGAAGTAGAGCGGCGCGACGCCGTCGGGCAGCCCGCGGAAGCGGTCGAGGCAGACCTCGGGCAGGGAGTTCAGCAGGATCTGGTAGTTGCGGCGTCGCTGCTCACGGATCCGCTCGCCGTCCGCGCCGTGCACGGCCCATTCGGTCATGCGCGACGGCTTGGACGCCGCGCTCTCCATGTCGGCGACCTCGAGGTTCCACTCGCCGATGACGGTCTCGGTGAGGGTGCCCGCCTCGACCGCCTGCTCGGTCTTGCTGACCTTGCGGAAGACCTTGGTGGCGGGCGCGCGCAGGACCCCGGCGCGCGACTGGGCGGCCCAGCCCATGCCCTGGGAGGCGATCGAGCGCGCCATGCCCTTCCACGGCGGCCGTCCGGTCGCCTCGATGGAGCCGCCGCGGATGAGCACGGCGCCGCCGTCGGGCACGCCCAGCGACTTGCGCGGGCAGAAGATGGCGGCGTCGCCACGCGAGCCGATCGCGCTGCCGCCGTCGTAGGAGAACAGCGCGTGCGCGGCGTCCTCGATCACCCGTGTGCCCGGCGGGAGAGGCGGCATCGGGAAGCCGTAGTAGGAGATCAGGTAGGTCGCGTCGGCCTGCTGGGACACCCGCATCAGGTCTTCCTCATCGACCTGAAGCGTCGGGAGCACCCGGTAGAACACGACCTCGATGCCGGCCAGGCGGGCCGCCTCGACCTCCGAGCCGCAGTGGTAGGCCGGCATCGCCAGCCGATGGCCTGGGCCGAGACCGAGGGCCTTCAGCGCCAGCCAGATGGCGCCGCGGCCCAGGTGGGTCAGGGTGAGCCCGTCCGAGTCGAACGGGAAGAGCCGGGACCGCCGCGTCACCAGGGAGGCCGGCTCGAGTGGCGGATAAACGCTCATCAACGGGTCGCTCATAGTGGCAACACCTTACTGGCCGACATGGGCGAGGATATGGGTTCGCCGGGCCCGCGAAACTTCTCGGCCTCCGGACACGTCGTACCCCTCAGAGGTGATGAATGGATCTGTCCACACTCGGTGACGTCTGGCATGACGTCATCGGCACGCAACCGCATCCCCCGTGGTGGCTCGTGACGGTCACCGGCGTGGCCGCGCTCGGGGCGGTCTCGGTCCGCTCGGTGTGGCAGGTGCTGCGCAACGTCGTGACCATCGCCCACGAGGGCGGGCACGCGCTCGCCGCGCTGGTCACGGGCCGTCAGCTCCAGGGCATCCGCCTGCATTCGGACACGTCGGGCGTCACCGTGTCGAGCGGCAAGCCGTACGGGCCCGGCATGATCATCACCGCGTTCGCGGGGTACGTCACGCCGCCGCTGGTCGGCCTCGGCGCGGCCGGACTGCTCGCGAGCGGGCACATCACGGCCATGCTCTGGGCGGGCATCCTGCTGCTCGCCGCCATCCTCCTGCTGATCCGCAACGTCTACGGGGTGCTGTCGGTCCTCACGACCGGTGGTGTGATCTTCGCGGTGTCGTGGTTCGGGTCATCGACCGTGCAGGCGGCGTTCGCCTACGCGTTCACGTGGTTCCTGCTGCTGGCGGGCGCGCGGCCCGTGATGGAGCTGCAGACCAAGCGCGCGCGTGGCCGCGCGCCCGACTCCGACGCCGACCAGCTGGCCCGTCTCACCGGCATGCCCGGGCTGATGTGGGTGTTCGGTTTCGGGCTGGTCGCCGTGGTGGCCCTGCTGGCGGGCGGCGTCTGGCTGCTGCCCTCCTCGCTGCCGCAGCTGCCCTAGTCACTTCACCTTCTGCCCCTTGTCGGCGTCGATGACGTACCAGGTGGTGCCGTTCGAGACGACGCCCTGGCCCTTGATGTCACCGGGCCGGGTGTCCCTCGCGGAGTAGTAGAGCGGCCAGCCGTTGTACTCCACCTGGGTCGGGCCGTCGGAGCGGCCGATCGTGCCGAGCCAGGCGGAGTTCACGCCCGGTCCGGCGTTCACCTGGCCGTTGGTGAACAGCGGCGGCCATTCCTTGGTGCAGGGACCGGTGCAGGTGGACTCGAAGTCGGCGTTGTCCCTGGCGGAAACGTAGATCGTCATGCCTCGGCCGTCGACGAGGATCCGGCCGAAGCGCGTCTCCCTGCCCCGGATCTCGAGCGGGCCGGCGCTCGGCGCGGCCGAGGCGCCGGGAGGCGGAGTCCCCGGGCCCTCCGTCGACGGCGGTGACGACTCCGGCGCCTCCGTGGAGGGCGCTCCCGTCGACGGAGGTGCCTCCGTCGACGGGGGCGACGATTCGGGAGCGGCCGAGGACGGCTCGGCGTACCCGCCCGAGGACGGCGCCGCCCGGTGCCCGCCCCCGCACCCTGAGGAGAGCAGGCCGACGCCGGCGAGCACGCAGACGGCTCTGACTCCCTTGCGCATTCTGTCCGCTCCTTCGCGGTGACGCGGAGACGGTCGCCGTGGCGGCGCCGCCCGTACACGGGGGACGGCCGCCACGGGCGTGGCCGCTAGGACTGACTGCTGATCCGGCGGTTACTTCTTCTCGAGCTTGTCGCCCTTACCCGCGTCGACGACCCACCACTTGGCGCCGAACGCGCTGATGCCCTGGCCGAGCATGTCACCGGGCTTGGTGTCCTTGGAGTAGTGGTACAGCGGCCAGCCGTGGTAGGTGACCTGCTTGGTGCCGTCCGATCGGTCGGTCTCGCCGAGCCAGGACGCGTTGACTCCGGGCCCCGCCGTGACCTTGCCGGTGGTGAGCAGCGGCGGCCAGGCCGTGGCGCACGCACCGGTGCAGCTGGGCTTGCCCCCCTTGTCCTTCTCGAACAGGTAGAGCGTCATGTCTTTGCCATCGACCAAGATCTTGCCGATACTCACGTCCTTGGCCTTGACCTCTGCCGGACCGGCCGGCGTCATCGACGCCACCGGCGGTGAGGACTCCGGCCCCACGGTGGCCGGCGGTGAGGACTCGGGCGCCTCCGTCGACGGCGGTGAAGACTCGGGCCCAGGTGATGACGGCTGGGCGAAGCCGCCCGACGAAGGCACTGCCCTGTGCTTGTCGCCGCACCCCGTTGTGAGCAAGCCGAGGCTGGTGACCAGCACGAAGGCGGCCTTGACTCCCTTGCGCATTATGTCGCTCCTTTCGCACGGTGACGTGGAAGGCACCAGCAGGCGCACGACGTGGTCCGCCGTTATGCCCCGCGTTCGCCGTAGGCGGGAACGTCTGGCCTGCGTTCGAGGCCGTCCCCCCGTGTGCCCCCGCAGTTAGGGAGCCTGCCCGCCCGTTGTTAAACGGGAACCGATTCATTTCTTAACTGAGCTTGGGAAAGCGCGGCTTGGCATTCCCGGGGCGGGGGGATCAGGAGTCCAGCTCTGCCAGTCCTTGCCGGAAAAAGGCGAGCGCGATCTCGCGCTGGTCGTCGGCGGCCAGCAGCGCGGCGTACGTCAGCGAGGCGCCGCCGAAGGTGTCGTCGTTCCAGAAAGCGCCCGTGTGCTCACGCCACGGGCTGACGTAGAGGTACGGCTCGGGGTGGGCGTCATCCCCCGGCGACGCGCCGAAGGAGGCCCGACGCCCGGCGGCCTCCTCGCCGAGGTCCACGGCGGGGTCGAAGTGCTCGGGCCACAGCTGCACCCGTCCGGGCGAGAGCGCCCGGCCGTCGAAGCGGAGCTGTTCGAGCACCGACCAGCCGAAGCCGAACCAGCCGCCCAGCGCCTCGGCCGCGGCCGGGTTCACCGGCAGGTGCGTGTCCGGTGCGGCGGGGGTCGCCGGGTGGTAGACCTCCGGCGGCATGCCGAGAGGCACGCCGGCCAGCGACGCCGCCTCGCCGAGCGTCGCCGGCGTGTGCGCCGTGCCGTCGACGACCAGCCGGCCGGCCTCCACGCGGACCTGGCGGTCGACGCCGAAGTACGGAGTGCCGAAACCGCCACGGGTGAAGCGCAGGCCGATCTTGCCGTTGGCCGCGTGACGGGCGGGCGCGACCACGTGCTCGGCAAGGGTGTGCAGCGATCGCCGGGTGGCGACGAAGGCGCGCGGCAGCGGGGCGAGGCGGCGCCATGCTCCGAGCCAGCGGTTCGCGCAGAAGTCCGCCAGGCCCGGGCGCTCGCGGGCGAGTTCGTCCCAGCTGCGGCCGAGCCCGGAGACGGGCGTGACCAGCCGGACGCCGTACGGGCCGGCCAGGGGATCATCGGCGTACCAGAGTGGTGTCGTCGCGGCGGGCGGTGACGGCTCCAGCACCCGGACGTCGTACTCCCCGCCCAGCAGCTCCCACGCCTCCCGCCGCGGATTCACCGCTCCCCCGCACCCATCACCCGGCCTGCCGCCCTGTCATCGGTCCCCCGCGGGAAGCGCCCGGCTGTTGCCGCGGAACTCGGCCACCACCTCGCCGCCGTCGCGGCGGACGGTCACGTCGTAGACGCCGCTGCGGCCGTAGCGGACGCGCTCGGCGGCCTCGGCCACCAGCCGGTCGCCGCCCCGTGCGGGGGCGACGAACACCACGTCGGCGGCGGCCGCGACGGTGGCGATCTCGTAGGTGTTGCACGCGAAGGCGAACGCCGTGTCGGCGAGCAGGAAGACGTAGCCGCCGTGAGCGATGCCGTGGCCGTTCACCATGGTGTCCGCGACCGTCATCGTCGCCCGGGCCCGGCCCGCCGCGACGTCGCTGATCTCGATGCCGAGGTGGCGGGAGGAGCGGTCGGCCGCGTACATCTTCTCGGCGCAGCGGCGCGCCACCTCGTCGGCCTCCGTCACGCCCCCAGTGGACCACGCATCCGTGGTCGGGGGAACACCTGGGGCACGAGGGTTGCCCGTGGGCTAATCTTCATATTTCCTACCTAAAAGGGTGGAGACTGACCCTCGGTCGCCCGGTGGTTTGACGTAAGGAGTGACTGAGCAGCATGATGCTGACCGTGTATCGGAGCGAACCCCTCGTAGCCCGCCTGCACGTCGATCTTCGACGGCAGGCCAGCGCGCTGTGTGCGGCCTGACCTGAGCCTCCGCCCCCGACCGCCCGGCGTTCCGCGCCTTCGGTCGTGATCTTCCTCTTTCCTGGTCAAGCCACGACTGTCATCCTTCTTTGCAGTCGTGTCATGCCGCAGTCACCGCTTCGAATGAGAACCTGATGCGAACAAGCCCCGCCCTGCTCACCGCCGCCGCCCTCCTCGCCGCCGCGACGGCGTGCTCCTCCAGCGACTCGTCCTCCTCCTCCGGCACCTCGGCCTTCGACCCGAAGACCTGCCAGGGCGGCACGCTGTACGTCCTGAACCAGAGCGACGCCACCGCCCACCACCTCGACCCCGCACGGATCTACACCTCCGGCGGCGGCGCGGTCACCTCGCTGATCTTCCGTACGCTGACCACCCGGCACCGGGTGCCCGGCGAGGCCGGCGACGAGGTCGTCCCCGACCTCGCCACCGACACCGGCAAGGCGAGCGACGGCGCCAAGACGTGGACGTACCACCTCAAGGACGGCCTGAAGTTCGACGACGGCACGCCCATCACGTCCAAGGACATCAAGTGGGGCGTCGAGCGGGCGTTCGCGCCCGAGCTGCCCGGCGGCATCCCCTACCTGCGTGACTGGCTGGCCGGCGGCGCCGACTACAAGGGGCCGTACAAGGGCAAGGAGCTGGACTCGATCCAGACGCCCGACGACAAGACCATCGTCTTCAAGCTGCGCAAGCCCGAGGGCGACTTCCCGTACGTGGCGACGGCCACGCAGTTCGCCCCGGTGCCCAAGGCCAAGGACGACGGCACGGGTTACGAGAAGCACCCGGTGTCGAGCGGTCCGTACAAGGTGGCCTCCCACGAGCAGGACAAGAGCCTGGTGCTCGTCCGCAACCCGTACTGGTCGCGCAGCGTGGACGACCAGCGCCTCGCCTGCCCGGACCGGCTGGAGGGGACGTACGGCCTCAACTCGGCCGTGATCAACCAGCGGCTCAGCTCCAGCGCGGGCAAGGACGCGAACGCGATCACCACCGACACCGACCTGTCCCCCGCCGAGCTGGCCCGCATCTCCACCGACCCGAGCCTCAAGAAGCGCGCGGTCAAGGGTGAGTTCGGCGAGACCGACTACATCGCCTTCAACACGAAGGTGAAGCCCTTCGACGACATCCGGGTGCGGGAGGCGGTCGCGTACGCGGTGAGCCGCCAGTCGGTGGTCAATGCGGTCGGCGGCAGCTCCCTCGCCAAGGCCGCGACGACGTTCCTGCCCGACCAGGCTGCGTTCGGCTACCAGCCCTACGACTACTTCCCGGCCGGTCCGAACGGCAACGCGGCCAAGGCCAAGGAGTTGCTCGCCCAGGCCGGCCATCCGAACGGGCTGACCATCACGCTCGCCCACCGCAACGCCGACTACAACCACGACGGTCCCGCGGTGGCCACGGCCCTGCAGGCGGCGCTCAAGCAGGCCGGCATCACGGTGAACCTCAAGCCCTACGACGACGCGGGGTACGGCGACACGGTCCAGAAGCCCTCCACGGAGCCGGGCATGTTCCTGGCCACGTGGGGTGCGGACTGGCCGACCGGCGGGCCGTTCCTGGCGCCGATCTTCGACGGGCGGCAGATCCTCGAGGACGGCGGCAACTTCAACGCCTCCCAGCTGAACGACCCGAAGATCAACGCTGAGTTCGACGCCATCAACCAGATCACCGACCCGGTCCAGGCCCGGCCGCGCTGGGGCGCGCTGGACGCCGAGATCGGCAAGCAGGCCCTCACCGTGCCGCTGATCCACCCGATCTACATCCGGCTGACCGGCAAGAACCTCAAGAACGCCTACCTGGACCAGTGGCGGGGCTCGTACGACCCCGCGATGGTCTCGGTGAAGTAGTGACCGCTGAGTTGATCACCGAGGTCGGCGTCTCTACGGAGGCGCCGACCCGGGGCCGTCAGGTACGGCGGCGGCTGCTCGCCGACCGGATGGCCATGGCGGGGCTCGTCGTGGCGGGCGTCATGATCGTCGCCGCGCTCGCCGCGCCGCTGCTGATCCATCTCGAGGGTCAGGACCCGACGACGTACCACCCGGAGCTGCTGGACTCCGCGCGCGGCGGTGTGCCGCGCGGGGCGTTCGGCGGCGCGGGCGGCGCGCACTGGCTCGGCGTGGAGCCGACGACCGGCCGCGACCTGTTCGCCCGCGCGCTGGGCGGCGCGCGTATCTCCTTCCTCGTCGCGTTCGGCACCCTCATCGTGCAGATCCTGCTGGGTGTGAGCGTCGGGCTGGCGGCCGGGCTGGGCGGCAAGGTGGCCGACGCCTTCCTGGGTCGGCTGATCGACCTGGCCATCTCCTTCCCCCAGCTGATCTTCGCCATCGCGCTGCTGGCGATCGTGCCGGGAACGTTCCCGCGGCCGATACTCCTGATGATCGTGATCGGCCTGTTCGGCTGGGGCGGCGTGGCACGGCTGATCCGCGGGCAGGTGCTGTCGCTGAGGACCCGGGACTACGTCGCCGCGGCCCGGCTGTCCGGGGCGGGGCGCGTCCGCATCGCGCTGCGCGAGATCCTGCCCGGCGTCTCGGCGCCGCTCGTGACCTACGCCGCGCTGCTGCTGCCCTCGAACATGATCTCCGAGGCGGGGCTGTCGTTCCTCGGCGTGGGCGTACGCCCGCCCGACTCGTCGTGGGGCCAGATGTTGTCCACCGCCACGACCTGGTTCCAGGCCGACCCGACGTACGTCCTGGTGCCGGGCCTGCTGCTGCTCCTCAACGTGCTCGCCTTCACACTCCTCGCCGACGGCGTGCGCACCGCCCTGGACCCGAAGGCCCCATCGCTGCGGGGAGGCAGGAAGTGACGCGCTACCTGTTGCGGCGATTCGCCAGCACCGTCGTGCTGCTCCTGGTGATGGTGGCGTTGATCTACGTCATCTTCTACGCGCTGCCCTCGAACCCGGCGGTCCTGGTGTGCGGCAAGGGCTGCGGCGGGGGCCAGCTCGCCGCGATCGACCACAAACTCGGCCTTGACCAGCCGGAGTACCTGCAGTTCTGGCACTTCCTCGAAGGCATCTTCGTCGGCCGCGACTACAGCTCCGGCCCGGACGTCTCCCACTGCGCGGCGCCCTGTCTGGGCTTCTCGTTCCAGAACGACCAGCCGGTGCTCTCCCTGATCGGGCAGCGCCTGCCGGTCTCACTGTCGCTCACGACCGGCGCGATGGTCGTGTGGCTACTCGTCGGCGTCTCGGCGGGAGTGCTGTCCGCGCTGCGCGCGGGCCGGCTCACCGACCGCGTGGTGACGGCCGCCTCGGTCCTGGCCTACGGCGCCCCCATCTTCGTGAGCGGGATGCTCCTGCTGATGCTCTTCTGCGGCTATCTGCACTGGCTGGACTTCCCGGTGTACGTCCCGCTCACCGAGAACCCGGCCGCCTGGGCGAAGAACCTGCTCCTGCCCTGGTTCACGCTCGCCATCGCGCAGGCCGCGGTCTACACGCGGCTGACACGTACGGGGATGCTCGAGACGCTGTCGGAGGACCACATCCGCACCTTCCGCGCGTACGGCGTGCGGGAGCGGCGGATCGTCGGCCGCCACGCGATGCGCGGCACGCTCACTCCGATCATCACGCTCAGCGCCTACGACTTCGGCTACATCCTGGTCGGCGCGATGCTCACCGAGACGCTGTTCGGGCTGCCCGGCCTGGGCCAGCTCATCGTGCAGTCGTCCAACAACGTCGACCTCCCGGTCGTCGCCGGGCTCACGCTGGTGGCCGGGGCCGCCATCGTGGTCGCCAACACCGCCGCGGACCTGCTGTACGCCGTGGTCGACCGGAGGGTCGTGCTCTCATGAGCGATGCTGACGCGCCCGTGCTGTCGGTACGGGACCTGACCGTGGACTTCCCCGCCGCGGACGGGGGCGCGGCACTGCGCGCGGTGGAGGAGATCTCCTTCGACCTCGCCGCGGGCGGCGCCCTGGGCATCGTCGGCGAGTCCGGGTCGGGCAAGAGCACGACCGCGCTCGCCCTGCTGGGCCTGCACCGGCGCTCCGGCGCCCGGGTGTCGGGACGCATCATGCTCGGCGACGACGATGTCAACGCGCTGGACGATGAGTCCGTACGGCGACTGCGCGGGCGCCGCATCGCGATGATCTTCCAGGACCCGCTGTCGGCGCTGGACCCGTACTACCGGATCGGCGACCAGATCTCCGAGGTCTACCGCACGCATACGGGCGCCGGCCGCAGGGCGGCCTGGGCCCGGGCGGTGGAGGTGCTCGACCGGGTCGGCATCCCGGACGCGGCGCGGCGGGCACGGGCCCGGCCGCACGAGTTCTCCGGCGGCATGCGGCAGCGGGCGCTGATCGCGATGGCGCTGGCGTGCGAGCCCGAGATCCTCGTCGCCGACGAGCCGACCAGCGCGCTCGACGTGACCGTGCAGGCCCAGATCCTCGACCTCATCGACGAGCTGCGGGCCGATACCGGCATGGCCCTGCTGCTCGTCACGCACGACCTCGGCGTCGTGTCGCGCTCGGTGGAACGCGTCCTGGTCATGCAGAACGGCCGGGCGGTCGAAGAGGGACCGGTGAGCGAGGTGCTGCGATCGCCCGCCGAGCCGTACACGCGTGCTCTCCTGGCCGCCGTGCCCCGCATCGACGCCCCGCGTCCGGCCCGACGGGAGCCCGGGGAGCCGCTGCTGACCGTGGCCGGCCTCACCCGAGAGTTCCGACGGCCGGGTGGAGGGCTGCGCCACGACGTCATGCGGGCCGTCGACGACGTGTCCCTGGACATCCGGCGCGGCGAGACGCTCGGCGTGGTGGGTGAGAGCGGCAGCGGCAAGACGACGCTCGCCCGGATGATCGTGCGGCTGCTGGAACCGACGGCCGGGAGCATCGTCTTCGCCGGGCAGGACATCACGCGGCTGCCGGACCGGCGCCTGCGCCCGATCCGCCGGGACCTGCAGATGGTCTTCCAGGATCCGGTCTCCTCGCTGAACCCGCGGCGTACGGTCGGCGACAGCATCGCCGACCCGCTGCGCGTGCAGGGCACCGGCGACCGCGAGGCCCTGCGGACCGCCCGCGAGCTGATGGAGCGTGTGGGGCTGGACGCCGCGCGGCACGATCGGTACCCGCATGAGTTCTCCGGTGGCCAGCGGCAGCGCATGGGCATCGCCCGAGCGCTGTCCCTGCGGCCGAAGCTGCTGGTCTGCGACGAGCCCGTATCGGCGCTGGACGTCTCGACCCAGGCCCAGATCCTCGAGCTGCTGAGCGGGCTGCAGGAGGAGTACGAGCTGACCATCATGTTCGTCTCGCACGACCTCGCGGTGGTGCGGCAGGTCAGCGACCGGGTGGCGGTCATGCACAACGGTGAGCTGGTCGAACTGGCCGAGGCGGGGGAGCTGTACGACGCGCCTCAGCATGAGTACACCCGTACTCTTCTCGCCGCCGTGCCCGTGCTCGCCTGAAACGGCGCGTGGGCGCCGGCCTTCCCGGCGTCCCGGGAAGGCCGGCGCCCACGGTGTGAGGGCCGTTCGTCCGCCCGCCGCTCGCGCCAACGAGGTGGGTGGAGACTTACGTGCTATTGGTCAGCGCTAGATGGCGCAGATGGCGTACACGCTGATGCCGACCGAACCCCGGTCCCGAGCGTGCACATTTTGCGTATGCATGATCTCCGTTCAGGTAGAAACAGCCGTGTCACGTGGGAGCCGGGCGCCCGAGGCGAAACCGCACAGCCGGGCACCCGGATCCGGTGCATCTTCTACCCGGACCAGCATTCGTCACACGCAGTGATTACGCATTTTCGGTTCGCGACGAATGGGCGATCTAATTCATTCTGAGATCTGCGATGGAGCGATACGGACGCGACCGGTCTCCCTAGCGGGCCCAGGTCCAGGCGTAGTCCCCCACCTCGACCGATGAGGCCTGGGCGCCGATGTTGAGCGGCCGGAAGGTGTCCACCATGACTGCCATCTCGGTCGTTTCCGTGTGACCGTTGCGGACCGCCTCGATGATCCCTTCAACGGCGCCCGGCGCCGGCCCGTGGGTGAATCCGGACGGATGCAGGCTGATCGATCCGACATCGATGCCAGATCCCTTACGCGCCGAATAGTCACCGCCGACGTAGAACATCATCTCATCGGAGTCGACGTTGTGGTGGTTGTACGGAATCGGAATGGCGTCGCCGTGGAAGTCCAATGGCCGGGGACAGAACGAGCAGATCACGAAATTGGGACCCTCGAACGTCTGGTGCACCGGCGGCGGAGCGTGCGTGCGCTTCACGATCGGCTCGAAGTCGTTGATGTTGAAGGCATAGGGATAGAGATGGCCGTCCCAGCCCACGACGTCGAGCGGGTGGTGCCGGTACGTCAGCCGCGACATGCCGCCCCGGTGCCGTACGAGAACGGGAACGTCCTCGCCGTCCAGGACCAGCGGCTCGGCCGGCGCCCGCAGGTCGCGCTCGCTGTACGGGGCGTGCTCGAGGAACTGGCCGTACTGCGACAGGTAGCGCCGGGGCGGCCGGATGTGCCCCGAGGCCTCGAACACCATGAGCCGCAGCGGTGCGTCGCTCGTGCGCACGAAGCGGTGGATGGTGCCGGTCGGGATGACGACGTAGTCGCCCGGGCCGACGTCGAGCGCGCCGTAGGTGGACTCGAGCCGGGCCGCGCCGGCCTCGACGTACACGCACTCGTCGCCCGCGGAGTTGCGGTAGAGGTCACCGTCGGCGTCCGCGGCCACGTACGAGATGCGCACGTCGTCGTTGGCCATCAGCAGCCGCCGCCCGAGCACGGGGTCACCGCCGGCGGTCAGGTCGTGCGGCTTGAAGTGGCGTGGCATCAGCGGATGGTTCGGCGCGGCGCCCACGCTGTGCGCCGGCAGGTCCACGCCCTCGCTCTTGACGATCGCGGTGGGCAGGTGCACGTGGTAGAGCAGCGACGAGTCGGACGAGAAACCCTCCTCGCCCATGAGCTCTTCGGCGTACAGCCCGCCGTCGGGCTTGCGAAACTGGATGTGGCGCTTGCGGGGAACCTCCCCGACCACGCGATAGAAGGGCATTTTCGACTCCCGCGATTAATAAAACCTTTGATTAGTTCCTGTTTCCGACTCTAAGCTGTGGTCCGTGAGCGCACAAGACGTCGACTTCTGGTCCTTCGTCGACGCCGCCGTCGAGCGCGCCCGCGACCGGCTCCCCGGCATCGACCCGGAGGCGATGCGCCTCATCCTCACCCTCTACCGGGTGACGAACATGGTGGTCTACGACATGGAGTCCGTAGTGCACCGGCCGCGCGGCTGGAGCTACCCCGGGTTCCGGCTGGTGTTCACGCTGTGGATCGCCGGGCCGATGGAGGCCAAGCGCGCGGCCGAGCTGTCCGGCATGAGCCGGCAGGCGGTCTCCGCCCTCGTCGGCACCCTCGACCGGGACGGCCTGGTCAGCAAGGTCCCCGACGTCAACGACCGGCGGGCCGTACGCCTCAGCCTCACCACCAAGGGCGACGACGCCATCAGCACGGCGTTCGCCACGCACAACGAACGCGAGACACTGTGGGCCGAGACCCTGTCCGCCGAAGAACGCGACACCCTCGTACGGCTGCTGGGCAAGCTCGGCGCCCGCGAAGGCGTCCGGCGGCGCCGATAGGGTTTCCTCGTCGTTCAACGAGGAGGAAGCATGCGCGGAGGCGTCCGCCTTCCGGCAATGGTCGTCGCGATCGGGTTGCTGGCGGGCTGCAGCGACCCTGCGGGGGCGGTGCGAAGGGAGCGCGCCGCCGCGCGCAAGTCCTCCCCGTCCGCCCGCCCGGGCGCGACCGCCGCACCGAAGGGCCAACACCGCCGGACGGCGGTGTGGTGGCAGGCCCCGGGCGGCGTGAAGACCGCGAGCGGCCTGCGCGTCCACACCGGCGCCCTGCACTCAGGCCGCATGCGGGTGAGCATCACCGATGTCGCCGGCCATACGGCCCGCACGATCACGGCGACGACCGTCGCCCACGGCGCGACGATCGGCCACTTCACGCTGACCGGCGTGAAGGTCGCCAAGTCCCCGAAGAGCGGCACGTACGGCGTCACGTTCCACTACCGCCACCACTGACCCGCCAGGCCCCTGCGCCCGGAGCGCGATGGCCGCCGGGCCGGCGCGGGCCCGTCGCACGGGCACCACGGGGGATGGAGCCGCCGGCCTACGCCCCGGCACGGCCGGGCGCGTCGCTTCCGCACCGTCAACGGTAGAGCGGAGCCCACACCGGCACCGCAAGTGATGACGGCCGCACCTGGCCGCGGGCTCGCCCTCCGGCCGGGGGCCCCACGGGCCTCACGGGGTGACCGGTCTCCGGTGAACGCCGTCATCCCGGCGCCGGAGACCGGTCACTGTGCTCTGTGTCGCAGTACCTGATAGAGGCGCGTCACGCGCTCAGGGCGCGGAAGACGACCTCGGCGGCGGCCAGAGCGCCGAGAACGATGGCGGGCGCGAAATGTGCGATCTTGTCGCCGCTCCGGATGTGGACGATGACGGCTCCGACCATCAGCAGCACCAGGCCGACGCCTGCCGCGACGCCCAGTGGCCACACGGCCAGGCCCGCCAGCAGTCCGATCACGGCGAGGAGTTCCAGCGCACCGATGATCTTGTAACGCCCACGCGCGATGCCGAAATGATCGGCCTGGTCCATGGCCGACTTGGCGCCGGCGACCTTTAGTCCCCCGGCCATGGCGAAGGCGAGGGCCAGCAGTACAACGAGGATGATCGTGACCACGAACATGGTGTGACTCCGGTATGACGTCGAATCCGACAGTAGCTTACTTGTTTCAAGTAACTAATACCACGTAACCACCTCGGCGCGGGAAAATTCCCGGGCGCGGAGGCGACGCCACTGCCGCGGGGCGATGACCTGGGCGGCACCTGGCTGGACAACAGCTATCCCGGATTGAGCGGTTTTCCAACCTGTTCCTGATCTACGGGCCGAACACCAACCTCGGCCACACGTCGACGATCTACATGCACGAGTCGCAGTTCGCCTACATCGTCGGCTGCGTACGTGCCTCACGCGCGCGCTACATCGACGTGCGGCCCGACGTACAGGACGCCTTCAACCGGCGGCTCCAGCTCAGGTTTCCGCGACACCGTGTGGACCAGCGGCTGCATGAGCTGATACACGACCGCCGGCGGAAAGCAGGTCAACAACTGGCCGGGCTTCACCTTCACCTACCGCCGCGCCACCCGGCGGCCCGATCCGCCGGACCTCCGCGTGACGGTCTGACTCAGCCGAGGCGGGTGAGACGGTCGAGCACGCCCGGCGCGCGCAGCGGCCTCGCGAGCCGCAGCGGCACGCGGTCGCCGCCCGCGATGAGCGAGGCGACGGTACGGCCGGAGTGCGCGCGCCGCGGCGGGTCACCCTCGACGCGGAGCCGCAGTGTCAGCCCGGGCCAGCCGGTCGCGGTGACCGACGCGGCCGCGGCCAGCGGGACGCGGTGCCCGAAGCCGTCGTCGACCCGCGCCAGCACGGCGCCGCGCGGTGCGAGGGTGACGCGGGTGAAGGAGCTCTCGGCGGCCGCGATCAGCGGCCGCGCGGCGGACACGGCGACCGCCGCGCTGGTGGCCTGCGGCTGCGCCATCACCGCGCCGACGAGCAGCCGGCCGGCGACCCGCGCGGCGAAGACGTAGTTGGCGCCGGCCTGGCTCGTGTAACCGGTCTTGCCGCCGATGACGCCGTACGAGCCGAGCAGGGTGTTCCCGCCCGACCGCGTCTCACCGCCGGTGCGCGGCGTGAACGCCGGCTTGCTCACGACCTCGGCGAAGGCGGGGAACCGTCGCATCGCCGCGCGGAACAGCACGACCTGGTCGGCGGCGGTGCTCACCGTGGTCGCGTCGTAGCCGCTCGGGTCGGTGTAGCGGGTGCCGGTCATGCCGAGCCGCCGCGCCGTGGCGTTCATCTTCGCCACGAACGGCGCGTCGCCGCCGGCGTCCCAGCGGGCGAGCTCGTGCGCGATGTTGTTCGCCGAGACGATCATCAGCGCCTCGATGGCCTCGCGCTCGGTGAACGGCTGGTTCGCGACCACGTCAACGTGCGACTCGTCGCGCGCCACGCGCCACGGCAGCCGGGCCGCCTCCTCGGCGGAGACGCGGTACGTCGGGCCCTCCTCGCCGGTGCGCAGCGGGTGGTCCTGGAGGAAGATGTAGGCGGTCATCACCTTCGCGACGCTGGCCGTGGGAGTCGGCCGCCCGGTGCCCGAGGCGCCCATGCGGCCGAGCCCGTCGACCTCGACGACCGCCTGGCCGGCGGACGGCCACGGCAGGCGCAGCGCGCCGGGCAGGGTGCGGCTCGCGGGGGTGACCAGTCGCAGCTTCGCCGACGGCAGCGGCCGTACCATCTGGACGGCGACCAGCGCGAGCAGCAGCAGACCCGCCGCCGCGCAGATGATCGCCACGGTCCGGCCGGTGTGCCGTCGCGGACCGCCGGTCTCCTCGGCAGGCGGCAGCAGCATGCGTTCCGCGATCCCCGTCACCGCAACCACCCCCGTCGTTCCCTCACCAGCGGCGCGCGCCTGCCCCGCGATCAGAGTAGATGCACCGAACGCCGAACTGGTTCGGGCCGCGCCCGGCAGGTTTCGATCCGGCGGCGCAGTAACGTACGCCGCATGCCCACCGCACTCATCACCGGCGCGACGGCCGGAATCGGCGCGGCCTTCGCCCGCCGACTGTCCGCCGACGGTTTCGACCTGATCCTGCTCGCCCGCGACGCCGAGCGGCTCGCGCGCGCCGCCGATGAGCACGGCCGCTCCGAGGTGGTGGTCGCCGACCTGGCCACCGAGGAGGGCATCGCCGCCGGTGAGGACGCCGCCCGCCGTGCCGACCTGGTGATCAACAACGCCGGGTTCGGGCACACGGGCCGGTTCCTCGACGTGCCGCTCGAGGACGAGCTGACGATGTTGCGGGTGCACTGCGAGGCGGTGCTCCGGCTGACGCGCGCGGCACTGCCTGCGATGCGCGAACGCGGTCGCGGCGGGGTCATCAACGTCGCGTCGGTCGGGGCGTTCTTCCCCCGCGGCACCTACGGCGCGTCGAAGGCGTGGGTGGTGAGCTTCAGCCAGGCCGCCGCGCAGGATTTCACGGGCGTCCCGGTCATGGCCCTCTGCCCGGGCTTCGTACACACGGAGTTCCACGAACGGGCGCGGATCGACATGTCCCGTCTGCCGTCGATCCTGTGGCTGGACGCCGACGACGTCGTCGCGGCCGCGCTGCGCGACTTCCGCCGCGGCCAGACCGTCAGCGTCCCCGGGTTGCAGTACAAGGCGCTGGTCGGGGCCGGCCGGTTCATCCCGCGCAACCTCGCCGCGCGGTTCTCCGGCCGCACCGGCCGCAAGCACCAGTGACCGGCGGGCCGCGTCGGCGGCTCGCGCGGGATGTCCGGTGCCGCTAGGTTTGCCCCATACGGACGGAGGTTCTCCCCCATGCCCCTGTTCCCACGCCGTCTCGCCGCCGTCGCCTCGGCGGCGCTGCTGTCGGCGGGCTTGTTCACCGGCGTGTACACCCCACGGGCCGCGGACGCGATCGTCGGTGGCACCGCCGCCGCCCCGCCGCCCTGGCTGGCCGCCATCGGCACGCCGGCCTTCGTGGTCCGGCCGTCCGGTCAGTTCTGCGGCGGCGCCCTGGTCACCGCCGACAAGGTCGTGACGGCCGCGCACTGCGTCGACTTCCTCCGTGCCGCGCCGACCCTCCTGAGCGCCACGTTCGGCCGGGCCGACCTGTCGAAGAAGGACGGCGAGACCGTGCAGGTCAGGTCGATCTGGGTGCAGCCGGGCTTCCGCGAGACGGAGTTCAAGGGCGAGACGGTCGAGCACCACGACGTGGCGGTGCTGACGCTGTCCCGTCCCGTCATCAACCGCCTCCCCCTGCTGATCGACCGGTCCGGCACGCACCTGCCCGGTGCGCCGACGCAGATCCTCGGCTGGGGCACGACCTCCGAGCTCGACCTGTTCAACACGCGACTGCGCCAGGCGAACATCTCCCTCGTGACCGACGCGCGCTGCGCGGACGCGTACGGCTCGGCCTTCGACCGGCGCGACATGATCTGCGCGGGCTCGACGCACGGCGACACGTGCCAGTTCGACAGCGGCGGACCGCTCGTGGTGAACGGCCGGCTCACCGGCCTCACCTCGTGGGCGTACGGCTGCGCGCGGGCGGGCTACCCCGGCGTCTACACGCGGCTGGCGCCGTTCAACCTGCCACTCTGACCGGCGGTCCGGCGACCGCATCCGGACGTTGACAGAAGATCGGCAGCGGGCCTTTGCTGGCGGCACGACAAACGCCGGAGGCCACCCATGCGTCGTCCGCACACCGCTGTGCTCGCCGTCGCCCTCACCGTCCCCCTCATCGGCGTGACGTCCGGTGCCGCCCACGCCGCGGCGGGGCCCGGGACGGCCTCCCATTTCGACCTCGCGCGCAAGGACTGCGTCGGCACGGCGCACGGCGGCTCGAAGATCTGGTTCACCGTGGCGGGCGGGGTGCTGTCCGACGTGTACGAGCCGACCATCGACAACACGAACGTCGAGTCGATGCGGTTCGCCGTCACCGACGGGCACGGCTTCACCGAACTGCAGGGCCGCGACACGACCTACACCGCGCGTACCGACCCGACCGGGATGGCGTGCACGGTCACGACGTCGAGCAGGGCCGGACGGTACCGCCTCATCACGACGTACGTGACCGATCCCCGCCGCGACGCCGTGGTCGTACGGACCCGGCTCGAGGCCACGACCGCGCTCCGGCTGTACGTGCGGCTCGACACGAGCCTCAACGGCAATGGCGGTGGTGGACCGTCCAACGCGGGCGGCGACACCGGCACGGTCCGGCACGGCGTCCCCGTGGTGAGCGACGAGAACACCCGCACCAGCGCCACGAACCGCGACTACGCCGTCCCTACTCACGTGGCGCTGCGCGCCGACCGGCCGCTGCCGCAGGCGAGCGTCGGCTACGCCGGCACGCCGAGTGACGGCGCGGCGATGCTGGACGCGGACCACACCCTGACGCCCGTCGACTCGGCGCCGGACGGCAACGTCGTCGCCACCGCGCAGCTGCCGCTCAGCCACGGCGAGACGACCTTCGCGCTCGGCTTCGGGCGTACGCCGGACGAGGCCACCGGCACCGCCGGAGCCGCCGCCGCACGGCCCTTCACCGCGACGGCGAACGACTACGAGAACGGCTGGCGTGCCTACGACCGTGGCCTCCGGCGGCCGCCCGGCACGTACGCGAGCGCCTATTACACGTCCGCCAACGTCATCAAGGCGAGCGAGGACAAGACGTTCCCCGGCGCGGTCGTGGCGTCGCTGGCCAGTCCCTGGGGGCAGGCGCTCAGCGCGGCGGACCGCTCCGGCGGGCAGCCGACCTACTTCGGTTCCTACCGCGAGGTGTTCTCCCGCGACCTGTACGAGGCGTTCACCGGGTTCCTCACCGATGGCGACCTGGCGACGGCGAGGGCGACCGCGCGATTCCTGCTCGAACGCCAGCAGCTGCCCGACGGCAGGCTGCCGCGCAACTCGCTGCTGAACGGCCAGGTCGCCCCGGACACCGGCGGGGACCAGCTCGACGAGACCGCCTACCCGATCCTGATGGCCTACCAGGCGGGACTCGGCGGCGACACGGCCCTGTGGCGCGACCACGTGCGCAAGGCGGCGGACTTCCTCGTCTCGCACGGCCCGTCGTTCGGCGTGGAGCGGTGGGAGGAACAGTCCGGGTACTCCCCCTCGACCATCGCCGCCGAGATCGCCGGGCTGGTGGCCGGCGGTGAGATCGCCGACCGGCACGGCGACTCCGCGCGGGCGAGGCTCTACCGCGCGACCGCGGACCACTTCGCCCGTTCGATCAAGGGCTGGACCGTCACGACCACCGGCCCGTACGGCAAGCGCTACTTCCTGCGGCTGTCGAAGAACGGCGACCCGGACGCCGCGACCACGTACGGGCTGGGCAACGGCGGCCCCACCGAGGACCAGCGGCGCGTCCTCGACGCCGGGTTCCTGGAGCTGACCCGCCTGGGCGTGCTCGCCCCGGACGACCCGGACGTGACCGCCTCGCTGCCGATCCTCGACAAGGTCATCGGGCGTACGACGCCGACCGGCCGAGGCTGGTACCGCTACGGCTCCGACCCGGCCGGCACCGAGGACGGTTACGGCGACTGCCACGTCGCCGACCCCACCTCCTGTGATCCGGAGGGGCGGCCGTGGCCGACCGGGAACGCCGGTTCTGGGCATCTGTGGCCGGTGCTGTCCGGCGAGCGGGCAGAGCACGACCTGCAGGTACGCGATCAGCGGTCGGCGGCGGCCCTGCTCACCTCGATGAGCCGTTACTCGGCCACCGGGCTGGTGCCCGAGCAGGCATGGGAGGACCCGGACGTGCCCGCGAGCCCGTACGGCGCCGACCCGGCGAACGCCTCGATCGGCTTCGT
>JAOPYG010000098.1 GCA_025964685.1 Actinoallomurus sp. | reverse complement strand
GCGTACCGACGCGGAGTTCGAACTCGTCGATCTGCTCGACTACAAGCTCCCGCACCTCGACGAGGCGTACCCGCCGTCGATGGGTCAGTACACCCAGCCGCACACCCTGGAGTGGGCGAACAAGATCGCCTCATTCGACGGGTTCGTCATCGTGACGCCGGAGTACAACCACTCCACCTCCGGTGCACTGAAGAACGCCATCGACTTCCTCTACGGCGAGTGGAACAACAAGGCCGTCGGATTCATCAGCTACGGCTCGGTCGGCGGCACCCGCGCCGTGGAGCACCTGCGCTTGATCGCCGGCGAACTCCAGATGGCCGACGTGCGGAACCAGGTGGCGCTGTCGCTCTTCACCGACTTCGAGAACTTCAATGTGTTCAAACCCAACGACTTCCAGCTCGAGTCGCTCACCGCGATGTTGGACCAGGTCGTGGTGTGGAGCACGGCGCTCGCGCCGCTACGGGCCCGGTGAACACACCGCCCGCACAAGTTGGTCTCACTACGACAGATGTCGTGATCAACGCATTCGAGCCGATCAAGTTGGGCGGCACGTACAGCGAGAAGGCCCAGTAGCACCGCGAAGAGGGAGAATAAAATGAGGGGACTCAAGGGCAAGGTCGCCATAGTCGCCGGCGCAGCCCCTGCAAACATAGGCGGCGCGACGGCGATCCGCCTCGCCGAAGAGGGCATGCTGGTCGTCGCGGCGGATCTGAACGAGGCCGCCGCCCAGTCCATCGTCGACCAGATCCTGGCGTCCGGCGGCACGGCCGTGGCCGGCGGTTTCGACATCACCGACGAGGCATCCTACAAAGGGCTCATCGACTTCACCGTGGAGCGGTTCGGGCGCCTGGACGGCCTGTTCAACGTGGCCGCGGACCTCTCACCAGACACGTTCGGCAGGGACCACGATGTCACGTCAGTGCCACTCGATGTGTGGCAGCACACCATCGATGTCACCCTGACCGGCTACATGCACGGTATCCGGCACGCCCTGCCCATCATGATCGAACGGGGCGGCGGGTCGATCATCAATACCATGTCGAGCGCGGTTTGGGCGGGCGAGACCGAGCACGTCGCCTACCAGACCGCCAAGAGCGGGCTCGTCGGGCTTACCCGGCACACGGCGAGCCTCGGCGGGAAAAAAGGTGTGCGCTGCAACCTGCTGTCACCCGGCGTGATCCTGACCCGTGCCGCACTCGCGAACACCACCGAGGAGTTCCGCAACGACATTCTCGCCTCGGTGCGGTCGCCACGCCTTGGGGATCCTGACGACCTTGCGGCGATGGTGGCGTTCCTGTTCTCCGACGACGCGTCGTATGTCAACGGCCAGTCGCTACTCGTCGACGGCGGCGCCAACTTCACCTGATCACGAGATGAGCGATGGGTGTCGCGGGTTCGAAACCGTTCAGTCGATGAACGTGTACCGCTCCAGAACCCATCGCGCGGTACTGACCTGCGGTTTGGGCGGATGGTTGGGTTGGGACAAGATCCCGGTTTGTGTCTTTTCGCCTCTGGATACACCGATCCGCTGACGGAAAGTGCACGGCGGTGTGATCAACGACTATCACAGGGCGCCGTAGACGATCTAACGAATCGAGACCACCCAGTTCTACACCCTCCTCGCCGACGAAGTCGCCGTAGTTCGATGCAGATAACAGTTCTTACAGCTACCGGTCCACCACACTTTGAGACGAGACGAATACATGTTCAAGGGAACCGCTTGGCGGGCCGTTGCCGCCGGCGAGCCAGCCGATGTGCTCCGGCTGGAGGAGATGAGCTGGTCCGAACCGGACGAGGGGCGTTTGATCGTCAAGGTGATCGTCAGCGGCGTGTCGCTGCCGGATCTGCACACGACACGAGGGATGTACGTGGTCACACCGCCGGCCGTGATCGGCACGGAGGTCTCCGGCGAGGTCGTGGCGGTGCCGAAAAGGTCGAGGTTCTCGGTCGGTGACCGGGTCATGGGAGTGACGCCCTTCCTGCAGGGCATGGGCGGGCACGCGGAGTACTCCTACCTCAAGGAGGGCGAGACCCGCCTCATCCCCGCTCAACTGAGTGACGAGCAGGCAGCGGGGTTCGTGATCGGCTTTCGCACGGCCCACGTCGCGTTGGTCTATCGCTGCGCGCTGAAGAGCGGCGAGACCTTGGTCGTGCTCGGCGCGGCCGGCAGCACCGGTATCGCGACGATCCAGCTCGGAAAGGCGCTGGGAGCCACGGTCATCGCCGTTGCGAGCAACGCCGAGAAGCTCGCCTACTGCGCGAGCCTCGGAGCCGACCACACCATCGACTACACGACCGCCAGCGTCAGCGACGAGATCAAAAAGATCACTGGCGGCCACGGCTGCGACGTCATCTTCGACCCGGTCGGCGGCGAGGTCGCCACGCAGGCCGTGCAGGCCATCGCGCGATACGGCAGGCACGCGATCGTGGGCGGCGCCAGCGGCTCCTTCATCGCCCTCAACCCGATCGACATGCTGCAACGGAGCTACAGCGCGGTCGGGCTGGCCGCCGACGGCAAGTACACCGAGGAGGAGGAGAACGCGGCGTACGGCCTGCTCTTCGACTTCGTCGAGAAAGGCGTGATCAAGGCTCCGGTCGCCCACGTCATGCCCTTCGACGAGGTCCCCGCAGCCATCGCACGACTCGACGCGGCACCGCCTGGCAAGACGGTGATCCGCGTCTCGTAGCTTTGAGGCAGGGCCGGTGGTGCCCAAGCGCGCTGGGTCACTTACAGCACCCAACGAGTAGAGCCGCGGGGGCTGCCCGGACATGACCGGGGTCGAGGAACGCAGGAACAGCCAATAGCGGTGAGAACGATCTTGTCGGCAGACCCTGTGCCGCACGAAAATAGGGGGGGTCGGGGCGTTGACCTGCGAGGTCTTGCTGCGCACCGGTTGTTGAGCCTGGGAGTCTCGCGGAGTGGCTTTCACGTTGGTTTACATGATCACGAGGCTCGTTCTGGCAGTGGTGACGGTTGTCGCGCGCCGTGAGGTGTCCAAGGACGTTGAGTTGTTGGTGCTTCGTCATGAGAACGCTGTGCTGCGTCGTCAGGTGAAGCGGGTGCGGTATCAGTCCGCCGATCGGATATGGCTGTCTGCGCTGGCCCGTCTGTTGCCGCGGCGTCGTTGGGCTGAGGTGTTCGGTGTTGCCCCGGAGACGTTGTTGCGGTGGCATCGCCGGCTGGTTGCCTGGCGGTGGACCTACCCACGCTCGGCGGCTCCGGGTCGGCCACCCAGCGCGGTGTGCATCACGCGATTGGTGTTGGCGATGGCCCGGCAGAATCCCGGGTGGGGGCATCGTCGCATCCAGGGCGAGCTGGTCCGGCTGGGCCATACGATCGCATATTCGACCGTGTGGGAGATCCTCAAGAAGGCCGGGATCGATCCCGCGCCACAACGCAGTGGCCCGACTTGGAGTGAGTTCCTGTCCGCGCAGGCCCACCGGATCATCGCCTGTGACTTGCTGCATGTCGATACCGTGCTGTTACGACGGCTGTATGTGTTGATCTTCATCGAGCATGGGACCAGGAGGTTGCACATCGCCGGCGTGACGGCCAACCCCACCGGCTCGTGGGTCGCCCAGCAGGCCCGGAACCTGGCGACAGACCTTGGCGCCCGGATGGACGCGCTCCAGTTCGTCATCCGCGACAGGGACGGCAAGTACACCCTGGCCTTCGACGGTGTCTTCCAGGCGGACGGCATCCACATCATTAAGACACCGCCGCAGGCGCCGCGGGCGAACGCCATCTGCGAACGCGTCGTCGGAACGCTACGCCGTGAACTTTTGGACCGGATCTTGATCCTCGGGCTGGCGCATCTGCAGAAGCTTCTGGCTGAATACGCGCTCCACTACAACCAGCACCGGCCTCACCAGAGCCTGGGACAGCGGTCTCCGGACGACCCGCAGGCGCCCGTCCCACTCATCGACCTTGCCAGCAGGCGGATCAAGCGAAGACCGATCCTCGACGGCCTCATCAACGAATACGAGGCCGCATGAGCAATCAACAAACCTGCAGGTCAACGCCCCGACCCTATTCCGTGCGGCACATCCTCTGTGCCCGGCCCGGGCCGGTATGTCCACGCTGGTAAGGACCTCACTGCGCGAGCGGGTCAACACCCTTCCCGTGCCCGCCTGGCGGTAGAGATGAACGCCGGATCCGGCGCCCCGCTATCCACCAACCTAATTTAGAGGACTATCATCCTCTAAAATGGACTGGAAGGGAAAGGGGAACGCGGGTGACGTACGTGATCGCGGAGCCGTGTGTGGATGTGCTGGATCGGGCGTGTGTGGAGGAGTGCCCGGTCGATTGCATCTACGAGGGAGGCCGTGCGCTGTACATCCACCCTGATGAGTGCGTGGACTGCGGGGCGTGTGAGCCGGTGTGCCCGGTAGAGGCCATCTACTACGAAGACGACGTCCCACAGCAATGGTCGGCATTCACCGGTGATAACGCCGCGTTCTTCACCGAGGTCCTGCCCGGCCACACCGAGCCGTTGGGTTCGCCCGGCGGGGCCTCCAACCTCGGCCGTCTCGCTGTGGATACGCCGCTGGTCGCCGCTGTCAAGGAGCCGGCATGAGCCTCGAGGAACGGGCCCGCTCCCACGGCGCACTGGCAGTGCCGGCCCGAGTCGCGGTCCTCGATCACCTGCGGGCATGCCCACAGCCGATCGATGCCCATGCGGTGGCAGCCGCGACCGGTCAGCACGTCACCACGGTCCGGTTCCATCTCGACGTGCTGATCGAGGCCGGACTGGTCACGACGAGCCGGCAGCAGCCACATGGCAGGGGACGGCCGCGCACCCTGTATGCGCCCGCCTTCCGAGACCGCGGGACCGCAGGCGGGGCCTACCGGGAACTGGCCGATGTTCTGGCCGCGAACTTTGACACCACTGCGGCACGGCGCAGGCGGCGCGCGGAACGGGCCGGAGCCGACTGGGCGGCCCAGCGGCTCGGCCCCGCGCCACAGGCCACCTCCTCGCCTGCCGAGGCGCGGCGGAGGGTCACCGGCATGTTCGCCGAGATGGGTTTCGACCCTGAGCCGACCTCCGGTGGCCGTGTGCTGTTGCATGACTGCCCGTTCCGCGATACCGCCCGCGCCCACCCAGATGTGGTGTGTGCAGCCCACCAGGGCCTGCTCAGCGAATTGCTGGCTCACCTCGACCCCGCCCGGCCGGCCCCGGTCCTGGAGCCTTTCGCGCTGCCCGGCCTGTGTGTCATCACCTTCGACGATGCTCCACGCAACGACGCCCGGCCGAAGTCGGAAAGGTCCTGACGTGGGCGGATTGGCCGCGGCGGGGGCCTTTACGTGGTTCGGGATGGTGGTAGCGATCTCCTTTCTGGAAACACCGCTGAAGTTTCGGGCACCGGGCATCACGGTGTCTCTCGGCCTGGGTATCGGACGGCTGGTGTTCAGGGCGTTGAACATCGCCGAGTCCGTCCTGGCCATCACGCTCCTGGTCGCGCTGGCCGTGGGACATTCCGACGGCCGCGCATGGATTCCCGCGGTCATCGCGACGGCCTGCCTGGCCATCCAGATGGGCGCGCTACGCCCCCGGCTGGATCGGCGGGCAGCGGCCGTCATCGCGGGGGTCGAGATCGCGCGATCTCGGATTCACCTCGGGTATGTCGCCCTTGAGTTGGTCAAGGTCGTCACCCTTCTCACCGCCGGTGCTCTGTCGCTGGCCTGATACCGAGACGGACGAAACCATGCACACCGTCATCATCCAGGCTCCGCATGATCCGGTCGAACGGGTCACCCCGCGTCTACTGGTCGGCCCAGGCGATGAGGGTTGTGCCCATATGGCGGCCGTGGGCATCGAAGTGCCGGCTGGCCGGCGGATGGGCGAGCACGCCCATGGGGATTCCGAAGCGGTGCTGACCGTCGTGTCCGGGGAAGTGGTGCTGCGCGCGGGAGACCGTACCTGCCGGTTACGGCCCGGCGTTCTCGCCCACATCGCCGCCGGTGAACGGGTCGAGGTGGAAAACCCCGGCGACCGGGTAGTGACTCTGCTGGCGGTTTTCTCCCCGCCCGAGTTCGCCGCTCGGCTGCCCCGATGACCTGAACGCCGCGACAAAGGGGAGGCCTCATGGCGACGAGCGGCATCCGGGCGCCTGCCACGACGACCAGACCGGCACGACGCGGGCACATCTTGGCATCGTGGCTGAGCTCCACGGACCACAAGGTGATCGGCTACCTGTACCTGATCACCTCCTTCGGCTTCTTCCTGTTCGGCGGAGTGCTGGCACTGATCATGCGCGCCCAGCTGGCCCGGCCCGGACAGCACCTGGTCTCCAACGAGCAGTACAACCAGTTGTTCACCATGCATGGCACGATCATGCTGCTGCTGTTCGCGACCCCGCTGTTCATCGGCTTCGGAAACGTGGTCATGCCGTTGCAGATCGGTGCTCCCGATGTCGCCTTCCCCCGGCTGAACATGCTCAGCTACTTCTTCTTCACCTTCGGCGGGCTGATCACCATCAGCGGGTTCCTCACCCCGGACGGGGCGGCGAGCTTCGGCTGGTTCGCTTACACCCCGCTGTCGGACGTGGTGCGCTCTCCCGGCGTCGGCGGCGACCTATGGATCATGGGCCTGGCCTTGTCCGGGCTGGGCACGATCCTGGGAGCAGTGAACTTCGTCACCACCATCTTCTGCATGCGGGCACCGGGTATGACGATGTTCCGGATGCCGATCTTCACCTGGAACGTGCTGCTCACCAGCATGATGGTGCTGATGGCCTTCCCGGTACTGGCCGCCGCCCTATTCGTCTTGGAAGCCGACCGCAAACTCGGCGCGCACGTCTTCGACACCGCAAACGGCGGCCCGATGCTGTGGCAGCACCTGTTCTGGTTCTTCGGCCACCCTGAGGTCTACATCATCGCCATCCCATTCTTCGGGATCATCACCGAGGTCATCCCCGTCTTCAGCCGCAAACCCCTGTTCGGCTACGTCGGCATGATCGGCGCGACCACCGGAATCGCAGGGCTTTCCATGACGGTGTGGGCGCACCACATGTTCGCCACCGGTCAGGTCCTGCTGCCGTTCTTTTCCTTCATGTCCTACTTGATCGCCATCCCCACCGGCATCAAATTCTTCAACTGGGTCGGCACCATGTGGCGCGGGCACCTCACCTTCGAGCCCCCGATGCTGTTCGCGGTCGGGTTCCTCATCACATTCCTGTTCGGTGGTCTCACCGGCGTGATCCTCGCCTCACCCCCGCTGGACTTCCACGTCACCGACTCCTACTTCGTCGTCGCCCACTTCCACTACGTCGTCTTCGGCACCGTCGTGTTCGCGATGTTCGCCGGCTTTTACTTCTGGTGGCCGAAGATGACCGGGAAGATCCTCAACCAGACCTGGGGGAAACTCCACTTCTGGCTCACCTTCATCGGCTTCCAGACCACCTTCCTCGTCCAGCACTGGCTCGGCGCCGGCGGCATGCAACGCCGCATCCCCGACTACGCCCCCAAATTCGCCACCCTCAACCTCGTCTCTTCCATTGGCTCAGTAATCCTCGCCTTGTCCACCCTCGTATTCATCTGGAACGTCTACACCAGCCGCCACGCTCCGCGGGTCACCGTCGATGACCCCTGGGGCCACGGGAACTCCCTGGAATGGGCCACCACCTGCCCCCCACCTCGCCACAACTTCACATCGATCCCACGCATCCGCTCCGAACGCCCCGCATTCGACCTCCACTACCCCCACACCAGCGCCAGAGGCGTACCTCACGGATCCGAGACAGGCGACGACAGCACGGCAGCCAAAACGGGGCATGGCGAGTAGGTGCTCTCAAGAGAACGGGAGCCGTCACCAGGCGTAGACCCGCACCATGATCCGAAGCCACACCGCCATGGCTGGGTAGTGTGAAGCCTCGGCGTGTGCGGTGCCATAACTCATCCACGGCATCTGACCTGGTCCTATGCTGAGCGTTCGTGTTTCTACGCCTGCTGTATCTGTTGATGGTCCGGTTGTTCGGCTGGTTGAGGCTCCTCATGCGGAGCGACGCCTCGAAAGAGGTGGAGATTTTGGTGCTGCGGCATGAGGTCGCCGTCTTGCGTCGTCAGGT
>JAOPYG010000094.1 GCA_025964685.1 Actinoallomurus sp. | reverse complement strand
GCTCCGGCTCGCCCTTGATGGACCTGATCAGCAGCTGGGCCACGTCGACGACCTCGACGGAGTCCTTCGCGGCGCCCGAGGACTTCTTCTCGTTGATGGCGTCGCCGAGCATGACCAGGCAGAACGGACAGGCCGTGGACACGGTGTCCGGGTCGGTCTCCAGCGCCTCGTCCACCCGCTCGGTGTTGATGCGCTTGCCGATGCGTTCTTCCATCCACATGCGCGCGCCGCCGGCGCCGCAGCAGAAGCCGCGTTCCTTGCAGCGGTGCATCTCCTGGGTCTGGACGCCCGGGACCTTCGCCATGATGTCGCGAGGCTCGGAGTACACCTTGTTGTGCCGGCCCAGGAAGCACGGGTCGTGGTAGGTGATCTTCTCCTCGACCGGCGTGACCGGGGTGAGCTTGCCGGTGTCGACCAAGTGGGACAGCAGCTGGGTGTGGTGCACGACCTCGAACCTGCCGCCGAGCTGTGGGTACTCGTTGGCGAGTGTGTTGAAGCAGTGCGGGCAGGTCGCGACGATCTTCTTCACACCGGCGTCGTTGAGCGTCTCGATGTTCTGCTGGGCGAGCATCTGGAAGATGAACTCCATGCCGAGGCGCCGCGCCGGGTCGCCGGAGCAGGCCTCCATCGGGCCGAGCACGGCGAACTTCACGCCCGCGATGTGCAGCAGCTCCGCGACGGCCTTCGTGGTCTTCTTCGCCCGGTCCTCCAGGGCACCGGCGCAGCCGACCCAGAACAGGTATTCGGTGTCCTCGGGCATCTTGTCGTCGACGACCGGGACCTCGAAGTCCAGCTCCCCGATCCAGTCGGCCCGCTTCGTCTCGGACATGCCCCAGGGGTTGCCCTTGTTCTCCAGGTTCTTCAGCATGACGCCGGCCTCGGACGGGAAGCTCGCCTCGATCATGACCTGGTAGCGGCGCATGTCCACGATGTGGTCGATGTGCTCGATGTCGACCGGGCACTGCTCGACGCAGGCGCCGCAGTTGGTGCAGGACCACAGGACGTCGGGGTCGATGACGCCCATCGAGGCCGCGTCGCCGACGAGCGGCCGGCCGGCCTCCTTGAGGACGTCCTCGGGGAGGTTCTCACGCTCGCTCTCGTCGGCGAGGATGTACGGCGCCTTGGCCAGCGCGTGGTCGCGCAGGTCCATGATGAGGGTCTTGGGCGACAGCGGCTTGCCGGTGTTCCACGCGGGGCACTGCGACTGGCAGCGGCCGCACTCGGTGCAGGAGGCGAAGTCGAGGAAGCCCTTCCAGGTGAAGTCCTCGATCTTGCCGCGGCCGAAGGTGTCCTCGTCGGGGTCGGCCTCTTCGAAGTCGATCGGCTTGCCGTCGCTCATCATCGGGGGCACCGGGCCGAGCCCGTCGGGGCGGCGCTTGAACATGACGTTGAGCGGGGCCAGGAAGATGTGCAGGTGCTTGGAGTGCAGCACGATGATCAGGAAGATCAGCATGACGCCGACGTGCAGCAGCAGGCCGACCGACTCCACCGCCTCGGCGGTGCCGTGGCCGAGGGGCTTGAGCGCGCTGCCCACGAGGTGGGACATGAAGGCGCCGTTGCCGTACGGGAAGTTGCCGGTGGCGACACCGGCCCCGCGGAACAGGAACATCGTCCACACGACGTTGAAGATCATGAACAGGACCAGCCACGCGCCGCCCAGGTGCGAGCCTTTGAAGCGCGACTTGCGGTCCAGCCTCTTCGGGGAGTTCTTCACCCGGATGACGGCGAACGCCACCAGGCCGAGGAAGGCGGCGACGGCGATGAAGTCCTGCAGGAAGCCGAGCGCGTCCCACCTCCCCACCACGGGGATGTGGAAGTCGAGCCCGGTGAACAGCGCGCCGTAGGCCTCGATGTAGACGGTGATGAGGATGATGAACGCCCACATCACGAACAGGTGCGCGAGCCCGGGGATGGTCCACTTGAGCAGCTTTCGCTGCCCGAGGACCTCCACGACCTGGCCCTTGATCTCTTCGCCGACGTTTTCCCTGGCCAGGGCGACGCGCTCAGGCGCCGGCTGGCCGCTTTTCGCCAAACGGTAGAGGAACAGGACCCGCCGGCCGGCGAGCGCGAGCGCCACCACCGTCGCGGCGAGCCCGATGATCAACCTGACAACCACGTTTCCGTCCTCCTGGTACGGCACTGGCAGTCAGCGTATGACCGGCGACTGACAGGCACGAACAAGGGTTCGCATACTACCGAGCAGTAGCTTTCGCGCCAGCCCGCAGGAGCCCCGATTCTGCGCCGAGTGTATGTCGAACGTCATATGCCCAGGTCACGCGCCGGGTGTCCGATCCGCGCAGAGCCGGTTCAGCTGCTGCAGCGCGGGCGAAGAGCTGCCGTGCTGGGAGAACATCAGCGCGACGGTGAGCGAATCCACCGCCCAGTCGAACTCGTCCTGGCGCCCGGCGAGCTCGTCCGGCGTGCCCTGGGCGACCAGCCGGCCGTTGTCGAGAACGGCCACGACGTCGGCGAGCTGGTCGGCCTCCTCCAGATACTGGGTGGTGAGGAAGATCGTCACTCCACCGGCGACGAGGGAGCGGATGACCTCCCACATCGCGCGGCGGCTGCGCGGGTCCAGGCCGGTGGTCGGTTCGTCGAGGAAGATGACGCGCGGGCGGCCCACCAGCGTCATCGCGATGTCGAGCCGGCGGCGCATGCCGCCGGAGTAGGTCATGACCGTCTTCGCGGCCGCCTCGACCAGGTCGAACCGTTCCAGCAGCTCGGCGGCACGCCGCCGACCCTCCCGCCGGTCCAGGTGGTGCAGGTCGGCCATCAGGTGGAGGTTCTCCTCGCCGGTGAGCAGGTTGTCGACCGTGGAGAACTGACCGGTCACACCGATCGCCGCGCGGACCGCGTCAGGGTCAGGGTCACGCCTCAGGTCGTGGCCGGCGACGCGCACGTCACCGGCGTCGGCGTTGATGAGCGTGGAGAGGATCTGCACCGTGGTGGTCTTGCCGGCGCCGTTGGGGCCGAGCAGGGAGAAGATCGTCCCCGCGGAGACGTTCAGGTCGATGCCGTCCAGGACGACCTTGTCCCCGTACGCCTTGCGCAGCCCGGTGGCCACGATCGCCGGGTCTTGCCCGTGTTCGTTCATGTCCCGAATGCTCCAGGGCTGACCTAGCGTCAAGGTCAACCCTGGAGCGCACTGATCAGGCAGGGGATTTTTCGGTCCAGCCGGCCGTACGGACCGTGGTGGTGCTCGCGATGGTCCCGGCGGGCAGGCTCGGGTAGATGATGTTCGTTCCCAGGACCACCTCCTCGTACGCGAGGGCGCCTCCGTCGGCCGGGTCGATGACCAGGCGTTGCTGGAGCTGTTCCGGCTTGTCGCCGGGGTCGATCTCGTTCATCGCGACCGCGGTGCCCTTACGTCCGTCGGCGTCGCGCACCGTGCCGACCAGCTTCACTCCCGGCAACGCGGCCAGCATCCGGAACGCCGCGGCGCGCACCTGGGGCGTGACCGGCGAGTACAGGATCAGGTCCGCTCCCTGGACGAACAGCCAGTGGTCCACCTGGGCCTTGCTCGGCGGCGGGGGCATCGATGGCATGGGCACGCCGGGCTTGACGCCACGCAGCTTGGCCTTGGGGATCGGCCGGAGTCGCGTCGGGCTGTCCGGCAGGGCGAGCAGCCAGGCGCGGAGCCGGACGGGATCGGCCGGCGCCTCCCGCAGCCGGTCGAGGCCCGCCTGCGCGGCCGCGCCCATCCCCTGGAGGATCTCAGCCGGTGCGCCGCGCGCGGTGATCAGCCTTTCGGGGCTCGTCGTGGTCCGCTTGCCCTCGACCGTGAGGAAGGCGTGGGGTGATCCTGCCTTCCGCCACGCGGCCCGGTCGGTCGGCCGCGCCGGGCGCGCGCCCAGGTACTGGACGCGGCTGATCGCTCGTCCGGTCCGATCGGCCACCTGCCAGGATTCGGAACGGCTCGTGTCGGCGATGAGGTACCCGCCGGCCCTGACCTTCTGCAGCCAGCGGATCTGCGAGTCCACGTGCCAGTACTTGCCGCTCGTCGCCGGCTGCCGGTCGGCGAGCAGCGCCGCGTCGAGCAGCACCGTACGCGCCGACGGTCCTCCGGGAGGCGCCGTTGGCCGGGGGGATCCTCCGGAGGTCGCCACGGCGACGGCCACCGCGGTCACCGCCGCGGCCAGGCCGACTCCGGGCAGTGCCC
>JAOPYG010000088.1 GCA_025964685.1 Actinoallomurus sp. | reverse complement strand
CACTCGGCCGTTGCGTCCCACTCGCCGGCGTGACCCGGCAGCCCGTGGAGCAGCAGGACCGGTGCCTCTGACCCACCGAAGTCGCGGACGGTCAAGCGGACGCCGGCACTGACCACCGTGCGCTCCACCGAAAGGGCCATGTCACCGAGTGGCGGTGATGTCGCTCGACGCGGCGAGGTCGAGGCCAGTTCCCTCATCGCGGTGTCCAGAAGATCGATAAGATCGGCGTCCTCATCTTGTAGCCACTGTTCGTAGGCGGCGATGGCGACGCCGAGCACCGCGTAACCAATCCGCGTGGCTCTGCCACTGAACTTCAGGTGTGACCGTTCGAGTCCACAGCCGGCTCGCCGTCACGGACCGCAGCGAAGTCCGCCGGACGGGCGTGCTGGATTGAACCGCCAAGCGTTCCGTTCCGTATGCCGGAGGAGGGTTCGGTTTGCATCGCCAGCGAAGGGAACGAGGCATTGATATCGGATAAATCGCTGAGCGCGCGAGTCCAGTGGCAGTCCTGCCGGGCGAAGACCCGCTGTGCGCGTGGTGCCCGGCTTGTCACGGGGGCGGACATCATCCGGATCTCCCGCACGCTTGCCTTGGAACCGTGGCATTTCACGCAGACCGCGCCCGCCGTGGCTGGCGACCCCACCGGAATTGTCCTCGACAAAGGTCGGCGTCGGGTCTTCCTCAAGCTTGCCAACGCCACTCACGGGTGCGTCTTTTCGGTCCGTACTCCCAGCGGCGCCAGTTGCTGTGGCCTCGGAGATATCGCACCGACCTCATGCCGGATCTTCCCGGCCGACACGAAGGATGGCGCTCCGGCGATACGTCCCGAGCCCGGATGTGACTGCCGGGAGTGGAAGCTGGAGGATCTGGACCAGGAGGCGCTGACCGAAGCCCTGCGCACCTGGTCGGCCGACCGCGACCATTGGTTCGAGGTCGTGGCGCGGTGGAACGCGCTGGCAGCCGAGTCCGATTCGGAGTTGGGCATCGAGGACTTCCAGCGCTACCTGCTCGAGGCGCAGTGCGCCCGCGAGGCCGGCGCCGCGTGGCCCGAGGAGGTGACGGCATGAACGGCAGCGGTGCCAATGTCGCCGGCTGTGCCGGTTGCGGCGGCAAATGCTGCCGCTCGTACGTCGTCGGGGTGACGGTCAGGGATGTCCGGGCACTCGCCGATGGAACCGCCATGCATCCCAGCGACTTCGTCAGGCTGATAGACACCGACAAGGAAGGCTTCCGCCTTCGGCCGGGCGGGCCCACGAAGAGACTCTGCCTGCAACGCATACCGGAGACCGGCGCCTGCGTGCTCCTCATGGAGATCGCCTCCGGCAAGGCCCGGTGCGGTGTCTACGCCCACCGTCCGCTGGTGTGCAGCACCTTCCCCGCGAGCCTTCAACGTGGCGTGGTGACGATCCGCGAGGACACGGTTTGCGGTCCCGACTCCTGGAACCTCGCCGCGATGGATCTTCCTGCCTACCGGCGCGACCTCACCCGCGACCGATCAGCCCGGGCCGAACATCGACAGATCATGGAGGCATGGAACAAGCGCGTCGATGCCTCCGGCCGGGAAGCGACGCCCCAAGACCTTTACGAATATCTGCTGAACTGCCCGATCAAAATGGCGGCGCAAGGTCACAAAGACTGAACGCTGCGGCCGCACGTAGC
Organism: Actinoallomurus sp.; assembly: GCA_025964685.1. Taxonomy (GTDB): domain Bacteria; phylum Actinomycetota; class Actinomycetes; order Streptosporangiales; family Streptosporangiaceae; genus Actinoallomurus. The sequence continues at coordinate 1,027 of JAOPYG010000088.1, read as the reverse complement.
CCCTGTTTCGAGTTCGTCGGGCGTGACGACCTTGGTCTCAACGCAGTCAGAGGCGTTGCCCTGTGAGCGGGTGGACTTTCGCCAACCGTCGGAGTGTCTTGTCGTCGTTGAGCCGGTTGCTGTCAAGGCGGGTCGCCGGAGGGCGTGTCTGTTGGTCTCGCCGCGGACCGTGTCGCGCTGGCACAGCGACCTGGTGAAGCGCCGGTGGACCTACCGGCATCGCCCGACCGGCCGGCACCCGATCGCTACCTGGTCATCCGCAGCCCCCACAAGAACCGGGCTAACGTGACCGGCCAGACCCCGGGGTGGAAGACAGCACTGAACGCGCTGTCGCTCTACTACGGCGACCGCATCACCCTCAACTAGAAGCGATCACCGGCCCACCCACAAAAATCCCTACAGTCCCGCTCAGGGGCGTTTGTGGTGTTGTCCGTTGTCGTTCGGCGACACGGGGCGGGTCTGCGAGCGGAAGGTGCGGCGGTAGGTGTCTGGAGGCACGCCGACCGTGCGGTTGAAGTGCCGGCGCAGCGTCGTGGCGGTGCCCATGCCGGTGGCCGCCGTGAAGGCCGCCGGCCGCGGGCGCAGCGTCGTGAGGCCTCCGTCAATGGTGATGGTGGAGCCGGTCCTCTCATGCCGCGTTTGCTGTTGTCCAGACGGCCTCACAATGGTGGGCCGCTGGGCGCAGCGATCCTGCTCAACAGCCGCGGAGGCTCCTGTGCGCTCCTTATTGTCGGGTCGACGTGCTCGGGTTCCGTCGACCGGGGTCGACCGGGCACGTTCACCGGGGCTAGGCGTCAGCTCGTGCGGCGTCTGCGCAGGAAGGGGTCTTGGAGTGCTGGCGGCAGGTAGCCGTTGTCCGCGCGTGCGAGCGTGACGCCGGGCGGGACGATTTCGTCGATCTTGTCCATTACGTCGGTGGTGAGGGTGACGTCGACGGCGTCGAGTTGTGATTCGAGCTGTTCCATCGTGCGCGGTCCGATGATCGGTGCGGTCACCGCGGGGTGCTGCAGCACGAAGGCCAGTGCCA
>JAOPYG010000076.1 GCA_025964685.1 Actinoallomurus sp. | reverse complement strand
GCGTACCTCGTCATCTTGTCGCCGAGGGCCCCGCCGATCCAGGTCTGCGTGACGTACCGGATGTTGTAGAAGTCGAAGAGCAGGAAGGCGCCGCACTCGCTGGCCTCCAGCGACGCGCGCGCCCGGCTCAGGCGGTAGTCCCGCAGCCGGCCGAAGTCGACCCGCTGTTCGTAGTCGACGCTCATGTGCCCCGGTGCGGGCAGGGGAGCCGCGGACGTCATGAGGCGTCTTCCGTACGGGCGGCGCTCAGGCCGTCGTCGACCGCGACGTTCTCGGGTTTGAGCTCGAGCCCGGACGCGGCGGCCTGCAGGTCCAGCAGGATCGAGAAGTCCTCGTCGACCCGGCCGGTGCCGACGCTGGCCTGGACGAGCTGCGCGGTGATCGCGGCGACCGGCAGGGGAACGTCCAGAGCGCGGGCCGCGGCGAGGCCGAGGTCGAAGTCCTTGCGCAGCAGGAGCGGCGTGAACGTCGGGGTGTAGTCCAGGTTCACGAACGCGGGCGACTTGTAGCGGGTGAAGGCTGACCCCATGACGCTGTTGTTGAGGAACTCCAGGAAGGCGTGCCGCGGGACACCGCCTTTCTCGACCAGCACGGTGATCTCGGCCATCGTCTGGGTCACGACGCCGAGCATCAGGTTGTGCGCGATCTTCACAAGGCGGGACGTGTCACCTTCGCCCACGTAGGTGGCCGACTTGCCGATGTGCTCCAGCAGGTGCGCCACCGTCTCGTACGCCTGCCGTGGCCCGGAGACGACGAGGCTCAGTTCGCCCGCTCTGACGACCTTGCCGTTGCCGCTGACCGGAGCGGCGAGAAAGCCGACGCCGCGGCCCTCGCAGGCCTCCCGCATCGCGACCGAGGTCTCCGTGGAGACGGTCGAGCAGTCGACGACGATGCCGGGAACGTGCTCAGGGTCGGCGAGCAGCCCGCCGTCCCCCAGCAGCACGTGCTCGAGGTCGGACGAGGCCGAGACCATGGTGAACACGACGTCCCGGTCGCGCAGGTCGGCGATCGCGGCGCACACGGAGGCGCCGTGGTCCTTCAGGGGCTCTGCCTTGGAGATGGTGCGGTTCCAGGCGGTGAGGTGCACGCCCGCCCTGGCGAGCCGCTCCGCCATGGCAACGCCCATACGGCCGGTGCCGATCCAGCCGACCTGCAGGTCGGAAGGGTCCGCGGTCGATATGTCCATGTGGGTCTGCCCCTCTGCAATCGATTGTCGTAAAGGTATGAAATGCCCTGACCACTGTCAAGACGCGTCTCACGGACGGCCACCGCGGCCTGTCAGCGCAGCTTTTCGGCGACCCAGTCGGCGGTGTACGGACGGTGGCGGGGCGCCAGGTTCGCGCAGCCGTGGTTGCCGTCCTCGAGCATCAGCAGCTCGACCTCGCCGCCGGCCTCGGCCGCGAGCCGTTCCGCGTGCTGCCAGGGAATGAGCCGGTCCTTACGCCCGAACACGATCAGGAGCGGGGCGCTGATCGCGCTCGCCGATCCGTCCATGGTCAGGGTCGAGGCGATGCGGTGCGCCTCCTCGTCCGAGCCGGCACCCGATCTGACCTGGAACGTCTGCCTGGTGAGCAGGGGGAGCCCGTCCCAGCAGTCGCCGAAGTCGTACGGCCCCGCCAGCGCGACACAGGCCTTGACCCGATCCCCGACCGCGGCCGCGACCCGCGGCGCGTAGTAGCCGCCGAGGCTGACCCCCCAGACCGCGATCCGGGACTCGTCGATCTCGGGCTCGGCGCCGAGCGCGTCGAGAATGGCCTTGCCGGGAAGCGACCAGTCTCCCCGTATGGGCAGGTCGTACTCTGCCTCGCCCTGCCCCGGGCCGTCCACGGTGAAGGTGGCGATGCCGCGTTCCAGGAACGTCTCCTCGACGGACTTCTGCTCCTCCTTGGCCGAGTCCAGGCCGGACAGGAGCAGGACCGCCGGATGCGGACCATCGCCGCCGGGAAGCCGCAGCACGCCGACGAGCGTGGCGCCCTCGAAGCCGATCTCGATCCGCCGGCCCGGCGGGGAGATGTGGGGGAGGGCATCGGCCAGGCACGTCACCGCCCGGCGGTGCGCCTCCCGCATCTGGTCCAGGTCCTCCACGAAGACGAACTTCGCGAAGTGGTAGTAGACCGCGGCGCGCGACAGGTGCTGACCGGCCGAGACGAAGCGTTCGACGGCGAGGGCCTCGCGGCCGAGCGCCTCGTGCTCGGCCGCGACCGATGACCAGGCGGCGCACCAGCCGGCCCAGTCATCGAGCCCCCGGGTGATCCGTTCGAAGTCGGCGACGGTCACTCCGTTCGTGGTGAACCGGGGTGCCCAATGCGCGATGGCCGAGGCGACTCGTTCGTCCATGGTGCATCAACTGCCTTTCCTGCCTTGGTGCAAACGAGTGCAGTGCCCGGGGGGTGGAGCGGTCGTCTCGCACGGTCGCTCAGACGCTGGTGGTCTCGGTCCCCTGACCTGCCGGGGGTGAGTTGAGCGGGGGTGCCTTCGTGCCCCCGAGGTACAGCGACGCGATCTCCGGGTCGTCCTTGACGGCGGCGGCCGTGCCGGTCAGCCGTACCTTGCCGCCCTCCATCACCACGCCATGCGTGGCCAGGCCGAGGCCCAGCCGGACGTTCTGCTCGACGAGGAGGACCGTCGTGCCCTCCTGGTGGAGGGCGTGGATGAGGTCGGCGACACCGGCGAGGCTGCGCGGGTCAAGCCCCAGCGAGGGCTCGTCCAGCAGGATCAGCTTGGGGTCGAGCATCAGGCATCGGGCGATCTCCACCATCCGCCGCTGGCCGCCGCTCAGGTTCCCGGCGTGGTCGCCGGCCCGGCTGGCGACGAGGGGGACGCGGTCCTTGACCATGTCGAGGCGCTCGCGCAGCAGCGTGCGGTTCTTGCGGATCAGGTAGCCGCCCATCAGGACGTTCTCGTGCACCGACATGGCCGGGAAGAGCGCGTGTGACTGTGGCACCTGGGTGATGCCCCGGCGGAGGATCTCGTCGGGAGCCTGGTCGCCGATCGCCTCGCCGTCCATGGTGATCTCGCCCGCGCTCGGCCTGAGCAGCCCGCTGATGACACGGAGCACGGTCGACTTTCCGGCGCCGTTGGGACCGACGATGCAGGTGATCGTCTGCTCGGCGCATTCCAGGTCGACGCTCTGCAGCACGTTCCCGCCGCCGTACCCGGCGAAGACCGCCTTCATCGACAGCACGTCACTGCACCACCTTTCCGCTCGCCGGCGTCGCTGACTCCGCCGGTCGCCAGTCGTCGCCGAGGTAGGCGTCGAGGACGATCGGGTCCTGCTGGATCCGTTCCGGCGGCCCTTCGGCGATCGCCGCTCCGCGGGAGAAGACGACGACGGGATCGCACAGCTCGAGGACCAGCGGGATGTTGTGCTCGACGATGAGGAACGTCACTCCGCTGCGGTTCAGCTCACGGATCACCTCGGTGAGCCGTCCCAGCAGGCTGGGATTGACCCCGCCGGCCGGCTCGTCCAGCAGGATCAGCCGGGGCTGGAGCATCAGCACCTGGGCGAGCTCGACCAGCTTCTGCTGCCCGTACGAGAGCGCTCCCGCGGGCTGGTCCGCCATGCGGCCGAGACCGACGATGTCGAGCAGGTCACGTGCCCGCGCCGCCTCGTGCCCGTGCACCGCGCCCGCGAACATCGTCCGCCAGCGCGAGTCGGGCAGGGGCGCGACGACGTTCTGCTGGACCGTCATGTCCTTGAACAGCCGGGTGACCTGGTAGGTGCGCCCGAGTCCGAGGTGCCCTCTGTTCCAGGGCCGCATCCCGTCGATCCGCTTCCCGTCGAACCAGATCTCGCCGGAGTCGGCGGTCATCCCGCCGGTGATCAGATTGAAGAGCGTCGTCTTGCCCGAGCCGTTCGGCCCGATCAGCGCCGTGATCGTTCCCGGTTGGACGACCAGGTCGGCGTTGTCGACGGCGGTCAGGCCGCCGAACCGCTTCGAGACCCCCCGTACCTCGAGCAGTGGCCGGTCCTCGGCCGCCGGCTCACGGGTTCGCTCGTACGTCGTCAGTGGGCCGCCGCTGAGGGCGCCGGCCTGGTCGGTGTACTCCACCTCCACCGGGTGATGCTTGCGCCACCACGCCTCCGCGGTCGGCAGGATGCCCCGCGGCAGGAACAGCACGACGAGCATCAGCGCGACCCCGAAGATCAGCACGCGTGACTGGCTGCCACCGCCGTAGACCGTGGACTCCTCGCTGACCAGGTTGACGATGAAGGCGCCGATGACCGGCCCGTACAGCGTGCCGCGGCCGCCGGTGAGGGTGGCGAGCACGATGGTCACGCTGCCGAGGATGGCGAACGACCCGACCGGGTTGATGAACGTCAGGTAGTAGGCGTAGACGCCGCCGGCCGTACCGATCATGAACGCGCTCGCGGCGTACGCCACGATCTTGAAACGGGTCGTGTTGACGCCGATCGAGGCCGCCTTGCCCTCGTCCTCGCGGATCGCGACCAGCCCGGCACCGAACTTGGTGCGTCTCAGCCAGGCGCTGAACAGGACCGTCAGCACCAGCAGGCCGAGGAACGCGTAGTAGAACGGGATGTTCTGGAAGTCACGGCCCCAGAAGGGAAGCTGGAGGGTGATGCCGTCCGAGCCCTGGGTGAGGCTCTTGAAGTTGGCCGCGAGGATCTGCGCGGCCAGCAGCATCGCGATCGTGATGATCACGAACGCGTGACCCCGGGTCCGGAGTACGACCGAGCCGATCACGACCGCGATCACCAGCGCGGTCACGCCGCCGAGCGGGGCGACCCAGAGCGGGTTGACGCCCCACCGCAGGGCGAGGATGCCGGCCGTGTACGAACCGAGCCCGAGGAACATGCTGTGGCCGAGCGAGGTGTAGCCGCCGTACCCGGAGATGATGTTCCAGCTCGACGCCTGGATGGCCAGCAGGAACCCGAGCAGCAGGACGCCTTGCGGGTACGGATTCCAGGGGTTGATGACCGGGTAGAGCACGAGCGCGAGCAGGCAGATGCCGGCGATCAGATGCGCGCGGGGGAGCGCCCGCAGCCTTGTCATGCCGCGTCCTCCCGAAGTCTCGCGCCGAACAGACCCTGCGGGCGGATCAGCAGCACGACCATGATCACTACGTAGAAGACCAGCGTCGACCAGCTCAGCGAGCCGTACGTCGCGGTCAGCGTCTCCGCCAGGCCGAGGATGCCCGCGCCGATCAGGGCACCGGGCAGGCTGCCCATCCCGCCGAGGACCACGATCCCGAGCAGCCGCGAGATCCAGTCGTAGTGGGAGGCGGGGAAGAACGGATAGAGCACCGACAGGATGGAACCCCCGACACCCGTGGTGGCGCTGCCGAGCGCGAACGCCAGGGCCGCCGTGCCGGCGGCGCCGACCCCGACGAGCGCGGCGCCCGACGGATTCTGCGTCGCGGCCCGGATCGCCCGGCCGGTCCACGTCCGGGTCAGCACGTAGTACAGGGCGGCGAGGACGAGCACCGCGGCGAGGAAGCCGAACACCTGCGCCTTCGGCAGCGAGACCGACCCGATCCGGAAGGACTCGTCGAAGTAGGAGGGGGTGGCCGACCGGAACCGGTTGCCGGCGGTGATGTCCAGGACGCCCTCGATGACCATCGCGAAGCCGAAGGTCAGCAGGATCGACATCGAGGAGGACTCCCCGCTGACCCGAGAGATCAGCAGGCGATGGACCACCCAGCCGAACCCGAACATGAGCGGTGCGGTGATCACCGAGGCGAGGATCGGGTCGATCCCCGTCTCGTGCCACAACCACCAGGTGATCATCGCCACCAGGATCAGGAACGCGCCCTGGGCGATGTTGATGATCCGCATGACCCCGAAGATCAGGGTCAGGCCGGAGGCCATCAGCGCGTACACCCCGCCGATCAGCAGGCCCAGTACGACGGCCTGTAGGAACTGTGTCATCTCGGGAACTCCTCGTCGGCTCCACGCTGGCGGAGCAGGTGACGGCGCGGGTTCTCCACAAGCGCGCGCACGTCTTCCCCGGTCAAGAGCCTTGCAGGACAATCGAAGTGGGGTGCCCGACCCCCGGGCGGGCGGAGGCCTTCCTCCGGGCGGGGGCCGTTCTCCGGGCGGAGGGTGCCGGACATGGGACGGGTGTCGTAGGACGATCGGGGGGTGTCGGACATGGCTGGGGTGTTGCCAGACCTCGCACGGGGGTTCCCGGACATCGCGCGGGGGGCGCCGCACACGGCGTCGGGGTCACCGAACATCACACGGGGGCTGCACGACATGACGCGGATGCTGCCTGACGTGGCCCGGGGGTTGCCGGACCTGGCACGGGTGCCGGCCGACCCGGGCCGTGGGTCACGGACGGTCACTTCCACCCCGGCTTGGGATTGACGATGTTCTTCGTGGTCGCCAGGTTCGGCGGGCCGACCACCTCGACGTTCCCGGACTGCCACTGCGCGAGCAGGAACTTGCCGTTCGGTTCACCGGTGGCCTTCCAGCTCAGTGGCCCGAGGATCGTCTGCACCGTGTTGGCGTGCAGCCAGTCCCGGATCTTGTCCTGGCTGGTGGAGCCGACCTTCTCGGCCGCCGTCTGCAGCACCTGCGCCGCGGCGAAACCGTCGGCGGCGTCCTCGGCCGGGTCGGCCTTGTACGCCTTCTTGTAGGCGGCGACGAACTCCGGGTTGAGCGGGGTCGTCGCGTCCTGGTCCCAGCTGACCGTGTAGAAGACGCCCTCGGTGTTGGCCGCGCCGACACCGCTGCTGTACTGGCCGGCGTTGCTGGGCGCGGAGGTCTGGAACAGGGTCTTCGGCGAGTAGTTCAGCTGCTTCAGCGCCCGGACCAGCCCGACACCGTCCTCGAACACCGCACCCTGCGCGATCAGGTCGGGCTTCTTGCCCGCGAGCGTGCCGGCGATGGTCTGGAAGTTCGTCGTGTCGGCCGGGTAGACCGAGCTATAGACCGTCTTGACCCCGAGGGCCTCCAGCTCCTTCTGCATCGTCTGTATCACGGGCTTGGCGAACGGATCGTCCTGCGTCGGGTACGCGGCCGTCTTCGGGCGGGAGGCCGCCGGCAGCGACTTGACCCAGTCGACGAAGACGTCGGCCTGGTGCGGTGCGCTCGCCTGCTGGGCGAAGAACAGGTACTTGAAGTTCCGCGCGAACATGTTGGTCGCGCCGCCCGCCGGTTCGACGAAGACCATGCCGTTCTTCTCGGCCACCGCCGAGGCGGCGTAGTTCAGCAGCGAGGAGAACGTGCCGAGCAGCAGGTCGACCCTGTTCTGCGTGATCAGCTTCGTGTAGTCGGAGACCACCGTGTCCTGGCTGCTGGCGTCATCGGTGATCTTGAGCTGCACCTGCCGGCCCAGGATGCCGCCCTTGGCGTTGACCATGTCGCGCCACACTTCGTAGCCGCGCTTGGCCTCGTTGCCGGGCTGGGCGAAGTCTCCGGTCAGGGGGAGGGAGGCGCCGATGACGATGGGCTTCTTCGTATCGCCTCCGGACGACTGGGACGGCCGCTGGCCGCACGCCGTCAGCGCCATGGCCGCTGCAACGGCCACCGCCACGGTCCTCCGGCTTCGACCCCGCCGACGCATACCCGTACGCGCTGACCCGCTGGGGATCTTGGGTTGCGAGGGAGATGAGGCGGTCATGAGCCCTCCTCTGTGAACTTTGTGACGCCTGGAATTAACACCGCAAACGATTGCGATGGCCAGCAGCATGCGGTTCAATCCTCTTGACTGTCAAGAGGCTCCGAGCTGGGATCGCCGTCGTTTCGCAAACGAGTGCGGTGAGCTCGCCCGTCGTGAGGGAGGAACTCCGGATCGTGACCCGGCAACTCGTGGTCGGTGCCTTCAGCCCGTCCGTGCTGCTTCGCGTCGGCCGGCGCCTCGGCCTGCTCGAACAGCGAGGTCTGGACGCGCGGGAGGAATCCGTCCCCTCCTCTCCCGCGCAGTGCAGAGCGCTGCTCGCCGGTGACCTCGACGCGGCGCTGACCAGCCCCGACAACGTGATCGCCTACCGGTTCGTCCCGGACAATCCGCTGGGTGAGACCGCCGATGTAAAGATCGTCGCGGCCGTGGACCGGGGTCTCGGGCTCGGCGTCTACGGACGGCCGGGGATCACCTCGGCGGCCGATCTGAAAGGCGCGAACATCGGGGTCGACGTGCCGGGCTCCGGGTTCGCCTTCGCACTCTATGCGCTGCTGGAATCCCTCGGCCTGGGCCGGGACGACTATCACGTCGTCACCCTCGGCTCCACGCCCCGGCGTCTCGAGGCACTGCTGGCCGGCGACTGCGACGCGACGATGCTGAACGCCGGCAACGAGCTGCGCGCCGAAGACGCCGGAGCGGCGCGGCTGGCCGGGCTCGCCGAGGTGTGCCATCCCTATCTCGGAACGGTCCTGAGCACCGTCGGCGACCACCGGAGAGCGGACGTCGAGGCACTCGCCGGTGCCCTGCGCGAGGCCGCCCGTACGATCGCCGGCGGCGACGCCGACGACGTCGTGGTCGAGGAGGCGGCCGAGGCGCTGAGGCTCCCCGGTGCCCTCGCGACGCGATACTTGGACCGGCTGAAGGACCCGGCTGAAGGGCTCGTCGTCGACGGCACCATCGACCTCGACGCGATGGAGACGGTCGTGAACCTGCGGCGGACGTACATGCCGGCGCTGGTCGGCGGAGTCGACGTGCTCGCGACCGCACTCGATCCCTCGCGGGGCCTGATCGACCCGTACGGGCGATGACCGACCGCGCAGAGCGGACACCGTGGCGGCTCCAGGTGATCGCGTTCGTCAGCACGCTGGACCGGTTCGCGATGCCGCCGATGCTGATCGCGATGGCCCACGGTCTCGGCGTGCCGCTGTCGTCGATCATCAACGCGGCCAGCGGCTATTTCCTGGCGTACGGGCTCATGCAGCCGGTGTGGGGGATGGTCTCGGACCACATCGGCCTGGTGCGGACGATGCGGATCGCCCTGGCGCTGGCCGCGGTGAGCACGACCGCGGCGGCGTTCTCGGGTAACGCGCTCGCCCTCGGCGTGACCCGGGGGCTGGCCGGGGCGTGTTTCAGCGCGGCGATCCCGGCGAGCCTGATCTACATCGGCGACACGGTGCCGGCTGACCGGCGGCAGTCCCAGGTGACCCGGCTCATGGCGGGCGTCGCGCTGGGCACGGGGCTCGCCTCGGCGGGCGCGGGCGTACTGGCGGAGTTCACCAGCTGGCGCCTCGTGTTCGTGCTGACCGGGCTCACCGCCCTGGTGCTGGTGATCTCCCTGCGCCGGCTGCCGGAGCCGCCGGTCGTACGCGTCCACACGACCGTGCTCGCACCGGTGCTGGCCGTCGTCCGTTCGGGACCGACGCGGCTGGTGCTGGCGCTGGCGTTTCTCGAAGGAATGGTGCTGCTCGGCGTGCTGACCCTGCTCCCCGCCGCCGTGGAGGCCGCGGGCACGAGCGCGTCCGTCGCCGGGATCGTCACCGCCGTGTACGGCGTCGCCGTGCTCGGATTCGCTCGCGTGGTGGGGGCGCTGGCGCACCGTACGCGGGCCTCGCGGCTCATCGCGCTAGGCGCGTCCGCGGCCGCGGCCGGATGCGGGCTGCTCACGCTGGGGCGCTCGCCCGGCGTGGCACTGGCGGCCGCGGGTCTCCTCGGCCTGGCCTGGGTGTCGATGCACTCGTCGCTGCAGACGTGGGCGACGGAGGTCCTGCCCGGGGTGCGCGCCACGGTCGTGTCGGCGTTCGCCGGAGCGCTGTTCCTCGGCAGCGCGGTGGCCGCCAAGCTCGCGGGAGGGTTCGCGGAGTCCCACAGATACGCTCTGATCTTCGGCTGGGCCACGATGCTGGCGGTCGTACTCGGACTGTTCGCGACCCTTGGGCGCGTGCGGTGGATCGCGTCGGAAGGAGAGCCCAGCCCATGAGACCCAAGCGGCCCGCCGGGGCCCCGCAGGCCGGGGCACAGCCCGTCACCCTCCGCGATGTCGCCGAGGCCGCCGGGGTGCACACCGCCACCGCGTCACGTGCGCTGAATCCGAAGGCGCAGCGAATGGTCAACGCCGAGACAGTGCGGCGCGTGGTGCGGGCGGCCGAGACGCTCGGATACCAGCCGAACCCCATCGCGCGCGGTCTCAAGACCTCCAAGTCGAGCACGGTCGGCCTGGTCATCCCCGATCTGACCAACCCGTTGTTCCCGCCGATCGTGCGCGGGATCGAGAACGTCCTCGAATCGGCCGGCTACAGCGCACTGATCGTCAACACGGACAACGACCCGGAGCGCGAGCGGGCACTCATCGATTCGCTGCGGTCACGTCAGGTCGAGGGCCTCATCGTCGCCACCGCGCGGTTGGAGCATCCCCTGCTCGTGCAACTGCAGGAGCAGCACGTCAAGATCGTCCTCATCAACCGCCGCATCGAGAACCTGCAGATGCCCTTCGTCGTCGGTGACGACGCCACCGGCATCGCTCTCGCCGTGAAGCACCTGGTCGACCTCGGCCATACGCGGGTCGCCCACATCGCCGGCCCGCAGACCACCTCCACGGGTGTGGACCGGTCGCGAGCCTTCCGGCATGCCGTACGCGACTACGGGGCGGAGGAGGACCCTGCCCTCATCGTCGAATGCGCGCACTGGAGCGAAGGCGACGGTGCCGCTTCGATGCGCCGGCTCCTCGACCGGGGGACCAGGTGTACGGCCGTCGTCGCCGGCAACGACCTGATCGCGCTCGGCTGCTACGACGTGTTCGCGGAACGGAACATCTCCTGTCCCGAGGACATCAGCGTGGTCGGATTCAACGACATGCCCTTCCTCGACAAGCTCCGCCCGCCCCTGACGACCGTCGGCGTACCGCACCAGGAGCTCGGCGCCGAGGCCGCCCGCATGCTGCTCGACTGCATCGACGAGCCGGAACGACGCCCGCGTTCGCTGCTGCTGCCCGTGACACTGATCGTGCGCGACTCCACCGCGCCTCCTCGCGCCTGACCCGCCGGCCGCTCGCGCTCAGCGGCTCGCGGGGACGTGGCGGGTGGCGAACGACACCTGGCCCATCGCCTCGGTCAGTGCGTCGGCCGGGTGGGCGGGCAGGTCGGGGCAGCGCCACGCGATGTAGCCGTCCGGCCGGACAAGGGCCGCACCGTCCTCGGACAGGCCGAAGGCGCGCCGGAACCCATCCGGCTCGTCCGGCTGGAGCCGGCCGCCGATCCGCCGGCGGTCCACCGTGATGCCCGTACGTTCGGTGGCCTGCTCGGCCGCGGCGGACCAGCGGTCGCTCCCGGTCAGCAGCACCCAGCCGCGCTGGAGCAGGTCCAGGGTGGAAAGGCGCTCACCGTCCTGGGTCAGCCACAGGTGCGGCGCGCGGGTGCCCGGCTGCCCGGCCCACTGCTCGGGGCGCGCCGCGGGCGGCAGCTCGTCGCCGGCCGTGAGCACCGCGGGCGAGCGGTACAACTGGCCGAACTCCATGGCGTCGTCGTCGACGATCGCTGTGTCGGCGGCCGGTCCCGCGTGCTTCCGGTAGTCGGATCGGGCGAATATCTGGTGGTGGCGGAGCCAGGCGATCGGGTGCCGCTCCGGGCCGTAGGTGTCGAGCAGCCGTTGGGTCGACTCGCCCGACAGGACCGAGGACAGCTTCCACGCGAGGTTGTGGACGTCCTCGATGCCGGTGTTGGCGCCGTAGCCGCCCCGGGCGGGAGGCAGGGTGTGCGCCGCGTCGCCGGCCAGGAACACCCGGCCGGACGTGAAGCGGTCCGCGATGAGGGCGCTGAGCTCCCAGCGGCCGGTCGTGATGACCTCGACCTCCGGGTCCCTACGGCCGATCGCCTGGTGTACCGCCGCCCGCAGCCGGTCCTCGTCACGTTCTTCGTCGTCGGCGAACATCAGCACCCAGCGCCCGTCGCCGTACGTGGTGAGGAACGCCTTGAGGTCCGGCTGATCGATCTCGAACTGCCGGACGCCCGCCTCGAGGTACTCATCGAGGGAGGCCCTGAACAGCACGCTCCGCGACGTTCCCATAAGGCCGCGGCCGCTGCGTCCGATCCCCAGCGCCTCCCGGACCGGGCTGCGGTGGCCGTCACAGGCGATCAGGTAGTCCGACCGCACCGCGTACTCGCCGCCGCCCTCGGCGCGCAGCATGGCGAGTACGCCGTCACCGTCCTGCTCCCAGGAGAGGAGTTCGGTGCCGAGCCGGACGTCGGCGCCCAGTTGGGCCGCCTTGTCGCGGAGTATCGGTTCGAGCAGGTCCTGCGCTACCGCGGCGCCTTCGCACGGCGAGTGCTGGATCTTGGGTCCCTCGCTGCTCGCGGGCGTCCACGAGGACTCTTCGAACCACTCTCCGGCGAGGCTTTCCACCCGAGCCCGGCGCAGCCGGAAGCCGGCCGGGATCTGCGGAACGCGGGAGCCCAGCCCGACCGCGCGGAAGAGCTCCATAGTCCGGGGCGTGAAACCCATCGCGCGCGGATGCGGCGAACTCGCGGTGTGTCGCTCGACCACCATCGCGGGCACCCCGTGCCAGGACAGGAACATCGCCGCCGACAGGCCCACCAGCGAGCCGCCGACGACCAGCACCGATGTCGATTCCGTCTGCATCATCACTCCTCTTCGATACACTATATTGGTAAATACACTGTATCGCCGAATGCGGTGTATCGTTAGGCCGGATTCAGCGGTCATCGAAGGTGAGGCACGAATGGCGGCACGACCGGACGACGGCGGCGGCGAGCCCGCGCTCGTATGGGACCGGCCCGAGCCGCCGACCCGTCCGGCGCCCACTCCGCTGAGCCGAGACCGGATCGTCCGCGCCGCCATCGAACTCGCCGACACCGACGGCCTCGGCGCGGTCTCCCTGCGCAAGGTCGCCGCCGCGCTCGACGCGGGACCGATGCGGCTCTATGGCTATCTGTCCACCAAGGACGACCTGCTCGACCTGATGGCCGACGCCGTGTACGCCGAGATCACTCCGCCCGATCCGGCCGGCGACGACTGGCGGGGGGCGCTGCGGTCTCTCGCGCACCGCACCAGGCAGGCCGCCCGCCGGCACCAATGGTTCGTCGACCTGCTCGGCGGCCGGCCGCACGTCGGCCCCAACGCGCTGGCCTTCCTCGAGGCATCACTGGCCGCCCTGGACGGCGCGCCCGGCTTCGACGACATCGACACCGTGATGCAGGCCGTCGGCACGGTGAACGCCTATGTCATCGGCGCGATCCGCGGTGAGATCACCGAGCTGCGCGCCGAGCGCGCCACCGGCATGAACGACCAGCAGTGGCAGACGGCATCCGGCCCGTACATGAGCCGCATGCTGGGCACCGGCCGTTATCCGACACTGGTCAAGGTCTTCCAGGACGCGACCCATCCCGGCGCGGACGTCACGTTCGACGCCGGCCTCGGCTATGTACTCGATGGCATCGCCTCACGCCTGTCCGGCTGACCGCACACGTCGGACGGCGGCGAGACGTTAGATTCCGTTCATTTGGGGGACGAGGCGCGGAGACGCGTTATGTAGGCATCTGGAGGATCGGCCGTGGACTTCGATGACGACGCCCAGCTCGACGCATCACAGGTCGAGGACTCGCGGGGGATGCCCATGGGCGGCATGGCCCTCGGTGGCGGTGCGGTCGGCGTCATCGGCCTGATCGTGGCGCTGATCTTCGGGGTGAACCCCGGCCACATCGTGGGTGGCGGTGACGGCGGCGGATCCGCCCCGTCGTCGGGGAGCCTGTCCTCCAAGTGCCGTACCGGTGCCGACGCCGACCAGTCGGAGGACTGCCGCATCGTCGGTGTGGTCAACAGTGTCCAGGCGTACTGGAAGAAGGAGTTCGCCGACAGCGGGCGCGACTACACCGTGGCGCCCACCCGCCTTTTCAGCGGCTCGACCAGCACGGCCTGCGGCAGCGCGACCGCCGAGGTCGGGCCGTTCTACTGTCCGGGCGACAAGCGTGTCTATCTCGACCTGGGCTTCTTCCAGGACCTGCACGACAAGTTCGGTGCCAAGGGCGGTCCGTTCGCCCAGGCCTACGTCGTCGCGCACGAGTACGGCCATCACGTCCAGGATGCCCTCGGCACGATGCGGAAGGTCGGCGGCAGCCGCCAGGGCGCGTCGAGCGGCTCGGTACGCCTGGAGCTGCAGGCCGACTGCTACGCCGGAGTGTGGGCCAAGCACGCGGTGCAGACCGGGTTCTTCAGTAGGCCGTTCACCAGCACCGACATCACGGACGCGCTCGACGCGGCGGGATCCGTCGGTGATGACCGCATCCAGAGGCAGGCCCAGGGGCGCGCCGACCCGGAGACCTTCACGCACGGCACGTCGGCCCAGCGGCAGCACTGGTTCTCGACCGGGTACGACAGCGGCGGCCCGTCGCGATGCGACACCTTCTCCGGCGGAATCTGACCCGCGTCGCTAGCGGGGGAGCTTGACCACCGAGACGAAGAAGTCGTCGATCTGGCGGACGATCCGGATGAAGCCGTCGAAGTCCACCGGCTTGGTCACGTACGCGTTCGCGTGCAGGTCGTAGCTCTGGAGGATGTCCTCGTCCGCCTCCGAGGTCGTCAGCACGACCACCGGGATGGACCGTAGCTCGGGGTCGGCCTTGATGTCCTTCAGCACCTCACGGCCGTCCTTGCGCGGCAGGTTGAGGTCCAGGAGTACGAGGTCGGGCCGGCCGGCCTCCGCGTAGGGCTCCTGCCGGCGGAGGTAGGCGATGGCCTCCTCGCCGTCGCTGACGATGTTGAGGTTGTTCTTGACCTTGTTGTCGGCGAACGCCTCCTTGGTCAGGAGCACATCACCGGGGTCGTCCTCAACGAGGAGGACCTCGATGGTGTGCAGGCCCTCAGTCATTCGTCTCTCCAGCGGGAAGAGTCCAGCGGATGGTCGTGCCAGGGTGGTCCGGTGTCGCGGATTCGTCCCCGTCGAGCCAGATCTGGCCGCCGTGGTGCTCCACGATCTTCTTGCACATCGCCAGGCCGATGCCCGTGCCCGTGTAGACGTCCTGCGGATGCAGGCGCTGGAAGATCAGGAAGATGCGGTCGGCGTACCTTGGCTCGATGCCGATCCCGTTGTCGGAACAGGAGAACTCCCAGACGTCGTCGTCCCGGCGGGCGCCGATGTGCACGCGCGGCGGCTCGCCGCCGTGGAACTTGATCGCGTTGCCGATGAGGTTCTGCAGAAGCTGGCTGAACTGGGTCTGGTCGCCCGGCAGCTCCGGCAGCTCGTCGGCGGTCACCTCCGCGCCGGTGTCCTCGCGCAGCTGGGCGAGGCTGTACAGGGCCCGGTCAAGGCACACCCCCATGCTGACGGTCCCCTCACGGCGCTCGAGGCGCCCGACGCGGGAGAAGCTCAGCAGGTCGTTGATGAGCACCTGCATCCGCTTGGCGCCGTCGACGGCGAAGTCGATGTACTGGCGGCCGTGGTCGTCCAGCTTGTCGCCGTACTTGCGTTCGAGCATCTGGCAGAAGCTGGCGACCTTGCGCAGCGGCTCCTGCAGGTCGTGACTGGCGACGTAGGCGAACTGCTCCAGCTCGGCATTGGACCGGCGCAGGTCGGTGGCCTGCTCGTCCAGTTGCCGGCGGGCCTCGGAGGTGAACCGCCACTCCTCCATGATGCGCTGCCGCATGGCGTCGACGATGGCGGCGAGCTCCACGAACTCGGCCGATCCGCGCAGGTCGAGCGGGCGGGCCAGGTCGCCCTGGGCCACCGCACGGACGTTGCCGGCCAGCGAGGACAGCGGGAGCAGCACGGCCCGGCGGATCAGCCACGCCAGCCCCGCCGCGGAGAACAAGGCGATAAGGACGGCCGCGCCCAGCGACCAGTAGACCTCGTTGACCCTGTCGTTCAGCCGTCGCGCGAACGTCTGGTACAGCGCGGTCTGCTGCTTCTGCAGCGCCGCGTTGGTGCTGCGGATCTGCCCGAACGGCTGCTCACCGTCGTCGACGGCGGGCCGCGCGGCGCCCCGGCGTACGGCGGCGGCGAGCGGATCGGCGTACGTCGCGCGCCAGGTCGCGGCGGCCTGGTCCAGCGCCGCGATGGCGGCGAGGGAGTGGTCCGAGCCGGACACGCCGCTGAGCAGGCGGCGCATGGTGGCGGAGGTGCGGGCCTGTTCGGCGATCTTCTGCTGATAGGTGGCGTACGCGGCGGGGTCCTTGGACGCGGCATACGCGCGGATCGCGGTGTCCTGCTGGCCCATCGCGCCGCTGAGCTGCGGCTGCAGGAGTGCTGCGGGCACGATCCGGTCGGTGACGTCGTCGCGGATGAGGGACTGGCGGTAGATCGCGGATCCGGCCTGGGCCAGGGAGGCGATCAGGAGGATGCCCATGATCAGCCCGCCGAGGCCGAACCAGCGCCCGATCCGCACCCGGCTCAGCCGGCTGCCGGCCGGCACGAGCGGCGCGATCATCGGGGGACCGGCCGCGCTCGCGTCCGGCTCTGATGCCTTGGCCGGCGCGGTCTCGTCGGACTCCACGGCGTCCGCGTCGGCCGTCACTGGTGTGCCCCGACGAGCAGCAGGACCGCCAGATCGTCGGTGAGCACGCCACCGTTGAGATCCTCGGCCTCGGCGACCAGGGTGTCGATCAGTTCGTTTCCCGTCAGGCCCCGGGTCTGCGCCCGGCGCGTGAGCGTCACCAGTCCCTCGGTGTCGAGCCGCCGTGAACCGTCGCCGATCCGGCCTTCGATCAGGCCGTCGGTGTAGAGCATCAGGCCCCATGAGCCGGGCAGGTCGATTACCGACACCGGCCAGTCGGCGTCGGAGAACAGTCCGAGGGCGGGACCGCACAGGTCTTCGGGGAGGGCGTCCACGCCGGAGCCGTTGAAGAGCAGCGGGCGAGGATGGCCGGCGCGGTACATGGTGGCCTGACGCCGGTCCGAGGCGATCGTGATCATGCACAGGGTGGCGAAGATCTCCTCTGACCAGCGTTCGAGCGTCAGGACCCGGTCCAGCGTGGTGAGGAGCTCTTCGCCCGTGAGGCCCGCGAGGACGAGGGTCCGCCAGGCCATGCGCAACCGCACGCCCAGGGACGCCTCATCCGGACCATGGCCGCTGACGTCGCCGATCATCAGGTGGACGGCGCCGTCGAGGGTCTGGACGGTGTCGTAGAAGTCACCGCCGAGCAGCGCCCGCCGCCGGCCCGGCCGGTAGCGGGTGTGGTGGCGCAACGCGGTGTCCTCCATCTGGGGCACCGGGAGCAGGCCTCGCGCCAGGCGGGTGTTCTCCCGGCTGAGGAGACGGGCCTCGACGAGCTCGCGTTCGGACTCGTCGGCACGCTTGCGCTCGATGGCGTATCGAACGGCGCGGGCCAGCAGGGGCGGATCGACCTCCTGCTTGACCAGGTAGTCCTGTGCGCCCGCTCCGACGGCGGCGACCCCGACCTGCGCGTCGCTGAGGCCGGTCAGCACCAGCACGGCGGCCCTCGGCGTCAGCCTGAGGACCTCGCGCAGCATGTCCAGGCCATCGGCGTCCGGCAGTGAGAGGTCCACCAGGACGCATTGGAAGCCGGCCGTCTCGGCGAGCAGTCGCCGTGCCTCCGCGAAACTGCGGGCCACGACGAGGTGAGTGTCGAGATCTCCCTCGTCGAGGAACTCCTGGACGAGCAGCGCGTCGCCCAGGTCGTCCTCGATCAGCAACATCTCGAGTGCGTCCTGCCCCGTGACCGGCATGCCCGAAGACTGCGCTCTGTCAGCGGTCTTCACGGGCATCCCGGCCTTTCATGACACCGGGCACCATGTGGCTCCTGTACGCGCCCCAGGCCGTGACTCGGCCGTACATCCGAATGTGAAATGACGGTGACATGCCGCGCCCCGGCGCGGCGCCGAGGTCGGCGTCTCGTCCGCCATGCGATCCCGCAATCGCTCGCACGCTCCCCACTAGAGCGGGAAGCCCGCCAGTCTGCCACCGGAGTGTCACGATAGCGGGTGTAATTGCCGGACGACAACAGACGGTGCCCTGGCCAGGGCCGGAACCGTCCGGACTCTCCCCGAACCGGCGTGGGAGTGCCTCCCGCGACCCGGGAGCGGCGGCCTACGGGCGCGGGAGGTTGCGCAGGTTCGAGCGGGCCATGGTGATCATCCGGCCCACGCCGCCGCTGAGCACCATCTTGCTCGCCGCCAGGGCGAAGCCGGTCAGCTGCTCGCTGGTGACCTTGGGCGGTATGGACACGGCGTTCGGGTCGGTCACCGCGTCGACCAGCGCCGGACCCGGATGGGCGAACGCCTCGCGCAGCGCCCCGCGCAGCTCCCGCGGGTCCTCGACGCGGAGTCCGTGGGCGCCCGCCGCCCGGGCGATCGCCGCGTAGTCGGTGTCGGGATAGCGCGTGCCGTACGGCGGCACGCCGGCGACCATCATCTCCAGATCGACCATGCCGAGCGAGGAGTTGTTGAAGACCACCACCTTCACCGGGAGGTCGTGCTGGACCAGCGACAGGAAGTCGCCCATGAGCATGGAGAAGCCGCCGTCGCCGGACAACGTGACGACCTGGCGGTCCCGGTCGACCAGCTGGGCGCCGATCGCCTGGGGCAGGGCGTTGGCCATCGAGCCGTGGCTGAAGGAGCCGATCACGCGCCGCCGGCCGTTCGGGGTGAGATAGCGCGCGGCCCAGACGTTGCACATGCCGGTGTCCACGGTGAACACGGCGTCGTCCGCGGCCTCCTCGTCCATGATCGACGCGACGTACTCGGGATGGATCGGCCGCTGTGTCTCGACATCGCGGGTGTAGGCGGAGACGACGCCCTCCAGCGCTTCCGCGTGCTTGCGCAGCATCCGGTCCAGGAAGCGCCGGTCGCTCTTCTCCTTCACCCGTGGCGTCAGCGCTCGCAGCGTCTCGCCGGCGTCGCCCCACACCGCCAGGTCCAGTTTCGACCGCCGTCCCAGATGCTCGGGCCGTACGTCGACCTGCGCGATGGACACGTCATCGGGCAGGAACCGGCGGTACGGGAAGTCCGTGCCGAGAAGGATCAGCAGATCGGCCTGATGCATGGCCTCGTACGCCGCGCCGTAGCCGAGCAGCCCGGACATCCCGACGTCGAACGGGTTGTCGTACTGGATCCACTCTTTGCCGCGCAGGGCATGGCCGACGGGAGACTTGACCCGCTCGGCGAACTCCATCACCTCCCGGTGCGCGCCCGCCGTACCGCTGCCGCAGAACAGCGTGACACGCTCCGCGTCATCCACCAGGCGGGCCAGCGCGGCGATCTCCTCCTCCGCGGGGGCGATCGACGGGCGGCGGGTGACCAGGGCGAGCTCCGCCGACCGCTGGGGCGCCTCCTGGCCCGCGATGTCGCCCGGCAGGCTCACGACCGCCACCCCCGACCGTCCGATGGCGTGCTGGACGGCCGTCTGCAGGACCCGCGGCATCTGCCCGGGATTGGAGATCAACTCCGAGTAGTGGCTGCATTCGGCGAACAGCCGGTCCGGGTGGGTCTCCTGGAAGTAGCCGGTGCCGATCTCGCTGCTGGGAATCTGCGCGGCGATCGCCAGCACCGGTGCCATGCTGCGGTGGGCGTCGTACAGGCCGTTGATCAGGTGCGTGTTGCCCGGGCCGCAGCTGCCCGCGCACGCCGCGAGCCGGCCGGTGATCTGCGCCTCGGCGCCGGCGGCGAACGCCGCCGTCTCCTCGTGCCGCACCGCCACCCACTCGATGTCGGGCGTACGCCGGATGGCGTCGAGGATCGGGTTGAGACTGTCGCCCACGACGCCGTAGACACGCCGCACGCCGGCCTGCACGAGGATGTCGATGAGCTGCCCGGCGATCGTCTGTCTGGCCATGTGCGGTTCCTTTCCGTCGGTCGCGACCCTGGGTTCCGCCGGCCCTTACCTTGAGCGCTACCCGCGCGGCACGCGCCGATGCGCCCTGGCGCCGGTCTTGTCGCAGGTGAGACGGCCGTCAGAGCCAACGACAAGGCCCCGTCCCCTGCCGCTGCCGGGGGGAGACGGGGCCTGGTTCGCCGGTGGATTACCGCGTTTCGCCGCCGGGCGCTACAGCCCCGGAGGCGGCGGGAGGGCCGGAGGGCGGCTCCGGTTCAACATGTCGGTGACGCTCTCAAGTGCCCTGTTGGCACCGATGCCGAGCAGGGCCGCCAGCCCGATGACGAGGTTGAACACCCAGAGGTGGCCATTGTTGTACGAGACGAGGGTCTGTGTGATCGCCACGATCGTGACGCCGAGCAGCGTGCCGAACAGCCCGCCCCGCCGCCCGAAGACGCTGACGCCTCCGAGCAGCACGGCGGCGAACGCCACGGTGGTCAGGTTCGCCCCGTTGGTCTCGGCGGCCTGAAGGCGCATGACCAGCGGTACGGCGGCCAGACCGGCGAGAAAACTCGATCCGGTGAGCCCGGCGACCGCGCCCAAGCCGATCCGCGGGCCGGTCCAGCGAGCCGGGTCGCCCGGATCGCGCAGGGCGCTGAGCGGCCGCCGTATGCCGGGGACCAGCCACAGCGCCCCGCCGCCCACCGACACCACGACGAACACGGCGTACCACATGGCGGTCGGGTAGCCGCCGTCGAAACGCACCGGAATGATCGGGTTCTCCGCGAACGAGAACACGATGGCCTGGATGACGGCCACGGCCCCGAGGGTCACCGCCCAGGCCGGTACGGACAGGACCGCCACGATGAGGCCGAGCACAAGGCCGATGAGGGTCGCCAGGATGATCGCCACGAGGAACGCGGCCGGCTTTCCCCATTGCTGCTCGGTGATGAGGTAGGCAGCCAGCGTGCTGGAGAGGCCGACGACGGAGCCGATGGCGAGGTTCGGCGAGCCGGTCCGCAGAGAGAACGCGAGCCCGGCGGCCACCAGGCCGAGGTATCCGGCCTGGGCCAGCGCGTTGGTGAGGTTCTGATGGGGCGTCATCACCACCGTCCCGATCATGAGCGCGACGGTGATGAGCGCGAGCACACCCTCCCAGATCAGGTGGACGGACAGCCGGTCGCGCTCCGTCGGACCGGACGCCGGCGGCAGGCCCGGCCCTCCCGGGCGCGGGAGGTGCTGTGGCTGCGGAGGAGGGGACCAGGGGGGCATGGCCGGCGGCGGGAACCCCGGAGGTGGCGGCTGCGGCCCGCCGGCCGGCGCGGGAGCTTGCCGGGTCCACCAGGGCTGCTGCTGGGCACCACCCCCTGGCGATGATTGCGGCGCGGGCCGCCACTGATGCCCGGGCCCCGGGCCCGGGGCCGGCGGCGAACTCGGTCCGGGCGGCCAGTACGGGCCGGGCGGCGTCCCCGGCTCCGGGGGCGAATACGGGCCGGGCGGCGAAGCCGCTCCGGACGGCCAGTGCGGTCCGGGTGGTGACGCCGGTTCCTGCGCGCGATCGGCGTGCGTCGTGCCGCCCGGCGCGGGGTCCGCTTCCGGCGGAGGGTCGCCGCCCGGGACGGAACCGGCCTCCGGTGAGGGATCGTCACCCGGATCCGCCTCCGGTACGGTCCCGTCCGCGTTGTCTGAGGGGGGCTCGCCGCTGGACAGGGGTTCACCGGGGGATCGACTCACTGCCGCCTCCTCTGAGGACGCTCGTCCCGGATCATGATCCCATCGGGGCGCCCGTCGATGAACACCGCGAGTGTCCGTACCTGGCCGCGTTGAGGCCCCAGAAATCCCGAATCGGGCCGGACGGTCTCGTGGGATGGACGTCGGGGGATGAAATCGGTCAAATATGCGATGTGATGTTTCGTTCCCGGGTGCTCATGCCCCTGCTCGCACTGGCCGGCGTACTGACGGTGGCGGCCCCGCCCGCGGTGTCGGCGGCGTCGGAACCGCGGACCGCGTACGTCGGCGTCGCGGTGGCGACGGCATGGGTCGCACCCGGCATGGACCGGCCGGTGGACGCGCCGGCGGTCGGCGACCCGGTCGACATCCGGAAATGGACCGCGGACATGACACTGGGGCAGCGCGCCGACCTCGTCGGCAGGCTGGAGACCCAGGCGCTCTACGGCAACCCGGTGCGGATCCTGGAACGGCAGGGCGACTGGGTGCATGTCGCCGTGGCCGGCCAGCCGACGCCGCGCGATCCGTACGGCTACCCCGGCTGGGTGCCGGCGCGGCAGCTGACCGCGGGCACGGCCTTCGGCGCCCTGCGCGGCACCCGGCCGTTCGCGATGGTGACGGCGGCCACCGCCTGGTTGTCCACCGACCCCGCCGGCCGGCACCACGAGATGGAGCTGTCGGCCGACACCCGGCTGCCGGTGCTGGCGCGGACCGGCTCGGCGGTGCTGGTGGCCACCCCGGACCGCGGCGGTCGCTGGCTGTCCGCCCGCGACGTGAGCGTCTACGACAGGGCGGCGGACATCCCGCGGCCCACCGGCGCCGACCTGGTGCGTACGGCCAAGATGTTCGCCGGGCTGCACTATCTGTGGGCCGGCACGTCGTCGTTCGGGTTCGACTGCTCCGGCTTCACCCACACCGTCTATGACCTGAACGGCATCACCATCCCGCGCGACGCCACGGCCCAGAAGGCCGGCGGCACACCGGTCGCCGAGGACCGGCTCCAACCGGGTGACCTTATCTTCTACGCGCACGACCACGGCGCCGGGACCGTGCACCACGTCGGGATGTACATCGGCGACGGGTACGAGATCGACGCGCCCGGCAACAGCGCGACTCAGGAGAGCCCGCTGGAGATCGTCCGGGTCGACCAGCACCGGTACGCGGACGAGTACGCCGGGGCAGCCCGCTACCTGTAGGCGGGCAGCCCGGTCCTAGCCTGGTGCGATGATCACGCCTCCTCGGCAGCGGCTCCGGCTCCTGCCGGGAACGTTCGTGGTCGAGCGGCTGCCGGAGGGCGCCGTGGTCGGCGACGGCTGGGTCGCGCTCGTGCGGGCTCCCGACGGCCTCACGGTCGTACGGGCGGCCGGTCCGCGTGACTCCGGTGAACGCTGGGCGGCCCTCTACGGTGAGGAAAGCGGCCACGACCTCGACGTGCCCGGCATGCTGGCCGCGATCGTGAGCCCGCTGGCCTCGGCCGCGATCCCGGTCTTCGTCGCCTCGACCTTCCGCGCGGACCTGGTCTTCGTGCCGGTGGAGCGCGTGGCGGCCTCCGCCGTCGCACTGCGGGCGGCGGGCCATCACGTCGAGGTCCCCGTCGACCTTTCCTGAGCCGGGTCCCTACCTGACGTCCTCGAGTCTCCCAAGGAACCCTCCGAACGCCCGATGGTGCTCCATGGCCGTGTGCGGGAACAGGATGAAGGCGCGGCGCCACTACCAGCGAGCGCGCGGTACCACGCCCGACTGAGCGGGAGCGGTGATGAGCGACACGCCGATCGGTGACTACGCCCTGCTGTCGGACCGTCATTCCGCGGCGCTGGTGGGCCGTGACGGATCGGTCGACTGGCTGTGCTTCCCGCGGTTCGACAGCCCGTCGGTGTTCGCGCGGCTGCTGGACCACGGCGCCGGCCACTGGTCGATCCGCCCCTCCGTGCCGCACGAGGTGTCCCGGCGCTACGTGGACGAGACGGTGGTGCTCGAGACGACGTTCCGCACCGCGACCGGCACGGTGATCCTTACCGACGCCCTGCTCGCCGGCCCCGACGACGGCGGCCACCGGCTCGGCAAGGGCGTTCCGCACGTCCTCGTACGGCGGCTCGCGTGCGCCGAGGGACAGGTGCCGATGGAGGTGGAGTACCGGCCCCGGCCCGAGTACGGGCTGATCGCCCCGATCCTGTCGCAGGTCGACGGTGGCGTGACCTCGCGGGGCGGCGCCGAATGGCTGGTGCTGACCACTCCCGTACGGCTCGGCCTCGGCGACTCCACCGCCCACGGCGCCTGCACGCTGAGCGCGGGGGAGACGCTGCACTTCGGCCTCCATCGATCCACGCTCGAGGAGACCCCGGCGCGGATCTGGCCGCAGGAGGAGCTGGCGTCCCGGCTGGACTCCACCGTGGCCGCCTGGAGGTCATGGTCGAGCCTCCACCAGGCGTACGAAGGGCCGTGGCGGGACCTGGTGCGCCACAGCGGGCGTGTACTCCAGGCACTGTCGTTCCAGCCGAGCGGCGCGATCGTCGCGGCGGCCACCACGTCACTGCCCGAGGAGGCCGGAGGCGGGCGCAACTGGGACTACCGCTACGCCTGGGTACGCGACTCGTCCCTGACGATGGAGGCTCTGTGGGTCGCCGCGTGTCCCGACGAGGCGGGTGACTTCTTCGCCTTCCTCACGACCGCCGCGCCCGCGATGGCCGAGGACCGGGCGCTGCAGATCATGTTCGGCGTCGGCGGCGAGCACGACCTGTCCGAACGCGTCCTGCCGCACCTGAGCGGCTGGCGCGGCAGCCGTCCCGTACGCGTCGGCAACGGCGCCTGGAACCAGCGGCAGATCGACGTGTACGGCGAGCTTCTGGACGCCGCCTACCGCCTGTCGGCGCAGCTCGGTGCATTGGACGACGACGTAAGGCGCTTCCTCGTCGCCTGCGCCGACGCCGCCGCCGAGCACTGGACCGACCGCGACCGCGGCATCTGGGAGGTGCGCGGCGAGCCGCGGCACTTCCTCTACTCCAAGGTCATGTGCTGGGTCGCCCTCGACCGCGCCATCGGCCTGGCCGGTCTGCTCGCGGCCGAGGACCGGGTCGCGTCGTGGAGGAGCACCCGCGAGGAGATCCGCGAGACCATCCTGCGGGAGGGCTGGAACGACCGGGTCGGCGCCTTCACGCAGTACTTCGGCTCCGACGCGCTGGACGCCGCCGCCCTGATGATGCCGATCGTGGGCTTCCTGCCGGCCGGCGACCCGCGCGTCCTGGCCACCGTCGACGCCATCGCCGAACACCTCACCGACGAGGCCGGCCTGGTCTTCCGTTACCGTACGGCCGGCGGCGTCGACGGGCTCGCCGGCGACGAGGGCACCTTCCTGCTCTGCACCTTCTGGCTCGCCCAGGCCCTCGCCATGTCCGGCCAGGTGGACCGGGCCCGGACGACCTTCGAGCGGGCCGTCGCGTACGCGAACGACGTCGGGCTGCTGGCCGAGGAGATCGACCCGGCCAGCGGCGAACTCCTCGGCAACTTCCCCCAGGCGTTCAGCCACATCGGCCTGATCAACGCCGCCTGGGCCATCGACCGGGCCGAACGCGGCGTTCCCGCCACCGTCGCACCACTGCCGTGCTAGACGCCGCCGATCGCGCCGGAAACCGCCGCGAACCAGGCCGACGGATGCGCGGTCCCCATGACCTGGGCCGTCGTCAGCCCGGTGAGCCCCGCCGGGAAGCACTCCGGTGAGGCGGGCCAGGTCGTCGCCGATGCCCGCGAGCCCGCGGGCGGACAGCAGGGCGCATCCGGTCCAGGTGGCGACGAGGAGCATCGACCGCGGGTGGTGTGCGTCCCTCAGGAAGGGGAGGTGGCGCGGTCAGCGGCGCGCCCGCTGGGGCCTGGGCGCTGCGGCGGCCGACGGCAGCTTCGCGCGGGCGGCGGCCGGCGTGTACAGGCCGACGACGTGGTAGCCGAAGTCCACCGAGGCCGGCGCGGGTGAGGCGAGGTTCAGCGTGAAGCCGCTGACGGTCGTGGCGTCCACCCAGTACGTGCCGCCCGGGTTGCCCTGCGGTGTCACGACGACGATCGGCTTGGCCGAGGGGTCGATGAAGTCGACCCGGAACGAGCAGGACGAGGACGTCGCGCCGGCGGCGACGGTGCAGACGCCGCTCACGCCGCCGTCGTCGTAGAGGTTGCCGCCGGACACGAGGTCGTCGCCTTGGGAGACGACGCCGTACGCCGTTCCCTGGCCGACGACACCGGCGCTGCCCTTGCCCACCACGCCCGTGTCCTGCGTGCCCTGGCCGTACACGCCGGCTCCCTGGGAGGTGGTGACGCCCTGGACGCCGTAGTGGGTGCCGGTGTCGACGTAGGACTTGGCGTACAGCGCGTTGGAGCCGTCACCGGTGGAGTACTGGCGCAGCAGCATGGCCGAGCCGTTCGTGGTGCCCTGTGACGTCGACCGGATCGCGGTGAACTTGGACGCGGTCGTGTCGAGGGCGTATCCGCCGCCGGTGTTCGTGGCCGTGACCGCGCTGCTGCTGCTGCTGCTGGAGAAGGATCCGGTGGCCGCGTACGCCGCCACCGGCGCGATGACGGTCCCGGCGGCGAACGCCGCGACGGGGAGGACGAACTTGCGGACGCGCGGGGACAGTCTGAAGCCGATCATTGGTACTCCTGGGTTCGCGGGGACGCGCACGGTCCCGAAGATCACTCGGGAATTCGAGCACCGGCCGCCGAGGGCCCACAATGGCGATTCGCGGTTTTCACGTGCGCGCCATCAAAAGCGCACCAGTGGATCCCCCAATGTCCATCGGGTCGCGGTAATCCATCGGGCCGGTTCGGGCGTCGACCCCTGATGACCTGGCCGGAAACGGCCGCCGGCCGTGGCGGTATCAGCCAAAGGGCCTCTATTCTCATTCCGCTTGCCCGCCATTCCCCCCTTTTGCGAGCGGAACCTTCCATGCGCACGCGTAATCCCCTCATGCTCCTGCTCACCGCGATCGGCGTCCTCGCGTGCACGCTCCTCCCGGTGACCGGAGCGACCGCGGCCACGACGGGGAGCGAGGACGACGTCGCCGCCGGCTACTACCGGCTGCTGCTCGAGCACACCCGCTGGGCCGAGACCATGTGGAGTCCCGGGACCGCCGGATACCGGCTGTGGGTCCACTCGTCCGCCGTCGCGGAACCGTCGGGGACCGCCAACCCCGCCTTGTACCAGAACGACAGCTTCGCCTTCACCGTGGTGCTGGGCAACGCAGTGCTGCTGAAGTTCGGCACGTACGACGAGAAGCTCGCCGGGGTTTCGCGCGACGTGCTGCGCCAGCACACCGTGGACACGATCGCCCACTACGCCGCCGCCGACCGCTGGGTCGACTCGCAGGGGAGCTGGGGCGGCAGCGTCTACTGGGACAGCACGTTCGAGTCCTACTTCGCCGCCGCGGCGAAGCTGATGTGGGACGACCTCAACGCGACCACCCGCGCCGACATCGACAAGATGATCAAGGGCTCGGCCGGTTACGTGGTGAGCCTGGGCACGGGAAGCGACCCGAAGTCGGCGCCCTGGACCGCCGGGCTCACCGGCGGCTACCAGGGCGACACCAAAGAGGAGGAGATGGGCGCGCGTACGATGCCGCTGGCCACCGCGCTCGCGTACCTGCCGAATGACCCCGCCGCGCCGCAGTGGCGCGAGTGGCTGACCCGCTGGACGACCAACATCGCCGGCCTGCCGCCGGCCGACCAGGCCAACCCGGCGGTGATCGACGGCCACCCGGTGTCGGAGTGGAACAAGGCGCAGAACATCTACGGCACGTTCGCCGCGGAGAACCACGGCTCGTTCAACCCGATGTACCAGGAGTCGGCCGAGGCGTACCCCGGCCGCAACACCGCCCAGTACCTGATCGCCGGCCAGCCGCTGCCCGCCTCTCAGCGTCAGCTGCCCAACGGCGACGAGCTCGACACGACCCTCCTGCGGCTCAGCACCGACTCGGGCGTCGCGGCGTATCCGATGGTCGCCGATCGCTATCACCTGTACGGGCGAGAGATCCTGCCGGTCGCCTATAACGCCGTCGTACGGCAGAACGGCGACGCCGCGCGCGCGGAGCGGATGCTGCTCGACCGCCTCGAGCCGTACGTGCACTACGCGCCGGAGAACCGGCTGACCAAGTTCAGCGCCGTGAGCCAGGTCCAGTACGAGCCGGAGGCACGCTCGGAGCTGGCAATGGCCTACCTGCTGCACTACGGACGCGCGCAGCTCGGCGGCGCGGCCGACCCGGTCGGGCCCGACACGTTCTTCAAGGACGTCAGCTCGGTGACCGACTACGGCGCGGACGTGGGGATGCTCGCGCAGCAGTCGCCTGACGCGCTCGCGGCGGCCGTGACCAAGCCCGGCTTCGTGAAGTTCGCCTGGCTGCCGGAGCACGACGACTGGCTGTTCGACCCGTCGGCCGACAGCCCGTCGTTCCTGCCCTCGACGTCGCTGAGCGTGTCGGGCCGTACGGCGCACGCCTACCGGAAGGTGCGCGACGGGGTCGACGCGTCGGCGACCCTGCTGCGCACGTCCTCGGGCTTCGCCGGGTTCACGACGTTGCCCGATGGTTCGGTGGTGTACGCCACCTCGGGCCTGGCGGCCGGCGAGGGGGCGTTCCACGTCGACACGCTGGACATGCCGGGCGTCCACGGCCTCGACGGGGACCGGACGTTCACCGGGCCCGGGGGAGCGGTGACGCTGACGCCGGGCAACGCCGACGGCGGCGTCGACCAGGTCACCTTTCCCAGCACGAACGCCCGCTACGTACGGATGCTCGGCGTGCGGCCCGCGACGTCGTACGGCTACTCGCTGTTCGACTTCGAGGCGTACGCCGGCGACGGCGGGACCGACCTGGCGCGCGGGACGCCGACGACCGCCTCGTCCGTCTCGACCGGGTTCGAGGCGGGCCTGGCCACCGACGGCAGCTCCTCCACCCGCTGGGCGGTCTCCAAGGACGACCGTGTCCGTACCGACAGCTGGCTCCGGGTGGACCTCGGCTCGTCGCAGCCCGTGTCGCGCGTCCGGATGAACTGGGAGACCGCCTACGGCTCCGCGTACCGGATCCAGGTCTCGGGCGACGGGACCGTCTGGCGGGACGTGGCGAACGTCGGCCCCGCCGAGCACCAGTACACCGGCCACTGGCTGAACGTCGACGGCGAGGCCGGCTTCGTGGTCCGCGGCGGCTCGAACCCGATCGACGTCACGCCGGCCGGGGTCGTGCTGTCGGACGGTCCGGCGACGGGCAGCGCCGACATGGTCGTGGAGGCACGGCCGGGGCAGACCGCGACCGCCACCGAGCAGAGCGCCGGCGACCCGGCTCCGTCGGGCGGCCCGGCCACGCTGCGCGCGAGCCTGTCCGGCGGGTACCTCAGCCTGTTCGACCTGAGCGCCACCAAGATCAGCGGAGCGCAGCTGACCCTGCCGATGAGCGGCGACGTCCGGCTCTACCGCGGCACCCAGCTGACCACGGCGGGCGGCACGGTGTACCAGGCGACGGTCGACGCCGCCGACGCGCGGGTCGAGCCGCCGCGGTTCACGCTGAGCGGCACGGTGCCCTCACTCGAGGCGACCGTCACCGACTCACAGAACCTCACGCTGAAGAGCCTGGCCACAAGCGGTACGGCGGACTTCACGGTACGGACGGCGGACGGTTCGGACAGCGCCTCGGTCACGCTCGCGGCGGGAGAGCAGCGGACCGTGCACCTGAACGGAACACGCCTGACGCCGGTCGCCGACCTCGCCCTCACCAAGACGACCTTCCCCACGTCGCCGCTGCCGGCGGGCATGAGCGACCCGGACCTGGCGGTCGACGGCGACTCCGCCACCGCCTGGCGGCCGGGACCGGGCGGCCGCATGGTGGTCGATCTCGGCGCGCTGTACGCCCTGGACCGGGCGACCCTGAGCTGGCAGGCGGGGCGCGTCACGCCGGCCGTGATCTCCGTCTCCGACGACGGGCTCACCTATCGGCAGGTCGCCACCGCCGCCGGCAAGGGCGAGGAGTCCCTGCCACTCGGTGGTGTGACGGGCCGGTACGTCGCCGTCCAGGCACCCCGCTGGGAGGGCAACACCGCGCTGGCCGAGATCGCCGTCTTCCCGGCGGGCTGACGCGAGGGGGAACAGCCAGGGCGGTGGGTATGTTGACGGAGGCCGTGACCGCCCGGCGAACCCGCCGCGGTCAGTGCATTCGTCACGACTGGAAGAGGGACAGATCATGGCCGAACCGGTGCTCGAACCCGCCGCCCAGGCATTCGCCGACGCCACCGCCAAGCCGCCGTACCTGTTCGACCTCGGCCCGGTCGAGGGCCGCACGACCGTGGACCAGGTGCAGAGTCCCGAGGTCGAGGTGCCGGGCACGACCAAGGAGACGCTGGCGGACCCGGCGGTCACGATCTTCCGGCCCTCGGACGTCGACGGCCCGTTGCCGGTGATCTTCTACATCCACGGCGCGGGCTGGGTGTTCGGCAACGACCACACGCACGACCGGCTGGCTCGTGAGCTGGCGCTGGGCACCGGCGCCGCCGTGGTGTTCGTCAACTACAGCCTCTCGCCCGAGGCGCGCTACCCGGTCGCCATCGGTGAGAACCACGCCGCCGCCCGCTGGGTCGTCGAGCACGGCGCGGAGCACGGCCTGGACCCCACGCGCATGGCGGTGGCGGGCGACTCGGTCGGCGGGAACATGGCCGCCTCGCTGACCCTGACCGCCAAGGAGCGGGGCGACGTGCCGCTCCTGGGCCAGGTGCTGTTCTACCCGGTCACCAACGCGGCCTTCGACACCGGCTCCTACGAGGAGTTCGCCGAGGGCTACTTCCTGCGGCGCGACGCGATGCAGTGGTTCTGGGACCAGTACATCCCCGACGAGGCCCAGCGCAGCGAGATCACCGCCTCGCCGCTGCGTGCGACCACCGAGCAGCTCGCCGGCCTCCCGCCGGCGCTGGTCATCGTCGCCGAGGCGGACGTGCTGCGGGATGAGGGCGAGGCGTACGCCGCCAAGCTGCGGCAGGCGGGCGTACCCGTCACCGCGGTCCGTTACCAGGGCATCATCCACGACTTCGTGATGCTCAACCCGCTGCGCGAGACCCATGCCGCCGAGGCCGCCATCGACCAGGCCGTCGCCTTCCTCAGCGGCGTCCTCGACACACGCTGAACCCGGCATCTGGCGCGTGACCCCGGGGCGACGTTCGCTCCGGGGTCTACGCGCGTCGGCCGGCGGGGCCGTCAGGCGTGCGCCGGCTCCTGTGCCTTGTGGAAGCGGCCGTCCTTCATGATGTAGTGCAGTTTCTCGTGATCCTGAAGAACGGTGATGTCGGCGAGGGGATCGCCGTCGACGAGGAGCAGGTCGGCGAGGTAACCGGGCTGGACCTTGCCGAGCTCGTCGGGGCGGAGCATGATCTCGCCGCCCAGTGCCGTGGCCGACAGGATCGCCTCCATCGGCGTGAAGCCGAGGCGTTCGACGAAGTGCTGCAGGTCGCGGGCGTACGTGCCGTGCGGGGTCCACGCGAAGCCGTAGTCGCCGCCGGGCAGGACGCGGATTCCGCGGCGGTGCATCTCGCGCAGCCCCTCGGTGGCGATCTCCAGTTCGCGCTTGTAGCCGACGGCCTCGGCTGCCTCCTGCGGGAAGCCGAAGGACTCCGCTTCGTACAGCGTCGCGATCAGCCAGTTGATGCCGGGCGCGACGAACACCCAGTCCTTGTTGGCCTCCAGCATGTCCATGCCCTCTTCGTCGGTGAAGCTGGCGTGGTAGATGATGTCGACCCCGTTGCGTACGCACATCTTTACGCTCTCGGCGCTGCGGGCGTGGGCGCAGACGCGCTTGCCCCGGCGGTGGGCCTCGGCGACGGCGGCGGCGACCTCCTCGTCGGAGAAGTAGGTGTCCTCCGCGCGCTGGGTGCCGGTGATCTCCTCGCCGGTCATGGACAGCTTGATCTGGTCCACGCCGATGTCGACCAGCTCGCGAACGGCCTTGCGCATGCCTTCGGGGCCGTCGGCGAACTTGGTGATGGACTTGATCAGCGCGCCGCCGGTCACCGCGATCTCCGGGCCGTTCGCCAGGTAGCGCGGCCCGGGGATGCGGCCGGCGTTGATCGCGTCGCGGCACACGACGTCGAGGCGCTCCTTGGCGGAGGCGGCGCCCAGGCACATCGTGTAGCCCGAATCGATGTACGTGCGCGCGGACTCGACGGAGAACAGCAGGTGTTCCTCGACCGGCATGGTGCCCAGGCCGTCCAGGTCGGCACTGTTGTTCCAGCTGAAGTGGGTGTGCGCGTCACACAGTCCGGACATCAGGACGCGGCCGCGGCCTTCGATGACCTGGGCATCCGAGGCGTTGCCCGGGTCGACGGCGCCGACGGCCGCGATGCGGTCGTTGTCGACGAGCACGTCGCCGGGGTAGGGGTCGGCACCGGTGGAGTCGAGGATTTTGACGTCGCGGAAGAGAGTCTTGTGGGTCGGGACCGGCATCGGGGATCCCTCCTCGCCGTTCGGGGGTTATGGGGGAGTCAGAGGAATTTGAGGAGGTGGGTGGTGGTGGTCGCGGCGGCCTCCAGGGCCGTCCAGTGGCCGACGCCCGGCACGATCTCCAGGGTGGCCGTGCCATGGGCGTCGGCGAGTTCGCGGCTCGCGTCGGGGGGACCGACCTTGTCGTCGGCGCCGGTGATCAGCAGAAGTGGCAGCGCGGGGTCGATCGGGCCGGGATCGCCAGCAGCGCCCAGGGCCTCGCAGTTGCGCGCGTAGCCCTCGGCGTCCTGGCGCATGACGAGCTCCCGTACGAAGGCGGCGACCTCGGGCCGGTCGCGGCGAGTCGTCTCGGACAGCGCGTTGGCCACGACGCCGGGAGCCACCGGAGCGGTGCCCTGCTCGCGCAGCACG
Source organism: Actinoallomurus sp. (assembly GCA_025964685.1). GTDB lineage: Bacteria > Actinomycetota > Actinomycetes > Streptosporangiales > Streptosporangiaceae > Actinoallomurus. Next base: position 4,307 of record JAOPYG010000076.1, on the reverse strand, counting down.
GCGGCGCGATCACGCTGGGCCTTGCGAACCGCGTCGGTCGGGGCGCGTACGGCGCCGAGCAGCGCGAGCGCGGAGACCTTGCCGAGATGGCGGGCGGCCAGAGTCCGTACGACGAGAGTGCCGAGCGAGTGACCGACGACCGCCGCGGTGGCGATGTCCAGCTCGTCCAGGACCGCGGCCAGATCGTCGGCGTGGCTCTCGACACTGATGCCGTCGGCGACCGGTGAGCGGCCCGCTCCGGCGGAGTCGACCCGGATCACCTGGAAACGCTCGGCCAGGGCGTCGGCCTGTACCTGGTAGAAGTTCGAGGTGCCGCCGAGGCCGTGCACCATCAGGACCGGGGGGCCCTGCCCGTCGACCTCGACCGCCAGTTCCCTGCCGTTGACCTGCATATTCGTCTTCTCCGTTTCAGCCGACGTGGTTGGACAGCGTGCCGAGCCCGGTGATCGTCACTTCGATGACGTCACCCGCCGCGAGGAACTTCGGGGGGTCGAAGCCGATCCCGACGCCGGCCGGCGTACCGGTGGCGATCAGGTCGCCGGGCAGCAGCGAGATTCCCGCGGAGATCGTGGCGATCAGCTCGGGGATGTCGAAGATCAGGTCCTTGACGGGGGCGTCCTGCCGCGGCTCTCCGTTGACCGTGGTCCGGACTCGCAGGCCGGCCACGTCGACGATCTCGTCCGCGGTGACCGCGTACGGTCCCATGGGGCAGTGGGTGTCGAGCGACTTGCCCAGCAGCCACTGCTTGTGATCGCGTTGCATGTCGCGGGCCGTCACGTCGTTGACGATCGTGTAGCCCCACACATGGTCGTACGCCTGATCCCGCGAGACCCCCCGGCCGCCGCGCCCGATGATCACGCATAGCTCGCCCTCGTAGTCCAGCTCACGGGTCACGTCGGGGTGCGGGTCGATGCGCGCTCCGGGACCCACGACCGACGTCGTGGCCTTGCTGAAGACGATGGGCCTGTCCGGCAGATCCTCCGAGCGGCTCGGCGAGTCGTAGCCGCTGCGACCGAACTCCGCAGCGTGGTCGCGGTAGTTCTTGCCGACGCAGAAGATGTTGCGGCGGGGTGCGGGGATCGGGGCCAGCAGATCCACCGAGTCCAGGGGGATCGCGGTCGCGCCGTCGGCGCCGTCACGCAGCGCCGGGCCGAGTTCGTCCCACCCCTCGATGACCGCGAGCACCCCGGTGGCAGGGGGAAGCAGGGCCGTCACGTCGCGAACCACGCCACGCTCGCCGTCGACGACACCCACGCGTTCTTCGCGTCCGGCGGAGAAAGTCACGAGCTTCAATCTGCACCAATCCGAACCAATAAGGACCAATCTGATGTCGGCCACGCTACGACGCGTGGGCCGCTATGTCGAGGGGTGAAGTAACACGTCTGACACACGAGAATTGGTCGCTATTGGTTACGATGGTGGGATGACGACCGTCGAAGGATCACTGCGGGCGCTCCTGCAGGAGGGGGTCCAGAGGGGCACGCTCGGCCCGGGCACCAAACTGCCCACCGAACGCGCGCTCGTCGAGCGCCTCACGGTGCCGCGCAGCGCCATCCGCCGGGCCCTGGAGATCCTTGAACGGGAGGGCATGGTCGTACGTCAGGTCGGGCGCGGCACGTTCCTCACTGATGCCGTCCTTCCCCTGGCCGACACGGCGCCGGCCGACACCAGCCCCGCCGAGATCATGCAGGTTCGCCTGCTGATCGAACCTCCGGTGAGCGCGCTCGCAGCCCGCGTCGCCACCCAGGCCGACCTGGAGCACATCGGACATTTCCTGGATCGCGGTGGCCGAAGCGAGGAGCACCAGGAATTCGAGACCTGGGACACCCACCTTCACCGCGCCATCGCCCAGGCCGGCCACAACGGGCTGCTGATGAACATGTTCGACGTCATGAACACCGCCCGGGCCCTGCCGGTCTGGGGCAGCCTGAAACGCCGTACGTCCACGCCCGAGCGCATGCGCTGCTACCACTCCGAGCACACGACCATCGTCGAGGCACTACGCGACCGTGACCCCGAAGGCGCGCGGGATGCCATGCGTACCCACCTGGAGCACGTCTCCGACAACCTCCTCGGCCGTCACTGATCGCCCCGCCGCGGCCGGGGTTTGCGGGTCAGCCGGCCGCGTGCCGGATGGTGAACTCCTGCTGAGCGTCGGGGGCGCTCATGACGGAACCGGGCACCGCCGGGTCGCGATGTCCGGAGACCAGGTCCTCCGGGCGGGTGCGCTCGGGCAGCTCACGCCAGCGCTCCGTCTGCGGGGTGCGGGTGTCGTCCTCGGTGCGCTCGTCGTCTGCCATGACTCCATGATGCGTCACCCCGGCCCGCTTGTGGCCCGGAGGTGGGCACCTCCGTCATGATTCGGTGGTCGTGCTGAACGTTCTAAACGGCCTTTGGCGCCATTCCAATCCGTTCAAGATTGCTTGCTCGACCGGGGTCGGTGCCGCGCCGGAGAGGTCAAGCATGCCGATCGGCTCGAGCGGGGGTTGCGCCATGAATCGGGGGACACGTCCGCGATGTGGCTGGGCGGCGTGAACGAGGAAAGGGTGGCACAGGAACACGTCACCTGTCTCGCCCGTCGCGGCGACCTCGGGTCGCCCCTCACTGGCGCGTATGGCACCGCCGCACAGGGGAAACCACTCTCGCCCTTCTGCTCCCGCGTCGGCCAGCAGCGCCGGAACGTCGAGGTGCGAGCCGACCCGAATCCGAGTGGGCGCGTCCTCGGGACCGACGTCGGAGAACAGGAACAGCATAAGGAGCGCCCGCCCACGGGACCGCAGGTTCACACGGAACTCTCCGGCATCGCCGGCGAAGCCGGCTTCCACGTGCCATCCATCGTCGCCGGGTTCTTGGTCACTGGGGAAGCGCACCGGAAAAGTACCCAGCCCCTGAGGAGGACGCCAGCGCGTCGGGCCTACGAGTTGGTCGAAGGCCTCATGCAGCACTGCGGTGTTGGCCGCCTCGCGAAACGGGGGAGTAGCGAAGCCGCCCAGGCGAATGACCGGCTCAGTCCAGGTTGAGCTGTCGTCGGGATCGCAACCTGTCGCCTCCCACAGCTCGGCCCGGCACCGATCGGCGACCGAACGAGAGAATGCGCCGGCGACGCGCACGAACCCATTCTCGACGAACGCTTCAACGTCCTCGTCGGCCAACATCTCATTTCCTGGTCGGTCCGGGCAGTGAGAGGAAGTTTCCTCAGCAGCACGCTGCGACGGCAACAGGTTTTCTTCCGTAGTCGATGACGAAGGACTCCAGCGTTTCGGGGGCGAAGAGTTCGGCGGGGGACAGGAGGCGTCCGGCCAGGCCTTGTTCGTGGGAGTAGCGCAGGAAGGTGTTCAGCGTCGGCTCGTTGCCCTTCAGGCCGTACGTCCAGAAGTCATCGCCCATGAGTCGGCGGGTGCGCTCGGTCTCGGCGTACAGCCAGGGGAGCAGGTACCGCGAGGCGGCCGTCTCCTCCATGCGCCGCATGGTCTCCACCCTGGCCTGCTCGAACGCCTTGTACAGCGACCGGGCGATCCAGGGCCCCCCTTCGTGGACGTCACGGCGCAGTGCGATGACGTGCATGATCGGGAAGATACCGGTGCTGGAGAAGTAGTCCGCCTCCGCCGTGGCCGGGTCGGCGAACAGCCGCAGTACCCGGGGGTCGCCCTCGGCGTACGGCCGGGGTGTGCGCGGGTGTGGAGCGCGTCGATCTCCCCGCTCGCGAGCATCTCCGTGAGCGTGCGGTCCGGCGGGATCGGTGCGACGTCCACGCTCTCGGGCAGGTCGAGCCGGAGCTTTTCCACCCGGCCCGCCGAGTGCAGGCCGCCGGTGCGGTAGCGGACCGACTCGACCGGCACGCCGTGGTGCTCGGCGAGGATGCCGCGGATCCACACCGCCGCGGTGACCTGGTACTCCGGCACCCCCACCAGTCGTCCCCGTAGGTCCTCCGGCCGTGAGATCCCGCTGTCGGCGTGGACGTAGATTCCGTTGTGCCCGAACGCCCTCGACGGGAAGACCGGGATGACGATGAAGGGCGCGTCCTGGAACAGCGTGAGCACGTAGGAGGAAAGGGACATCTCCGCCGCGTCGAACTCCCGGTACCGCGCCATCCGGAAGAAGGTCTCCTCGACCGGAAGGGAGAGGTAGGTGAGGTCGATGCCGTCGGGCCTGATCCGCCCATCCCGTAGCGGTTCGGTGCGGTCGTAGTCCCAGCAGGCGAGGGTCAGCGGCACGCGAACGCTCATGCGGGTTCCTTGGTGGTCGGGGCGATGAGGGGACCCGCCGTGGCGGGCCGGGTCCGGACGTGCCAGAGCGAGATCAGGACC
>JAOPYG010000059.1 GCA_025964685.1 Actinoallomurus sp. | reverse complement strand
CCTCGACGAGCACCTGGCTGCCCTACATGCCAAACAGCGCCGCGACGAGGGGACGACACGATGACCGAGACCGGCGAGCTCACCTACCGGCGCGTGCACCGGGCGTCGCCCGAGCTGCTGTTCGACTGCATGACCACGCCGGAGCACCTCGCCCATTTCTGGGGCCCGACGGGGACGACGACGCCGGTCGGCAACATCGTCATCGACCTGCGGCCCGGCGGGGCCTTCGAGACCACCATGGTCAGCGATGCCGATGGCGGCACGTACACGATGCGGGCCGTCTACGCCGAGATCCTCCGTCCGGAGCGGCTCGTGTGGATCGAGTCCGGCGTCGAGGGCGGCATGCGCACCACGCTCACCTTCGTCGACCTGAAGGACGGGCGCACCGAGGTGGTCACCCACCAGACGAACGTCCCGGCCGCCTACCTGAGCGCCGAGGCGAGGGCCGGGTTCGCCACCAGCCTCGACCGCTTCGACGTCTACGTCGCCGGTCTGAACACCGAGCAGAGATAAGGGGCACGAAATGCCAGTAGTCACCTCGACCGACGGCACCACGATCGCGTACGAGAGCACCGGCAGCGGGCCGGCACTCGTCCTCGTCGACGGCGCCATGTGCCACCGCGCCGCGGGCCCGATGCGGCCACTCGCCGCCCTGCTGCGGGACGCCTTCACCGTCTACACCTACGACCGCCGCGGCCGGGGGGAGAGCTCGGACACCCTGCCGTACGCGGTCGCCCGCGAGGTCGAGGACCTGCGTGCCCTCATCGCGCGGGCCGGCGGCGAGGCGTACGTCTATGCCATCTCCTCCGGTGCGGCCCTCGCCATGGCGGCCGCGGCGGCCGGCCCCGGGATCACCAGGTTGGCGCTCTACGAGCCGCCGTTCATGGGCGATGCCGACGGCGCCAAGGAGTACACGGAACGGCTCATCGAGCTGCTCGACGCCGGGCGCAGGGGCGACGCCGTGGCCTTGTTCATGACGTACGTCGGCATGCCCGCGGAGGCCGTGGCCGGCATCCGGGCACAGCCGGGCTGGGCCGCGTTGGAGGCGATCGCGCCGACGCTCGCCTACGACGACGAGGTGCTCGGCGACGGCAGCGTGCCGCGCGACCTGGCGTCGCGGATCGCCGTACCGTCGCTGGTCCTCGCCGGCGGCGCCGGCCCGCAGAGCCTTCAGCAAGCGGCGAAGGCCACTGCGGACGCGCTTCCCACGGCCGAGCACCGCACCCTGGACGGCCAGACGCACGACGTGGCCCCGGACGCACTCGCCCCGGCGCTGACCGAGTTCTTCGGCGCCTGACGAAAAAGCGAACCAGGGCCCCGCGCCGGCCGGTCAGGCGCGGATCGCGCAGAGGAGACGGTTGTTGCCGTTCTGCCAGAGTGTGCCCACCTCGCCGAAGCCCGCGTCACGGAGCGCGACGGTGTGCACGGCCAGGTGGGCGGACTCCGAGCCGTGGTGACCGGTGGCGTCCGCACGGATCGCGACCAGCTCGGCCAGTGCGGGGTCGGCGGCCGCGGCGTTCCACCACTGCCGCCAGTCCTCGGGTGCGTCGTCGCCGAACCGGCGGCGCGTGGCGCGCTCGGCCAGGGCACGCTCGAGCCGGTGGAGCTGCGGCGTGGAGTCGTCGACGTCGAGATGGTCGCCGTTGAGGAACAGCCCGCCGGGCCGCAGCACGGAGGCCAGCTCGCCGTACGCCGTACGGAGGGCGGTTTCGGGGAGCCAGTGCAGCGCCGTGGTGCTGACCGCCGCGTCGGCGGGACGGTCCAGATCGAGCGCGGCCGCCCAGCCCGGAGTCCCCAGGTCGTGGTCGGCGAACCGCAGCTCCGGCCGGCCGGAGTGGGCGCCGCGGCCCAGCGCGAGCAGCAGGGGGTCGGTGTCGATGGCGACGACGGTGGCCTTCGGGAGGCGGTCGAGCACCCGGGCGGCCAGCGAACCGGGGCCGCAGCCGAGGTCGAGCACGAGCGGGTCCGGCCGGTCCGTGCCCGCCTCGACCGCGTCGATTAGGGCGGTGAAGCGTTCTTCGCGGTCGGGGAGGTAGCCCTCCTGCTGGCGGTCCCATCGTGAGATCCACGCCTGTGCCACCGTGGTCGTGAGCATCAGCGACTCCGTAACTGTCGTCTAAGATTTCGACAGTCACAAACATAGAATCGATGGTGTAACTGGTCAAGTGAATTTCAACAGTCACATGGATCTGGTCGTCGGTATCGCAGTCGGTCTGGTGAACACGCTCACCCCGGGAGAGCGGCGCGGCCGTCCGTACGCCCCTCCGGAGGGTGAGGCCCGGCGCGCGGCTCTGATCGAGATCGGCGCCGGGGACGTCGGTGAACAGAACACCGCCGTCCTCACCGAGATGGCCAACGAGCTGCGCGCCGTCTTCGCCGCGGTCGCCGCCGGCGACATCGACGCCGCCGCCCACCAGGTGAACCATCTGCTGGAGCAGACCCGGGCCCGGCCGCACCTGAACCGGCACGACGGCGAGCCCTGGCACCTGCACTTCCACGGGATCGGCGGCACCATCGCGGCCGACTGGGTCGCGGGCTGCGCCACCGGCCTGGCGGTCGTGCTCGGCGGGGAGTTCCACGACCGGCTCGGCGTCTGCACGGCGCCGCACTGCGACCGCGTCTACGTCGACACCTCACGCAACGGCACCCGCCGCTTCTGCTCGACCGCGTGCCAGAACCGCGTCAAGACCGCGGCCTTCCGCGCCCGCGCCCGATGAGACGTCAGACCTGCCGTCCCCACAGGAACAGTCCCAGGCCGACGAGGAGCAGGCCGACCGCACTGGAGACGGTACGGACGTGGTTCCACAGGGTCCACCGGGACGAGTAGTCCGACCAGACACGCGCGGCCTCGGCCGCCGGTACCCGTGCGGTGTCCAGGGCGTCGTTCATCGGGATGTTGACCGCGAAGCTCGGCACGAGCGCCCCCAGCACGTACGCCGCCGCCGCGAGGAGGAACACGATCCCCGCCGCACGCTGCCCCAGGACGAGCAGGAGGACACCCGTGATCACCGCCGCGACCGGCGTGAGAAGGAACGCCGGGAGGAACACCGGGTTCTGGATCTTCTCGTTGATGCCCCGCATCGCGGCGATCGCCTGATCCGGCTTGATCGCGTCGAGTCCGATCATCACCGACACCGAGTACGCGAAGAAGAGGCCCGCGACGGCGCCGGTCAGCAACAGTGTGGTGGTAGCGGACACGCCCGCCAGAATCTTCATGTCGCTCAGTGAACCGCCGCCCGATAGGGGCGGCCATCGGCGAGAAGCTCACATGGATGCGCGTGCGTCTAGGGTGAGGCGCATGGACGCACTCGCGAGCCTCCTGGACGGTCCGAGGGCCAGAGGCGCGTTCCTGCTCCGGTCGATCCTCCGCTCGCCGTGGTCACTGCGGATCCAGGACCGGGCGCCGCTGACCGTGGTGTCCGTCGTCCGCGGTGAGGCGTGGGTGCTCCCCGACGACGGCGAGCCCGTACGCCTGTGTCCCGGTGCCGTCGCGGTCATCCGCGGCCCCGACCCGTACACCGTCGCCGACGACCCGGCCACGCCGCCGCGGGTCGTGATCCACCCGGGACAGCGTTGCACCACGCCCGAGGGGGAGCCGCTGTCCGAGGCGATGGCGCTCGGCCTGCGCACCTGGGGCGACCGTACGGACGACACGGCCGGCGCGTTGACGATGTTCACCGGCACCTACCAGCTGGACGGAGAGGTCAGCGGGCGGCTGCTGCGGGCGCTGCCGGCACTGCTCGTCATCCCGGCCGACGGCTGGGAGTCCTCTCTCCTGCCGCTGCTCGACCAGGAGCTCAGCCGGGACGCGCCCGGGCAGGAGGCCCTGCTCGATCGGCTGCTCGACCTGCTGCTCACCGCCGTACTGCGGGCCTGGTTCTCCCGCCCGGAGGCCGAGGTGCCGGGCTGGTACCGCGCCCAGAGCGACCCGGTCGTAGGACCCGCCCTGCGACTGCTCCACGACGACCACGCCCACCCCTGGACCGTGGCCGCGCTGGCGGGCAGGACGGGAACCTCACGAGCCGCCCTGGCGCGGCGCTTCACCGAACTGGTCGGCGAGCCGCCCATGACCTACCTCACCGGCCTGCGCCTGGCGCTGGCCGCCGACCTGCTGCGCGAACCGGACGCCACCGTCGGCGCCGTCGCCCGGCGGGTCGGGTACGGCAGCGGCTTCGCACTCAGCGCCGCCTTCAAGCGCGAGCGCGGCATCAGTCCTCAAGAACACCGCGCCGCGGTCCGAGAGCCGAGCGCTCAGCCGACGCCGGCCTCGGCGAGCAGCGGCGCGAACCCGGCGGGCCGGTCGCCCACGGGGACCGGATCCACGTAGAACGTACGGATGCCGACGACCTCGGCGCCCCCGTCGGCCCGGCGGTCGTCGCCGACCATGAGCGTACGGGCCGGATCGGCGTCCAGGCGTGCGCACGCCGCCTTGAACAGCGCCGGATCCGGCTTGCAGAACCCCTCCTCGTAGGACAGCAGGACGGCGCCGAACAGCTCCGCCAGGCCGTGGGCGGCCAGCACGGGCCGAGGGTTCCAGCCGATGTTGCTCACCACCGCCGTACGGAGGCCGCGCTCGGCGAGGGCCGAGAGCGCGGGCAGCACGTCCGGGTACGGCGCCCACTCCGACGGCAGGGTGCACCGGTCGTAGACGGTGTCGGCGAGGTCCGGCCAGGGCCATCCGGAGTGCTTGATCAGCCAGGTGTAGGCGCCCCGATGGGCGGCGGGGTCAAGGTCACGCCGCTCCCAGGTGGCACGGATCCGCTCCGGGATGACGGCGGGGAAGTGACCGCCGGGCAGCCCGCCGGACTCCTCGAGCCGCCGCGCCCATTCGCGCACCTCCGGGGCCGGCAGCGTGATGTCCGCCTCGGCCAGCACCGCGGCCACCCGCCGCTCGGGCGGCTCGGCGCGCATGAGAGTCCCGGAGAAGTCGAAAAGCACCGCTTCCACTGATTCAGGCACGAACGTGGACCTTACCGCCCTTACTCTCGCGCAGGCGTGCGTGGAGCAGCGGTCCGTCTGTCCCCGGGCCGGCCCGGCCGCAGTCTTGTCGCGCTTCGACTGTCCGTCTTCGAGGGGTGGCAGGTCCGTTGTGAGCGTTTCGCTGAGACGGAAGAATTTCCGTCTCAGCGAAACGCCTCGACGACATCACCCCTGCCCGCAGCGAGATGGCCGGTGGGGGTGACCAGGCACCGCAGGCGGGCACCCGAGAAGTCCCTTCACCACCTCCGGGCGAGTGCGCCCGGATCAGGCCTTGTCCGAGCGGCCCCGCAGGCGCGCGAACAGGCGGCGGAACATGCCCACCACCATCACCTTCAGCAGGGTGGTCGCCTTGATGGCGCCGGCCGGCTCGGAGGACGCGGCGGGCGTACGGGCCGGTGCCTTGGGAGCAGCCGCGGGCGGAGTGGCGGCGGGTGTGGCGGCCGTCGCGGTTCCGGCCGTCGGCGCCGCCGCGGGCTCCGTCGCCGTGTCGGTCGTCGCGCCGGACAGCGCGCCGGAGTCCGATCCCTCGGCCGTGGCGCCGGGAGCGGCAGCCGCCTCGGCGGGTGCGGGCTCAGCGGGCGTGGCCGCGGCCGGCGCGGCCGCGGCACCCTTCGCGCCCGACGGCGTTTCCGCCGACGTCGCCTCGGCCGGTGCCGCCTCGGC
>JAOPYG010000053.1 GCA_025964685.1 Actinoallomurus sp. | reverse complement strand
GGCGGTGGCACCGGCCTGGGCGGTGGCACCGGTCTGGGCGGTGGTACCGGCATCTCGCCGTACGTGCCAACGGGTCTCGGCAGCAAGGGCCTGGGCGGCGGTGGAGGCCTCGGCAAGGGGCTGGGCTCGGATCCGCTCGGGCTGAAGGGGCCGGGCGCCGGCGCCGTGCAGGAGGCCGGCGGCACCATCGGGGGTCGCGGAGCGGTGAACGCCGCGTCCGCCGCGGCCGCCGAGGAGGCGGCGGCGGGCACCGCGGCCGCCAACGCCGCGCGCGGTGGCGGCGGCATGATGCCGATGATGCCGCCCATGGGCGGTGGCGCCCAGGGCGCCAAGGACGGCCGCGAACGCAGCACGTGGCTGGCCGAGGACGAGGACGTCTGGTCCGCGGACGACGACGTGGCGCCGCCCCTCATCGGCTGACGGAGAACGTCATGGGCAGGGCGAGCGATGCTCGCCCTGCCCATGTCTTTGTGACGAAAAGGGGCCACCGAATGCGCTCACTGAGGCTGATCGTTTCGGCGGCATCCGAGTTCTGTCCTCCACCGGGCCATGGACCTCGGCTTCACCGTGTCACCCACGGCACCGAATCCGCCGTACGAGCGTCTCGACAAGGTGATGGCGGGAAAGGAGCCGTCCGCTCGGCCGTCGACCTCCGCGTTCGTCGGCATCGCGGTGGTGGTTCTGCTCATCGTCACGGTGATCGCGCTGGTCGTCGCCAAATGCCGGCTGGTGAGTCGTGAATGACGCCGACGGCGTACGATCTGCGGCGGAGCGGGGCATCCGGGGGCGCTTATGGAAACGGTGGGACAGATGAGCGGTGCGTACGTGCACCACCATTACTTCGCGGCCATCAAGGTCGTCGTCTACCTGGTCTTCTTCGGCGTCGTCGCCGTGGTCGGGGTGATCGCGCGCCGGGCGCGGCGTCGGAACATCGGCCAGTACGGCCAGGTGCCCGGTCAGACGTGGCCGCAGCCGCCCGGCTCACCGTACGCGGCCTGGGGCGGCCGGCAGGGGCCTGGACACCCTCATCAGGGTTATGGTCAACCCCAGCAGGGGTACCCACAGCCGTACGGCGCACCGCAGCCATCCCCGCCAGGATATGATCATGCACCTCAGAGCCACGCAGAGGACCCTCAGCAGCGAGGATACGAGCAGCCGCCCTGGTGAGCGATGTGAGAAGTTCGTGGCCGGTTGAAACCGCACCCCACTTCACGCGAAGCTTTCTACGCTGAGCCCCAAGTGGAGCCGAAGAAGTACGGGACGTGGTCGATGTGACAGCCCGCGAAACCCGGTTACTGCAACCGGGCCGCGTCTACGTCGGCTGGCGTTATGCCCAGGTCCATGACGACCCGGGGCCTCCGCCCAAGCGCCCGACGCCTCCTGAGTCGGAGAAGGTCGACCAGGAGTGGCTGGCCTCGCAGCGGCAGAAAGAGAACCTTTTCAACCGGCCCTTGAAGATGGTCGGTGTCGCCACGGGACTGGGAGCGCTCCTTTTCATCGTGGCGGGTGTCACCGGCACCCTTCCCTGGGCGTTCGCCGTCGCGGGCCTTGCCGCCTGCGCGGCCATCGCGGGCATCACCGGCTACTCCATGTGGCAGAGCGAGAAGGCGCTGCGCGCTCGCATGGCCGAGGAGAACGAACGGTTCCAGCGCAGGGAGGACGAGCGGCGCCGCCGGCTGGAGGCCGCGCACGCCGCGCACGCCCGCGCGTACCAGGAATGGCAGCATCGGCGCGAGGCCTTCGAGTCGCAGCACGAGTGGTACGCCGTGACCGTGCCGCAGGGGGTCGCCCGCGTCGACGTGGCCGGTGGGACCCTGTCCGGCTGGTCGGCGATGGTCACGATGATGGGGGCGGCGCGGCTGGCCAGCGGTTCACAGGTCACCGTGCTGGACCTCTCGGAGGGCGCGGTCGCCAAGGAGCTCGTCGAGCTCGGCAACGACCAGGGCGAACGGCCGCAGGTCTGGGTGCTGCCCGGCGACCTGCCGCAGCTCGACCTGACCCACGGCCTGGGGCCTGAAGAGCTCGCCGACGTCCTGTCGCTCGTGGTGAGCGTGAGCGAGGAGCAGTCCAGCACCCGCGATCTGTCCTTCGACAACGCCATCCTCGAACGCGTCCTCGGCGTGTTCGGCGGCCGGGCCTCGATCCCGCGCATCACCGCGGCCCTCCGCGCCCTGGCGCAGGTCGGCGACCCGCGCGATGACCTGCGGGGCGGGCTCATCACCGACGAGGAGCTCGCGAAGATCACCACGATGTTCGGGAGGGGCGCCGCCGACCGCGTCGTCATCGAACGCGCCTGGGCGCTGGAGTCCCAGCTGCGCAAGCTGGAGAAACTCGGGTCGAACCCGACGCTGCTCCCGCCGAGCCGGCTGCGCGTCATTACCACCGACCGCCGCGCCGGGGTGCTCACCAACCGGGTGCTCGGCACATACGTCGCCGCCGCGCTGACGCATGTGCTCCGCGCCTCCCAGGGCGCTGAGCCGTGGGCCCACACGCTGATCCTGTGCGGGGCGGAAAAGCTGCGGGGCGACGTGCTGGACCGCCTGATCGACTCGTGTGAGGCGACGTCGACCGGCCTGGTCCTGATGTACCGGTCGATCCCCCCGCATGTGAAGGAGCGCCTGGGGCGCGGGCACGCGGCGGTCGGTTTCATGCGTCTCGGCAACGCCGAGGACGCGCGCGTCGCGGCCGAGCAGATCGGCGCGGAACAGCTGCTGGAGGTCGCCGAGCTGACCGACAAGCTGGGCGACAAGGTGGCCGACGCGGAGAGCGGCTCGTACACCAGCACGGTCGGACGGTCCGTGCCGGTGGTGTTCGAGGGAGCCGGCACCTCCGAGGGCGAGCTGCCCGACGGCATCGGCCGCGCCACGGCCTGGGGGCAGAGCACGTCACTGGCGGCCGACGCGGGCAAGGGCTCACGGGAGTTCGCCGTCGAACCCCAGGAGCTGCAGCAGCTCCCGCCCACCGCGATGATCTTCACGCACGCCGAGCCGTCCGGCCGGCGCATCCTTCTGGTCGACGCGAACCCCGGCATCATGACGCTGCCCACCGCCAACATCCAGGAGTACGAAGAGGCCACCGGCCCGACCCGCGCCCGCCACGCCAAGCCGGACATCACTCCGCCGGACGGCTCACGCCCCGCACCGAACCTCGGACCGCCCCCGGAGCGCCTCGACTTCCGCAAGAAGAAGCGTTAGGGCGTGTCTGATAAATCGCGTTCGTAGCGCCGCGCAGCCGGACAGGGATCTGTCAGACACGCCCTAGGGGCGTACGCCTGCGGACAACACGGGCGTACGTCACCTAGTGATCCCTCTGGCACGAACCGGCGCGGACCTGTAAACCTGCAGGGGTGGCAGGGGTTGCTGGGGGACTTCAGGGGCCGTGGTACCGCATTCAGGCGATCCTGTCGCCGGCGCGCAGCGCCTCCGCGGAATGGGACTTCGTCAACGTCCTGCCCGCGGTGCTCTCGGCGGCGCAGCGCGGGCGTCCGTTCGTCGTCGGCTGGATGTCGCGTGGGGGAGGCGCCCCACTCGAGCTCATCACCAACGCGGGCCCGCTCACCCCGTCGAACGAGCGGCAGCAGGGCCTGCTCTTCCCGAACGGCGCGCGCGGGGTCCAGATCGGGGACGACTGGCTGGCCGACGCCGCGGCGATGACGTGGACCCGCTGCCCCGCCCGGCTGGCACCTCCGCTCATGTCCTCCCGGGGTGACACCGGCCCCAGCCTCTTCGAGTCGACGCTGGTCACCTTGATGGGCCGGCCGTTCGGCTGGCTGGTCATCGCCCAGCAGTGCGGCGAACAGGTGCTGAAGGACGAGGTCACCGACCTGCAGTACGAACTGCAGGTGCAGCGTCGCGGCGACGACGAGCTGGCCGTCGACCGGCTCGAACGCCGGATGGCCGAGCTGGACGCCTTCCAAGAAGCCGGGCTGTGGAGCGTACGCGTGCTGGCGGGCGGGGAGTCGGCCCAGGAGCTGGACCAGATCGCGCCGGTGCTGGTCGGCTCGGTCGAGATGAGCCACCATCCGTACCGGCTCCGGTCGGGGCAGCGCTCCGTGCGTTTCCACGAGGCGGTGCACGTCGACACCCAGGACCAGGATCTGCGGTCGCCGTTCATCGCGACCGCGGGCACGCTGGCGGCGCTCGCCGGGCTGCCCCGGCGTGAGGTGCCGGGGCTGCGGGTGCTCGACGCCGGCTACTTCGACGTGACCTCCGAGGTGGGAGGTCCCGAAACCGGAGGGCTCGCGCTCGGTGCGATTCTCGACGGGCAGGACCGCCAGGTCGGTACGTTCACCGTGCCGCTGCAGACGCTCAACCGGCATGTGTTCGTCACCGGCTCGACCGGCGCGGGCAAGTCCCAGACCGTTCGGCATCTGCTCGAACAGCTGACCAAGGTCGGCATCCCGTGGCTGGCCATCGAGCCGGCCAAGTCGGAGTACGCCACGATGGCGGGCCGCATCGGCGAGCCGGTCACCGTCGTCAACCCCTCTGACCCGGACGCGGTGCCGCTGTCGATCAACCCGCTGGCGCCCGAGCCGGGGTATCCGGTGCAGGCCCACATCGACATGGTGCGGGCGCTGTTCCAGGCCGCCTTCGACGCCGAGGAGCCGTTCCCGCAGATCATGTCGCAGGCGCTGCAGCGGGTGTACGAGGCCAACGGCTGGGACGTCGTGACCGGCCGGGGCCGCCCCGGTTCGGCGATCGAGCCCGCCGTGCCGACCCTCGAACAGCTGCAGAAGGCCGCCCTCCAGGTGATCGGCGAGGTCGGGTACGGCAACGAGCTGATGGCCGACGTCAAGGGCTTCGTCGACGTACGCCTGCGGTCGCTGCGCATCGGCTCGGCCGGCCGGTTCTTCGAGGGCGG
>JAOPYG010000030.1 GCA_025964685.1 Actinoallomurus sp. | reverse complement strand
GGCCCGGTATCGTCCCTGGTGGAGGCGTGAGGGTGCCTGGTGGCCCTCTTGGTCTTCAAAACCAATGGTCGGCGCCCAGCGTCGACGGCGGGTTCGATTCCCGTACGCCTCCGCCACCTCGCCCGGGACAAATCGTTTGCCGGTATGCCCGTAGGCGGGATAGGACTGGCTGCCGTGGCCGCCCGAGCGGCCCGCCATGACCACGAGACGAAAGGAGGGCGGGCGATGTATCCCACGATCACCGCGCCTGGTCCCTCCCGGGGTGCCGCACGCGACTGACCCCCGGAGCGGACGGGTGCACTTCTTACGGAGCGTGCCTTGACCGCAGTACCGAACGACCTCACCCTGCGTCCGATCAGCGGGCCCGAGGAGCTCGACCTCTTCAACCGCCTGCCTCACCAGTTCAACGGTGAGCTGGCCGATGATCTCGCCGCCGGCCGGCGGCGGGCCGAATGGATGTGGGTGGCCCTGCGCGACGACCGGCTGGTGGCGCGTGCCGCCTGGTGGGCGCGGCCGCGGGGCGACGTGCCGTACGTCCTGGACGTCTTCGACCTCGATGACGGGACTCCCGACCGTCTCGACGCCGGTGTGCGGCTGCTCAAGGCGGCGATGGCCGAGGTCATCGCGCCCGGCTCGACGCCCCCGTACTACACCGGCTTCGCCGCGCCCGACTGGCGCGAGGACCCGGCGCGTCGGCGGCCCGTCGAGGAGCGCCTGGCCGCACTGGAGCGCGTCGGTGCCCGGCTCTTCGTCGAACGCCTGCGGCTGGAATGGCTGCCCCGTACGCCCGTTCCCGCGCTGAGTGGGCGCCTGCTGTTCCGGCCGGTCCGTGACGTCGGCGAACTCATCGCCCTGATGGCCGAGGTCCTCGACGGCACTCTGGACGCGCACAGCCGCGACGAGCTGGCCCGGATGTCGGCGAGGCAGGCGGCGGCCGCCCAGTACGAGGACGAGCTGGCCGGCTATGAGAGCCCGCGCGACTGGTGGCGGATCGCGACGCTGCCGGACGGT
Organism: Actinoallomurus sp.; assembly: GCA_025964685.1. Taxonomy (GTDB): domain Bacteria; phylum Actinomycetota; class Actinomycetes; order Streptosporangiales; family Streptosporangiaceae; genus Actinoallomurus. The sequence goes on along the minus strand of JAOPYG010000030.1, from coordinate 13,808 downwards.
GAGCCGGTGGGGTTCGTCATCCCCGCCGCCAACGCCTACCACCCGATCATCGCCTACCTCGGCGTACGGCCCGCGCATCGGGGCAATGGTTACGTCGATGAGGTGCTGGCCGAGGGCACGCGCGTCCTCGCTGCGGAGGGCGTACCCCGGATCCGGGCGGACACCGACCTCGGCAACGTGCCGATGGCGCGGGCGTTCGGGCGGGCCGGGTACACCGCCTTCGAGCACCAGATCGACATGGCCTGGAGCTGACGTGCCGGCGCTCACGGGCTGAGCGCTACCATCGCCGGAGAAATGACGACCTTCCGTGAACCGGCCGTCCGGCCGGCGCAGATCAGCTACGCGACACGCCCGGCGCCCGGTGTGGTCAACGAGGACTACGTGACGGCCGGTCCCGGCTGGGCGGTCGTGCTGGACGGCGCGACCGCGCCCGCCGGCGTCGACAGCGGCTGCCTGCATGACGTCGCCTGGCTGGTCCATCGGCTCGCCGCGGCGCTGAGCGCCCGGCTGGCGGCCGGGTCTCCCGGACCCCTCGCCGACGTGCTGGCCGCGGCGATCAAGGAGGTGTGCGCGGCGCACGCGGACACCTGTGACCTGGCCAATCCCGACAGCCCGTCCTCGACCGTCGCGATGGTCCGCTGGGGCGAGGGGCACGTCGAGTGCCTCGTGCTCGCCGACTCACCGGTCGTCGTCGGGCATGCCGACGGCGCGGTCACGGTCGTGGACGACGACCGCGTCATGCGCCTGCCGGGCGGCCTGCCGTACACGCTCGAACTCGTGCGCTCGCAGCGCAACCGCCCGGGTGGCTTCTGGGTGGCGAGCACGAGCCGGGCCGCCGCGTACGAGGCGGTGACCGCGACGTTCCCCGAGGAAGACGTCGCCGCTGTGGCGGTGCTGACCGACGGCGTCACGCGCCTGGTCGAACGCTACGGGTTCACCTGGCCGGACCTCCTGGGGGAGCTGCGCCGGTCCGGCCCGGACCACGTGATCGATCTCGTGCGGCAGGCGGAGCGCGCCGCGCCGGCCTCGCGCGGCAAACCGCACGACGATGCCACCGCACTGGTCATCGCCTACGGGGCAGCGGATGGCGCATGACCCCGCGTGGCGCCTGGACGCGCTCGGGCTGACGCATGACCCCCTGGGCCACCCACTGGAGTACCCGGGGCGACCACCGGCGGAGTCCGGTCTTCTCACCGGCGACCACTTCGTCCCGCTCCAGGAGGAGTACGGCGTACCGCCCGGCCGCCGGCGTCTCGGCGCGCCCGGCGGCGAACCGCTCGATGACGCGCTGCGGCGAATTCGTCGGCCGGTGATCGCCGAGCGGCACCCGGTGCTCGCCGTCGGGTCCAACGGCTCGCCCGCCCAGCTGCACCGCAAGCTCGCCGGCCGTACCGGCGTGCTGGTCCCGATGACCTACGTCGCGGTCGGCGGGCTCGTCCCTGGAGTGTCCGCCCACGTGAGCCGGCCCGGGTACGTTCCGGCCGCTCCCGTGCTCCTGCCCGGCGCGACCGGCCGGCTCGTGCTGCTCTGGCTGGACGACGCGCAGCTTGCCGTGGTCGATGCGACCGAGCCGAACTACCACCGGATCGCGCTGCCGGCAGAGGTGACCGTGTCGCTGGACGGGGCCGGGCCGCTGACCGGATGCCGGGTGTACGCCGGGCGGCACGGCTGTCTCACCGACCGGAGCGGCCGGCCGTTCCGGCTGACCGGCCAGGCGGCGCTGCTGTCCGGGCTCCTCGCCGACCTGCCCGAGCTCGGCCGGCTCATCGGCGCACGCGGGCCTGAGGTGTTCGTCGAGACGCTCCGCGGCGACGAGGGCCTACGGGAGCAGGTACGCGCGCTGTGGCGCCGCGAGGGTCGCGTCGCCGAACAGCGAGGGCTCGGGAGGGCGCCGGGGTGACGCGCCCACCTCGATTCACCAGCGAAGCCATACTTTTTTGCGGCTTTGGCCATACCATGGGTCCATGGCGACGGAGAAGATCACGGTGACGGTGCCGGCGGAGGTGCTGGAGAGCGCACGCGCGGCCGTCGCGTCCGGGGCCGCGCCGAGCGTCTCGGCCTACGTCTCCCAAGCCGTACGCGATCGGGCGGAGCGAGAGAGACTCGTGGCCGCCGTGGAGAACCGCTGGGGACCCTTCGACGATGAGGCGACCGACTGGGCTCGCCGGATCTTCGAGAGTGGCGACGGGGACCCCCGGCGGACTCCGTGAACCTATCCGGCCGCGTACTCGACGTTCCCGCCCTGGTGGATCTGGCGACCGGCCGCAGCCAGCACATGCGTGCGCTGGTCGGCTTCGTCGCCGACCGCGGCTACAGCCTGGTCGCACCGGCGACCGCCCTGGCCAAGGCCGCCGCGGTGACCGACGAGCGAGGGCTGCAGGAGCTGGCGTGGGCGGTGGAGAGCGCGTCGGTGGTGGTGCTGGCCCTCGACGCGCGCAACGCGTTCGTCATCGGTGACGCCGCCCGGCAGGCCGGCATCCGCGATGTCGTGGACGCTCACATCGCGCGTGCGGCCGCCGACCGCGGCTGGCCGATCGTCACCAGCGCCGAGGCCGCGGTGAAATGGCGCACCCTCGGCCTGGCGGTGCAGAGCCTGCCCTGACGGCCGGTCAGTGAGCGCGGCCCGGTGTCGAAAGGACGGCGGCGAGCAGCCGTCGTGCCTCTTCGCCGAACTCCGAGTCGACCAGGATGTCGTACCGGTCCGCCACGACGGCGGGCGCGGACATGTACGCCCGTCTGTGCATGAAGTAGGCCACGGCCGAGAAGATGGCGCCGAACACGATGCCCAGGATGATCCCCGAGATCACCGCTCCGATCACCCACGGAGTGACGATCCAGAAGATGATGCCGATCAGCAGTCCGATCCAGGCCCCGGTGCCCGCGCCGGTCAGCAGCGCTCGTCCCAGCGTCCAGCGGCCGAGGATGCGTTCTTCCAGCTTGAGCCCGGTGCCCACGATGGTCACGTGCTCGACCGGGAACTTGTGTTCGGCGAGGATGTCCACCGCGTGCTGCGCGGCCTCGTGGCTGCTGTAGGTGCCGAGTACGACCTTGTGCGGACCAATGGCGTCCTGACTGCTCATAAACCGATCCCCCGTTCTGCATTCGTGCGTGACGGTGACTTCCGTGAGAACCCGATGCCATTCGCGGCATTGGTCTGTGGGGGCTATTCCTCTTCTTCGGCGATGGCCTCGCCTACCGCCTCCGTGCGGTCGTAGCGACGGTCGGGGATCCTCCGCAGCGCCTCGGTCACGGGCCGGGGAGCGTCGCCGCGTTCGGCCTGGCGCACCAGATCCTCCCGTCGGGCGGGGTATGCCACACCGTCGAGATATCCGCACGCGAACTCCGCGAACGTCCTGCTCACGTCGGCGGGGCGGGTGTATCGGCGGTCTGGGAGCTGTCGCAGGGCACCGATCACGCGTTCGTACTCGTCGCGGGCGTGGGCCACGAGCTCGTCGGGGGTGGCCGGGAAGCCGGCCTTGTGCAGGTGGCGTTGCAGCAAAGCCGGGCTGATCAATTTCGTATTGCCCATGACTCGGTCGCCCCCCGGTTGTCCCGAACGTCGCACGGAGAAATTCGCCTACGCCGGACGCGTTATTCGACCTCGTCTGTCCGATTCTACCGTCGCCGGTGTCACGCTGGGAAGTCGTCCCAGGTCACCGGCGTTGAGGGCCCGGCCGGTCGACCGCCGAGGAAAGCCGGTTGGGCGCGCGTGGAAGGTCTGCGACCGGACCACGCCTGCGGTGGCCGGAGCCTCGCGTACGGTTCCGTCGACGTCATGATCATGTGGGTGAGAGACTCGTCCCGTGACGATCTACGGGTTGCTGATCTTCGACGGCGCGGAGGAGCTGGACTTCGTCGGTCCGTGGGAGGTCTTCACCGCCTCCGCGATGCTCCGCGACGGCGCCGACACGGTCGTGACGATCGCTGAGCGGGCCGAGCCCGTACGGTGCGCCAAGGGCCTGCGCGTGCTGCCGGACCACACCCTGGCGGACCACCCCGCGCTGGACGTCCTTCTGGTGCCCGGCGGCACGGGCACGCGGCGCGAGGTCTCCAACCCGGCGCTGATCGACTGGATCCGCGGCATCGGCGCGTCCTGGATCACCAGCGTCTGCACGGGCGCCCTGCTGTTGCACGAGGCGGGTCACGCGCGCGGCCGGCGGGTGGCGACGCACCACGCGTTCGAGGACTCCCTCGAGGCACGCGGGGACGTCACGGTCGTCCGCGACGCCCGGTATGTCGTGGATGGGAACGTTGTGACCAGCCAGGGCGTCTCGGCGGGCATCGACATGGCCCTCTGGTTGGCCGGCCGGTTGCACGGACGTGACCATTCGCGAGCCGTGCGGCGTTACATCCAGTACGATCCTGCACCGCCGTATCTTTCCGACGAGCCGGTGGTCCCTTGAGTGCGTTCCCCTGGAGCACCCCTTGCCTCAGGTGTCACAAGAGTTGCCCCAGGGAAGGAAAGACCCAGGAATCTCTGCTGTGAAACGCGAATATCGTTCCACAATCTTGGCATCATGTCCGATAGTGGTTGAGCGCTGGCTCTGAGATCGGTTGTCCGCTAAGGTCGTCTCGTTCGCAAGTTTCACTAAAAGGTGTAGCGGCGGTTTCTTGACTCCGTTACTTCATGCCTCTATAACAGTTGCGCCAGATTGTAGAGTTCGGCTGACGGGAACACGCCATCGGCCCGGGTGGGAGAGGATCAGGGTGCCCCGGCCCGGAAGTGCCACTGTCCGCAATCGTCGGCTCGCGGCCGAGCTGAGGCGTTTGCGAGAGTCCGGCAATCTCACCGGTGACGACGTCGCCGAGAGGCTGGGATGGTCCGCCTCTAAAATCAGCCGTCTGGAAAATGCCCGGCAGGCACCGCGCTTCGCCGACGTCCGGCGGTTGCTCGACCTGTACGGCGTCGACGGCACCTATCGAGAGCAACTGCTGCAGCTCGCCCGCGACGCCGTGCGCCGGGGTTGGTGGGAAGCGTTCTCCGACGCCCTGCCCGAGCAGTACGCCTCCTATATCGGCCTGGAAATCGAGGCCGAGGCCATCTGGCAGTGGGAGACGCAGGTCGTCCCCGGCCTGTTGCAGACCGAGGCGTACGCGCAGGCCGTCGAACAACGGTCGCATTCGACGGAGGTCATTCCGCCGAGCCGGGTCGACGCCCGGGTGGAGGCCCGCCTGGCGCGCCAGGACGTGCTCAGGCGCGAAATGCCCCTCCAATTGTCGGTCGTTCTGGATGAAGCCCTTCTCCTCAGGCGATACGGTGATGCCGCCGTCATGGCAGATCAGCTGAGGCATCTCGAGGAGCTCTCCGAGCTGCCCAATCTGAACCTCCAAGTTCTTCCACTCGAAGGGCCCCACCCGATCGCAACGGGGTCTTTCACGCTTCTGCAGTTCCCGCTCGTTGGCGGGATTAAATTTCATGATGTCGTATATATAGAGCACCTGAACGGGTGCTCATATTTGGAAGAAGAGACCGAAACCTACCGGCATAGGCTCAGTTTCGAACGACTCAGAGCAGAGGCGCTCGGGCCTGCGGAGTCCATGGAGCGAATATCCAGGATCGCCCGGGAACGTGGAGAGTTCACGAATGAGGGGAGGTGACCTTGGTGGAGCAGATGATTGAGCGCCTCGTTATTGACTGGAAGAAGAGTTCCCGGAGCATGGCTAATGGGAACTGCGTCGAAGTGGCTCCTGTTTCTTCGACGAGCACGGACTTGACGAACACATTGTCGGTCCGAGCGGCCGGTTGAGAACGTTGATACGAGGATGATTCGCGCAGGGCGATGCCGGAACACCGCGTCGCCCGCGTTCAAGGTCCACTTCCTCCGTCGCCCTACCGGGCGGAGGAGGTGGGCCTATATTCGTTCCCCCCGCCCCTCGGCCGGCCTTCGCGGCACGCCGTGACGGGGTGTCATGTCCTACTCCAGCGGGTATTCGCAGCGTAACGGTGTGTGCACCGGAGGGCCCGTGTCACGCGAACCTGGGGAGTCGCCATGACGGTTGGTGGTGTCATCACCGCGATCATCTTCGGTGCCATCATCGGAGCGCTTGCGCGGCTCCTGGTACCCGGCAGGCAGAACATGCCGATCTGGCTGACGATCCTGGTCGGTATCGTGGCCGCCCTGATCGGCACGGCGATCGCGCGGGCACTGAATCTGAAGACACACGGGTTCAACTTCTGGGAGCTGCTCTTCCAGATCGTCGTCGCCATCATCGGGGTGCTGCTGGTGACCATGCTCTGGCCCAGACGTAGCGGCCGTTAGCTGCCGGGGCCAGAATCCGGCCGTGGCTCATGAGGCGATGCCGTCCAGCTTGGCCAGTTCGTCCGCAGGCAGGGTCAGCGTCGCACCGGTGACGTTCTCGCGCAGATGGGCGACGGATGAGGTTCCGGGGATGAGCAGGATGTTCGGCGAGCGCTGGAGCAGCCACGCCAGCGCCACGGCCATCGGCGTGGCTTCGAGACGGGTCGCGGCGGCGCTGAGTTCCTCGGACTGCAGCGGGTTGAAGCCGCCGAGCGGGAAGTAGGGCACGTAGGCGATGCCCTGTGCGGCGAGGGAGTCGACCAGGTCGTCATCGACCCGGTGGGCGAGGTTGTAGAAGTTCTGCACGCACGCGACGGGCGCGATGGACTGTGCCTCGGCGATCTGCTCGGCCGAGACGGTGCTGAGACCGAGCCGCTTGATCAGTCCCTCCTGCTGCAACCGCGCGAGCGCGGTGAACGGTTCGGCGATCGAGCCGGGAGTGGGGCTGTCGAACCCCCCGACGCGAAGGTTGACGACGTCGAGCGCGTCCAGTCCGAGGTTGTCCAGGTTGTCGTACACGGCCTGGCGCAGCTGCTCAGGAGCCAGCGCCTGAGGCCAGCCGCCCTCGGTGTCCCGTAGCGCTCCGACCTTGGTGACGATGTGCAGCGAGTCGGGGTAGGGGTGCAGGGCTTCTTTGATGATCTGGTTGGTGACATGGGGGCCGTAGAAGTCGCTGGTGTCGATGTGCGTGATCCCCAGCTCCATGGCCTCGCGCAGCACGGCCACGGCGGCGTCGCGGTCGGCGGGTGGGCCGAACACGTGCGGGCCGGCCAGCTGCATCGCGCCGTACCCCATGCGGGTGACCGTCAGATCCTCGGCCATGGTGAACGTTCCGCCGGGAAGTGTCGTCGCTGCCATGAGAATTCCTCTCCTCGTTGTCGCAAGGTTGTCGCAAGCACGTGATGACTCCAGACTCCACCGAGCGGCGCGGAACAGGCAGAGCCCCGGCGATCCTGGGGGCGACAGGGACAGGCAGACCACGATCCAACGCGGTTACCGTGATGATGTGAGCGAGAACAACATGCTCGGTGACTACCTACGGGCCCGCCGCGAGCTGATCCAGCCCGAAAGCGTCGGCCTGCGCGTCAACGGGGTGCGCCGCGTAGCCGGGCTGCGGCGTGAAGAGGTCGCCATGCTCGCCGGCATCAGCTCCGACTACTACCTACGACTCGAACAGGGCCGCGACCGTAATCCCTCGATTCAGGTCCTCGAGGCTCTGGCCCGCGTCCTGCGCCTCGACCAGGCGGCGACCGACTACCTGCTGGGCCTGGCCGCGCCACGGCCTCGCCATCGGCCACGCCGTCCCCGGCGCGAGACCGTACCCGCGGGTGTCCGGCAGTTGCTCGACGTCGTGGGCCTACCGGCCTTCGTCGAGGGCCGGTACTTCGATGTCCTGGCCGCCAACGGCCTGGCCCGCGCCCTGTCGCCCAATCTGCAGGTCGGCCAGAACCGGCTCCGCGCGGTGTTCCTCGATCCGGCCGAGAAGGCGCTGTACCCCGACTGGGACCACGCCACCGCCCGGCTGGTCGCCGGCTTCCGTGAGTCCGTCGGAACCGATGCCGACGACCCGCGTTTCGTCCAGCTCGTCGGCGAGCTGTCGCTGTCCAGCGAGCGGTTCCGGCGGCTCTGGGCCCGGCACGACGTCCAGGCTCGCGAGGGTATGCCGACGCGCATCCACCACCCTCAGGTCGGGGACCTCACGCTCAGCCGCGAGAAGCTCGCCATCGGCGGTTCGGAGGGTCAGCTGCTCGTCGTCTACCACGCCGAACCCGGTACGAGCAGCGCCGAGAAGATGGCTCTCCTTGCCTCCCTGGCAAGCCCGACCGCCGCGGTCGCCCGCGACGCGATCCCAGGGCACCTGGCACTGCCGCAATCTGACGGTACGGAAGACGCATAAGGGCCGGGTCAGGCCGAAGGGAGGGCGTCCGTCGAGGCCGGGTCAGCCGGAGACGATGCCGTCGACGTAGACCCAGGCGCCGTCGTGGCGGACGAAGCGGCTGTTCTCCCGGAGTTCGCCGGGTCGCCCGGACGCGGTGTAGTGCGCGCGGAACTCCACGGTGCCCTCATCGCTGAGCGGGCCTCCGCCGGTGGTTCCGAGGATGTCCAGGCTCTGCCAGCGAATCGCGGGGTCGAACCGGACCTCCGGCGGCCGGGTGGAGGGGTGCCAGCTCCGCAGCAGGTAGGCCTCGTCGTTCACGGCGAACGCGCTGAAGCGGGAACGCATCAGCTGTTCGGGCGTGGCGGCCGAGCCTCTCCGGGCGTGCAGCCGGCCGCAGCAGTCCTCGTACGGCGACGGCAGCCCGCACGGGCAGGGTGAACGCATGGCGAGGCTCAGCCGTGGGGGCTCGTCTTGACCCGGGGCGGGTCGTTCTGGTCGTACCACCCGGCCTCGCGGATCGCCGCCATCGTGCGTGCGCGTCGCTCGGCGTCCGCGCGGTCGAGGAAGAGCACGCCGTCCAGGTGGTCGGTCTCGTGCTGCACGCAGCGCGCGAGCTGGCCGGATCCGACGATCTGCAAAGGGTCGCCGTGGGCGGTGAAGCCCTTCGCGACGACGTTCATCCGGCGCTTGGTGTCGAGATAGACGCCGGGAATGGACAGGCAGCCCTCAGGTCCGTCCTGTTCCTCTTCGTCCGGGAACTCCAGCACCGGGTTGACCAGATGCCCGAGCTCGCCTTCGGCGAGATCGGGATGGAACGTGAAGACCCGCAGGCCCACACCGATCTGAGGGGCGGCGAGCCCGGCCCCGTTGTTCTTGTGCATCGTCTCGGTCAGATCGTCGACCAGGTTGCGCAGCTCGGCGTCGAAGTCGACCACCGGCTCGGCCGGTTGCCGCAGGATCGGATCCTCGAAGAGGCGGACAGGCTGAACGGTCACGCGGTGAGTCTCTCATGATCGAGCCGGCCCGGACGCGTACGGGTCATCGCCGCAGGATCGGGCGCAGCCGGTCGAGGACCGTGGCATCCTCGATGGTCGAGGGGACCGCCACGTCGTCGCCGTCGGCGATGCCGCGCATCGTCCCGCGCAGGATCTTGCCCGATCGCGTCTTCGGCAGTGCCGGCACCACCGACACCTCGCGAAAGGCCGCGACCGGGCCGATCTGCTCGCGGACCGCGCGGATGAGCTCGCCGCGCAGCCGGGGCTCGTCCACCTCCGTGCCGCTCTTCAGCACGACGAAGCCGCGTGGCACCTGGCCCTTCAGCTCATCGCGCACCCCCACGACGGCGGCCTCCGCCACGGACGGATGGGCGCAGAGGACCTCCTCCATGACGCCCGTCGACAGCCGGTGCCCGGCGACGTTGATGACGTCGTCGGTGCGGCCCATCACCCAGATGTAGCCGTCCTCGTCGATCGAGCCACCGTCACCGGTCAGGTAGTGCCCCGGATACCGGGTGAGGTAGGACTCGACGTACCGCTCGTCGTCGTTCCACAGCGTCAGCAGGGTGCCGGGCGGCATGGGCAGCCTGATCGCGATGTCGCCGTCGGTACCCGGCGGGGCCACCGCGCCGTCGGGCAGCAGCACGCGTACGTCGTAGCCCGGCACGGCGACCGTCGGCGAGCCCGGCTTGATGCTCATCTGCTCCAGGCCCCGCAGGTTGGCCGCGATCGGCCAGCCGGTCTCGGTCTGCCACCAGTGGTCGATGACCGCCCGGTCCAGGACGCGCGTCGCCCAGTCGTACGTGCCCGGGTCGAGGCGTTCGCCGGCGAGGAAGAGGGTGCGCAGCGCGGACAGGTCGTGTCCGGCGAGCAGCAGGCCTTCCGGGTCCTCCTTCTTGATCGCCCGGATCGCGGTCGGCGCGGTGAACATGGCGTTGACCTTGTGCTCGGCGGCGACGCGCCAGAACGCCCCGGCGTCCGGCGTGCCCACCGGCTTGCCCTCGTACAGCACGGTCGTGCAGCCGGCCAGCAGCGGGGCGTACACGGTGTAGGAGTGCCCGACCACCCAGCCGACGTCCGACGCCGCCCAGAACACGTCGCCCGCCGAGACGCCGTAGACGTTCGGCATCGTCCAGCGCAGCGCGACCGCGTGCCCGCCGTTGTCGCGGACGACGCCCTTGGGCCGCCCGGTCGTCCCCGACGTGTAGAGGATGTACAGCGGATCGGTGGCGGCCACCGGCACGCAGTCGGCCGGCCGCGCCTCCGCCATGGCCTGGTCCCAGTCCACGTCACGGCCGCTCACGAGCGTGGCCGGGGCCTCGGGACGCCGTACGATCACGCAGTCGCCGACCTTGTGCGAGGCGAGCTCGAGCGCCTCGTCCAGCAGCGGCTTGTACTCGATGACGCGGTTGCCCTCGATGCCGCACGAGGCGGAGACCACGACCTTGGGGCGCGCGTCGTCGACGCGGATGGCCAGCTCACGCGGCGCGAAACCGCCGAACACCACCGAGTGCACCGCGCCGATGCGCGCGCAGGCCAGCATCGCCACGACCGCCTGCGGGATCATCGGCAGGTAGAGGATCACCCGGTCGCCGCGCTCGACCCCGAGGCCGCGCAGCACCCCGGCGAAGCGCGCCGTCTCCTCCCGCAGCTCCCGGTACGTGAAGCTCTGCCGGGTGCCGGTGACCGGGCTGTCGTAGATCAGCGCGGGCTGGTCGGCCCGTCCCTGCTCGACGTGGCGGTCGAGGGCGTTCTCGCAGGTGTTGAGCTCACCTCCGGTGAACCACCGGTAGAACGGCGCGGCGCCGTCGTCCAGGACCCGCTCGGGGGGAGTGCGCCAGCGGATGTCACGGGCGGCCTCCGCCCAGAACCGTGCCGGATCACCGAGACTGCGTTCGTACGCGGCCGCGTAGGGGCCCATGTGCACCTCCGCCAGACGGGGGACTCCCACTATGGCGATCGCGTGCGCCCCTACGTCAAGACGTCTCGAGTGCTTCGATGCGTTCGGTGTGCGGGTGCCGTACGCCGTGCACGACCGCGACCGCCGCCGCGAGCCACGCGCCGACCGCGACGATCACGAAGGACAGCACGTAGGCGTGCAGCGAAGGCACGCCGGGCATCCCGCGGATCGTCTCGCCGGTGAGCAGCGCGGCGATGACCGCGCCGGAGACACTGCCGCCCGCGGTGCGGACGAGGGAGTTGACGCCGCTGGCGATGCCGCTCTGGTCCATCGGCACGTGCTGCACGGCGAGCGTGCCCAGGGCGGCGTACGCGATGCCGAAGCCGATCCCCTGGACGGCGCTGAAGCCGAGCATGTCGTACGCGTGGTCGTGGGACAGCGCCAGCCACAGGTAGCTCAGCCCGGCGAACACCGATCCGATGGCGAGGGCGTGCGCGGCGCCGATGCGGGTGGCGATGCGGCCCGCCAGCGCGGAGAAGACGAGCATGGTGACCGTGCTGGGGAGCATGTAGAGGCCGACGTCCAGGACGTCACCGCCGAGGCCGTACCCGACCGACCTCGGTGTCTGCACGAACGTGGCGATCAGCGTGAACGCCGCGTACATCGAGAAGCCGAGCAGCAGCGAGGCGACGTTCGCCGACAGCGACTTGCGGCCGACGAGCAGGCCGAGCCGTACCAGCGGCTGGGCGACCCGCAGCTCGATCAGGACCCACGCGGCGGTCAGCACGGCCGTGCCGGCGAACAGCGCGAGCACGCCACCGGACGCCCACCCCCAGTCGTTGCCCTCGCTGACCGCGAGCAGCAGGCACACCAGCAGGCCGGCCAGGACCGCCGCGCCGAGGAAGTCGGGGCGGCCGCCCGTGCGGGAGCCCACGTCGCGTGCGCCCACGACGACCAGTGCCAGGCCGGCGGCGGCGAGCGCCGCGGCGATCCAGAACTCCGGCCGGTAGCTGGTGGTGTGACCGGCGATCAGACCCGTCACGATCATTCCCATGCTGCCGCCGACGCCCATCGTCGCGCTGACGATGCCGATGCCCGAGGTGACCTTCTCGCGCGGGAAGCTGTCGCGGATCATGCCGATCGCCAGCGGGATCAGCGCCGTCGACGTGCCCTGGAGCGCGCGGCCCACGATGAGCACGGCGAGGGAGCCCGAGAGCGCGCAGACGACCGAGCCGGCGAACAGCAGCGCCATGGTCACGAGGATGAGGTTCTTCTTGCCGTACATGTCGCCCAGACGTGCCAGGAGGGGAGTTGCGACCGCCCCGGCCAGCAGCGACGCGGTGAAGACCCAGGTGACCGCGCCGACCGACGCGTCGAAGTGCCGCATCAGCTGGGGCAGCAGCGGCAGCACGAGCGTCTGCTGCACGGACACCACCATTCCGGACACGGACAGGGCCAGCAGCGTCAGCCGGGTGTGCGTCGTCGCACGGCCCGTACGCGGGGTGGTGGCGATGTCGACCATCGGTGGGTCTCCTCCAAGATGCGGTGTTCGCCCCGATTATTACCTACTTAAGTTAAGTAAGTATTAACTTGGGGGCATGACCGCCCCGGAGGACATGATCGAGCTAGAGCGGGCGCTGACGCGGATCTCGCACCTGCTCACACGGGCCCGGCAGCATGACCGCACGGTGCTGGCGGCCGGAGTCGCCATCGACCGGGCGAGCGCGCCGCTGCTGCGCGTGCTCGCCGACGCCCCGGAACCCATGCGCCTGGGCGCGCTGGCCGACCGGCTGGCCGTCGAGGCGCCCCACGTGACCCGGCAGGTCCAGCGGCTCGAACGCACGGGCTTCCTCGAACGCGTGCCCGACCCGGACGACGGCCGGGCCCAGCGCGTGCGGATCACCGCCAAGGGCGCCGAGGCGGTGGAGAGCGTACGCGCGGTCGGCCGGCGCCAGATGGCCGAGGCGCTTGAGGACTGGGCGGACGAGGACCGCCACCTTCTGGCCGTCCTGTGCCACCGGATGGTCGACGACTTCCTGCGGCACGCGGAGGACAACCACCTGCTGGGCCCCCGCCACACCGCCGGCTAGATCCGCGCCGGGCAGTCGCCGGTCAGGTATCGGCCTGGTGAGATCGCCGCCGAACTGGACGCCGCCGGCGTCGTTCGCGGGGCGTGCGTGGCTTCCGCCGGGCCGTGGTCATAGATTTCTGACATGGACTCCCGACGTCGCGTGCCGCGTACCGACGCCGTGCTGGCCGATCCGCGGCTCGCCGAGGCGGCCGATCGGCTGGGGCGCGGGGTCGTCAAGGCGGCCGTCGCCGGTGCGCAGGACCGTGCCCGCTCCGGTGAGATCGCCGCCGAGGAGGTGGCGGACCAGGCCGTGGCCGCCCTGCCCGCGACCGCGGCGAGTCTCCGGCCGGTGATCAACGCCACCGGCGTGCTGCTGCACACCAACCTCGGCCGGGCGCCGTTGTCGGCGGCCGCGCGCGACGCGGTCATCGACGCCGCCGGGTGCACGGACGTGGAGTTCGATCTGGAGAGCGGCCGCCGCGGCCGGCGCGGGCGTGGCACGCTCGCCGCCCTCGCCGAGGCGTGCCCGGCGGCCGAGGCGGTGCACGTGGTGAACAACAACGCCGCGGCTCTGGTGCTCGCCGCCACGGTCCTCGCGCAGGACCGGGAGATCGTGATCAGCCGCGGCGAGATGGTGGAGATCGGCGACGGCTTCCGCCTCCCC
>JAOPYG010000021.1 GCA_025964685.1 Actinoallomurus sp. | reverse complement strand
CCCGAGGTCAGCAGCCCTTCGCTCTCCGGCTGGCGACGACGCAGCGTGCGCCGCACACCCGAGCGACCAGCGGCATGAGCGGATGTTCATCCACCGCCTTGGCGCGTGGCCGCCTTCGCGAATGGGTGCAGCGGCGGCCGGCGCTGACCAGAGCCAGGGTCTTGTACGGAAGAAGGGTTCCTCACGCGTCCGGGCTGTAAAGTGCGGCGATGTTCTCGGAGCCGGGCCACCGGGTGTAGGTCGGCGACTGCGGCCAGCCTTCGGGTGAGTCCTGCCATTCCTCCTGTCGCCCGTAAGGTAGTAGATCGATCAGTGCGAAGGTGTGGGTGAGCTGTTCGGTGCCGCGGCCGTTGGTGTGCCAGGTGCGATAGACGGTGGTGCCGTCGCGCAGGAATACGTTGACGGCGAATCCGGCGCCGGGTGGTGCGCCGACGTCGGTGCCGAACGGACTGGTCGCCGTGGAGTACCAGGTCATCTTGTTCCCGACTCGCCGCTTGTACGCGAGCGCCTCGTCGATAGGACCCTGGGTGACGATGACGAACCGGGCGTCGTAGTTGTCCAGGAACTCCAACCGGGTGAACTGCGAGGTGAACCCGGTGCAGCCCGGACACTGCCACTGTTCGCCGGGAAACCACATGTGGTTGTAGACGATCAGCTGTGACCTGCCGTCGAAGACGTCCGCGAGCCGGACCGGCCCCTCCTCACCCTCCAGGGTGTAGTCGGGCATCTCGACCATCGGCAGATGGCGGCGCTGCGCGGCGATCGCGTCGAGTTCCCGGGTCGCGGCCTTCTCCCGGGCGCGCAGTGCGTCGAGCTGGCGTTGCCAGGTATCGGCGTCGACGACGGGCGGTAGCGCCTTGGTGGTCATGATTTCCTCCGGTGTGCGTTTGTGTCCGCAGCGGGTGTCTGCAGGTATAGACACTGACCGGTCGATGAACTCATCGGTGGCCGGGCCGGGGCCGTGGACGGATTTCGATCGACAAGCATCCGTGTTGGAACATCGGCTCGGGCACGCCGGCCGCGGTAGCGCGTTCAGCGCGGTCCAGGGCTGTGCCGTGCCAAAACTCATAGTCGAGCTCTCATCTGGGCTTTCACGTGATCGTTAGGCAGCCCTTCGATACTCGTGGATGAGGCCCGCGACGGTAGTGCGGCGCTTGATCACTGCCGTGAGGTCGATCGGCTGGTCGGGGTCATGCAGCGGTGGTCTTTGGTCGCGGGACTGGTGAGCCCGATGGGCGTTGTAGTGCCGTTCGTAGTCACTCAGCACCCGCCGCAGGTGCCGCTCACCGCAGATCAGCAGGTGGTCAAGACACTCGCGCCGCAATGTGCCTACGAATCGTTCGGCGTAGGAGTTCGCGCGAGGCGACCGCGGTGGTGTTTTGATGATCCGTATCGCGTTGCCGGCGAGGACCTCGTCGAAGGCCCGGGAGAACTTGCTGTCTCGGTCCCTGATTAGGAATGTGAATCGATCGGCGCGCTCTTCCAGGTCCATCAGCAGGTTCCGTGCCTGCTGCGCGGTCCAGGCTCCGGTTGGGTTAGTGGTGACGCCGAGGATGTGGATGCGGCGTGTTTCGATCTCCATGACGAAGAACACGTACAGGCGCCTGAGGAACACGGTGTCGACGTGCAGGAGGTCGCAGGCCAGGATGCCGGAGGCTTGGGAGGTCAGGAACTGCCGCCAGGTCGGTGATGTCCGGCGAGGCGCAGGGCCCAGCCCGGCCGCAGCCAGGATCCGGCGGATCGTGCCTTCACCGACCTGCTGCCCAACTCTGGCGAGTTCGCCTTGAATGCGCCGGTGACCCCAACGAGGATTCTCCCGCGCCAGCCGTACGACCAGATCGCGGATCTCGGCGGGAACCGGCGGACGCCCGGTCGTGGTCGGATAGGTCCAGTGCCGTTTGACCAGACGGCGGTGCCAGGCAAGCAGCGTGCCCGGCGTCACGATCCGATGGCTCCGCAGCCAGGCCGGCAGGACACGCGTGAGCGCGGCCAGAATTGCCCGGTCGGCCCAGTCCGGTTTCGGCCTGGAGATCTGACGCCGCAGCACGGAGATCTCCTGACTTAGCACCAGGATTTCCAGGTCCTTGGACGCCTCGCTCCGAGCGAGCAACGTGAACCAGCCGATCAGGCGGACGAAGATCAAATACAGGAGTCGGAGGCACATGACCGACGAGGGTAAACGCCCAGGTCATCAAGCCTGCACGAGTTCTGGCACGGCACACGGCAGTTGACCGAGTTGATCGCCGCCACCGGCAGTGATCTTCAGCGGCTGCACGGCATCGGGCCCTCCGGCGCTGCCCGGCTACTCGGCGACGTCGGTGATATCAGCCGGTTCCCCAGCCGCGGGCACTTCGCCTCCTGGAACGGCACAGCTCCGAGCGACGCGTCATCCGACGACCAGCAACACCACCGCCTGTCCCGCGCCGGGAACCGGCGCATCAACCGGACCCTGCACATCATGGCCATCGTCCAGCTCCGCAACGACACCGAGGGCCGCGCCTACTACCGGCGCAAAATTGCCGCCGGCAAGACATCCATGGAAGCCATGCGCAGCCTCAAACCCCGCCTGTCCGACCTCATCTACAAACAGATGACCAAAGACGCCAGGACGGCAAAGGCGACGGGCTCAGGAGGACACACGGGAGCGACTCTGCAATCCAGCGCGGCCAGCTCGATCCCGACAGCCGGCACTTCGGAACAGTCACTTCCCGGACCCGCCACCAGCCACCCTAAAACATCCATCCTCGCCGGCGCTTGACACAGAGGGGTGCCATGAGAGTGCGTTTGGGAACCGCGCGTTGTTACTCGGCGCTCCAGTAGCGGTCTAAGGATCGGCGGCGGAGGGCGTATCCCCTCACTCGATGGTGAGGGGATACGCGGCTGCGATCGGGTAGGGGGCGTTCAGGCGGTGAAGTACTGGGTCAGCGCGGACGCCAGCACGTCCGCCTTGACCATGTGGGTCTGGCCCGGCAGCGTCCGGTAGGTCGAGCCAGGGATGGCGCTGGCGACGGCCGCGTTCGCGTTGCGCATCCAGGCCGGGCTCTTGCCACCGTCGATGACCGCCGTGGGTACGCTCACCGATGCCCAGCGGCCGGCAGGCAGCGGCTTCCCCTTCTGGAACTCGTCGGTGAACGCGGCGTCGTACGGCAGTGTGTGTGCGACCTTCTTCAGTTTCGACCAGACCGGCATGAACCGCATCACGGCCACCATGACCGCCGGGGCCCCGACGATGCGCATGAAGCGCCCGACCGCGTCGCCGGGCTTGCCGACGGCGATGGCCTGCAACTGCTTGGCCACGTAGTCCTCGGGCACGGGCGCCCTGCTGGCGTCAACGATGAACGGGGCCTCATACAGCGCGAGCCTGTCGATGGGCAGGCCGCGGCGGGCCGCCTCCAGGGACAGGGCCGCGCCGGAGGAGACGCCGCACACGTGCGCGCGGCCGCCCGCCTCCTCGATCAGGGCCGCCAGGTCCTCGATCTCACGCGCCGGGTCGTAGGAGGGGGCGTCGCCGCTGTGTCCGCGGCCGCGCCGGTCGTAGGTGTAGACGGTGAAGCGGTCCTTCAGCTCCGCGCCAACTTTGCCCATGGGGCCGAACTCGCGGTGGCACAGGGCGCCGTCCACCAAGATCACGGCGGGTCCTCGGCCGACCCGGGTGAAGGCGATGGGCGTACCGTCCGCCGAGGTGACGGTGGAGGTGGCCGTGGCGTGGGCGGTCGAGGCGGTCATGTCGCACTCCTTGGATGTCCGTTCCGGGTTCTCACTGACGCGTCGATCGGCCCGGCGCCGGATCGACATCTCGCGGACATGAATTTAAGAATTTTCCTAGACTCTGGCCAGTCCGGCCCTGTCCTGCACGAAGGAGCGATCGAGGGCATTCTGGTGCCCCCGGTGGACGTAGCGCGTGACCTTAGCGACCGCGTTCGGGTCTCCTGCCCATTCTGCGCAGCAGCCGATCCTGTTGCGACGCGTCGTGAGCGAGCGCGCCTTCGGGAGCAGCAAAAAATCGGTGGGTCGTTTCGACAGCGATGGGAGTTTCCGCCAGGCCGGCATGAGAGTGCGTTCGGCGCTGCGGATGGCCTCCGGGCGATCGCGTCTGCGGCCGGAACGTTGATCGCCCGTTAAACCTCGCCATTGTCGGCGGGCCGCAATCCTCGGATCTGTCTACCAGGCCCACCGAGCCCGCTGGGGCATGGCCGGCATAGTTGACACTGACTAAACAGCGATGGATAGTTGATGGTGACTATAGGGAGATGACAGATGGCGGAGAGGCGGAAGGTCGGCAACCTGCTGGCGCTGGCCGTGATGTCCTACCTGACCCAGCGGCCCATGCACCCGTACGAGCTGAGTCGTACGCTGCGCGAGCACGGTGACGCGCGCAGCATCAAGTTCAACCATGGCTCGCTGTACATGGTGGTCGGGCAGCTGGTCAAAGCCGGCTTCATCGCCGAGCAGGAGACCACCCGTGAGGGCCAGCGCCCGGAGCGGACGGTGTACGCCCTCACCGATTCCGGCCGGCAGGAGTTCCGCGACTGGATGCGTGAGCTGGTCGAGTACCCGCGGCACGAGTACCCGCACTTCGTGGCCGCGCTCTCACTGATCGCGGCTCTGGCCCCGAGCGAGGTCGTCACGCTGCTGCGCCGGCGGCTCGACCGGCTCACCGAGCAGCGCGTCGAGACCCGCGCCGTCATCGACGACACGTTGGGTCAGGGCGTGCCCGCGCTGTTCCTGGTCGAGGAGGAGTACCGGCTCGCGATGCTGGAGGCCGAGTCGGCGTTCGTCGAACGCTTCATCGAACAGATCGTCCATCCGGAGACCGGCTGGGGTCCCATGTGGGCCGAGTTCCACGGCGAGCCCGCGCCCACCGACGAAAGGGAGCAGTCATGACACGCGCCCGCACCACCCTGGTCATCGGCGGCGGGATCGCCGGCCTGGCCACGGCCATGGCCTTGCAGAAGGCCGGGATCGACTCGGTGGTCTACGAGGCCCACCCCACCGGCGCCGACGGCATCGGGGTGTTCCTCACCCTGGGCTCCAACGGGGTCGACGCGCTGCGTGTCCTCGGCGCGGACAAGCCCGCCCTGGCCGCGGGGTTCCCCACCCCGGGGATCACGCTGCGCAACAGCGCGGGCAAGCACCTCGGGGAGAGCAGCACCGGCCGGTCGCTGCCCGACGGCACGACCAGCCAGACCCTCAAGCGCGCCGACCTGTACCGGGTGCTGCACGAGCAGGCGAGCAGCCGGGGCATACGTATCGAACACGGCAAACGTCTGGTCGGGGCCGAAGAGACCGGCGATGGGGTACGGGCGGTGTTTGCCGACGGCAGCGAGGTCATCGGCGATGTGCTGATCGGTTGCGACGGCGTCCACTCCGCCGTCCGGCGGATCATCGACCCCGCCGCGCCCGCTCCGACCTACGCCGGGCTGATCACCAACGGCGGCTACACGCGCGGTGTACGGGTCGACACCGTGCCGGGTAGCTACGAGATGATCTTCGGCAAGCGCGCGTTCTTCGGCTACGCCCTGGCCCTCGACGGGGAGGTGTGGTGGTTCGCCAACGTGCCCCGCCGCGACGAGCCCGCCCGCGGCGAGGTCGAGGCGATCAGCGGCGACGAATGGCGACGCCGGCTGCTGCGGCTCTTCGCCGACGACGCGGGGCCCGCCATACCGCTCATAGAGGCAACCACGCAGCTGACGACGATGAGCCCCATCCACGCCATCCCGCACCTGCCCACCTGGCACAACGGGCGGAGGATCGTCATCGGCGACGCCGCGCACGCCCCCTCGCCGAGCTCCGGACAGGGCGCCTCGTTGTCCATCGAAGACGCCGTCGTGCTCGCCAAGTGCCTACGCGACCACCCGAGTCCGCAGGCGGCGTTCACCCGGTTCGAGGCGGCGCGTCGACCGCGGGTCGAGCGCATCATCAAATGGGCCGCCCGCATCAACAACAGCAAGGCCGCCGGCCCGGTCGGACGAGTGTTCCGCGACGCCATGCTGCCGATGATCCTGAGGATGACCGCCGACAGCAAAGCACTCAAACAAACCTACGACTACCACATCGACTGGGACGCCCCCACCGCCACCGATTCCTGACCGCCGCCCCGTCGGCTGAACCACACACCGACACCGACGACAGACCCGATGCGAGAGGCCAGATGAGACTTACAGTCTTCGGATCCACCGGGCGTACCGGTCGCCAAGTCCTGGCCGAGGGCAACCGCCGCGGCCACCGGATCACCGCGTTCACCCGCCGTCCCGACACCATCGCCGATCCGTCGACGCTCGCGGCCATCCTTTCCGGTGACGGACGTGACCCAGATGCCGTTCGCGCCGGCATCGCCGGCACCGACGCAGTGATCGCCATCATCGCCGCGCCCTCTCGCAAAGGACCACACCACATCGCCGACGTCGCCCGCACCATCACCGGCGCGATGTCCGAGACCGGCGTCCGGCGTCTCGTCATCACCAGCGCCTACCCCATCGTCGGTGCCAAACCGCGACTGCCCATCGCGCTGCTCAAGCTGGTGTTCGCGGACGCCTACGCCGACGGCGCCGCGATGGAGGACCTCGTATCCACCAGCGGCCTGGACTTGCGGTGTTCAGGGCGAGTTGCTGGCCGGGCAGGTACAGCGTGGTGGTTCCGGGGTCCTTTTGCAGGAGCAGGGCGCCGTCGGCGTCGTAGATGTAGCACACCTGACGACGGCGGCGTGAACACCGAGCAGCCGCGGACCGGTGTCCCTGACTCGCTGGCATGCCGACCCGATGAAGCGGCGTTGGACCTACCTCACACCGGCCACCGGAAAGGGCCCCGTGGAGGAGCATGCCCACCCGCCGCAGGGTCGCCGAACAAGCCCACGGCTCTGATCGACCTCGCAAATCCGGCGGGCGACCTGGCCGTAAAAAGCCAGCAAAACGGGTAATCCAGCACCCCCCTCCAGGCGTCTACCGTTAATACGCGTTTGCCAGCCGTACTGGTACGTAGCGTGAGCTGCGCTGATCTACCCGGGCACCTCCGCCCCGACGTACGCGCAAGGACCGCAGGCCGTTCTGACTCCCGGGTCGGCAAAGATTGTTACCAGTATCCACGAATCGGGTGATGTGACCACGTTGCGGCCATGTCGGTGAGCTGTCAGGATCCCCCGATTCCCGGTTGTCCGTGCGCCGTTCATCGTGCGCACGCTGGCCCGAAGAGGGATCACTCGTGCGCAGATGGTTGACCCGGCCCGGTCTGGTCTTGTTGGTGTTGGCGACCGCGGTCGCGGCGGTCACCTCCGGCTCTCATGCGGCGACCCGGCACGAGGCCGGCTACGCGTACGGGACGCAGACTCGCCAAGGCATCGACGCCTACTGGTACGACGCCGACACCCCGCAGCCGGCACTGCTGCTGCTGCACGGCGGCTACTACAACTCCGGCGGCAAGGCCGACTGGACGAGCACCGCCCGCTACTTCGCCGACCACGGCTTCGCGGTGTTCGCCGCCGACTACCGCTACAACACCGACGTGGCCTGGCCGGGGCCCCGCGACGACGCCATCGCGGCCGTCGAGTGGATCAAGACACACGCGGACCAGTTCCACGCCGACGCCGCTCACGTCGCGGTGCTGGGCTCCCAAGCCGGCGGGCAACTCGCCACCACGCTGGCGACCTACGGCGCCGGCCGCGCCCGCGTCGACGCCGCGGTCGGGCTGTCACCCATCAACTCCCCCTACCGCGCCTGGACCCAAGCCCCCACCACCAGCGCCACCGCCGCACGCCGCAAAGTCCGGGACGAGACCGTAATCCTGCACCGCTGCTATCCCGACAAGGCCGACACCGACTGCTGGGCCCGCTGGGTCGACTCCGTCGCCAAAGACCACGCCTCCGGCGCGGACGACGCACCCATGTACCTGGTGCACTCCAGCGGCGACACCATCCCGGCGGTGCACTCCACCGACCTGCGCGACGCCGAGGTCGCCAAGGGCATGGACGCCGCCGACATCACCGTCAAAACCGTCTCCGGCAGCGACTCCGGCGGCCCGCTGCTGACCACCAGCCTCAAGACCACGGTGCTGGCCTGGCTCAAAGCCCGCACCCAGGCCACGCCGCCGCAGAACCCCCCGCCGGCCACAGACACGCCGCCCGCCTCAGACACGCCGACGCCGCGGACCGCGCCCGGCACCACCGACCAGTCCCCGTACCAGGACGAGGTCGTCCCCCCGCCCCCCGCCAGCGGCACCGCCCTGCGGGCTGCCGCCGTGACCCTCACCACCGGCACCTACGCCTACGGCACCGACCCCAAACAACAACTCGACGCCTACTATCTCCACGGCAAGGAACAACCGGCGCTGGTCATCATCCACGGCGGCTACTGGTACGAGGGCGACAAGGCCGACTGGAAGGCCACCGCCGAGTGGTACGCCCAACGCGGCTACGCGGTGTTCTCCATCGGATACCGCTTCAACAGCCAATCCGGCTGGACCGCACAACGCACCGACGCCCTCAACGCCATCGCCTGGATCAAAGCCCACGCCACCACCTTCACGGTCGACCCGAACCGTTTCCTGCTCCTCGGCTCATCCGCCGGAGGACAGATCGCCACAGCCGTCGGCACGTACGGCACCGGCACCAAATACGTGCGCGGCGTCGTCGCCCTCTCCCCCGTCGCCTCCCCGTACCGCGCGTACAACGACGGCCAGAAATCCGGAGCCAGCGCCTCCAAGCAGAAACTCCGCGACAACTCGGCCCTGCTGGCCCGCTGCTACCCCAGTTCCTCCGACGCGCCCTGCTGGAGCCGCTGGAGCGACGCCGTGGTGAAAAACCATGCCAGCAGCGGCGACGCCCCCATGTTCCTGCTGCACTCCCAGGGCGACTTCGTCCCCTCAGCACACTCCAACGACCTGTGCACCGCACTAAAAGCCAAAAAGGTCGCCTGCACCCTCACCGTGGTCTCCGGCAGCGGCCACGCCAGCGCCATCCTCAAAACCAGCGGCATCCACACCAAAATCCTCACCTGGCTCCAAGCCCACGACTAAACCTCGACCACGGGCACGCGCCCCACGCAGTCCTAGGATCGTCAACCCGAGGCCTACTTACCGACTACAGCCTCCAAAACGCGCCAAGCTCAGATTACGACCCATCCCCCACCCGGTACCACCGACGGATTCAACAGGGCCGACAATTCGACGGCCCACTTGTGAAGAAAAGACGGATGGGAAGCGGCGTCATCCCTGTTTCGCACCGGCGACCCGCCCCACCGTACAAGCCTGAGTTGCAGGATTACTTCTAGCGACAGAGGAAGGTATTCGACGCAATGATCACCAATCGCTAGAATATTCCACCATTCTCTTCTAGCGTTTGAGGCACCGTGCGCCCTTCTTCTCTGCTCCGCCGCAGTACAGCCCTGTCCTGCATGGCCGCGATGCTAGTCGCCCTGGCTACCTTCGATGGCACGGCTTCCGCAGCGACACTTGAGCCGACAGGTCTCCGATTTTCCGCACCGTCGTTGACGATCACCTACGGGGACCGGCTGGTCGCCATCAAGGGCACTCTGCAAACGTCCGGCCAAGGCGTAGCCGACGAACCGATCAACCTGACGGAATATCAGCAAGGCGGCACCCGCACCGACCTCGGCACCGTGACGACCGATTCGAACGGGACATTCTCCCTGACAACGACACTGCCCGGGCTCGGCAGTATCCAGGCCAGGTTCGCCGGAGACGCCACGTACGGGCCGAGCAACGTGTCGACCACGGTCGAGCCCAGCACCCGCCTGCCCGCCCGCATCAGCGTGGATCCGCTGAATCCGGTCACAACCGGTTCCACCTTGAGATTCACCGGGCTGGTGGAGATACAGACCCCGGACGGGATGTGGATTCCCGCGCCGTACACAGAGGTAGCGTGCACCAATGGCACGTGGAATGGCTACTGGGGACTCACCGACGCCAACGGCCGCTTCTCGCTAGCACTCCCGCAATTCGGGACAGCCAACAGCGGACCACAGTGGGGAGTGGCAACCGTCGACGATCGCGCAAGCTTCGCTGCCAACGCGCAATCGGCCCTGGCCCCCGTCGTCCTGAATCCCGCGCAGACCCGAATCACCGGGTTCACAGCCGGACCCCAGCCGGCCTCCGCTCAGAACGGCTTGTCATTCACCGGCCACGCCGACGTGGTTATCGACGGGCAATGGCAAGGCAGGTTCCCCACCATGAACCTTTACTTCCAGCCCCGCAACTCCACCACATGGACCCAGGTGACCACTGCCTGGTTCGGGGCGGGACCGAACCCCGGCGACTTCCACATCGACGCGCTGAGCCCCTACCTGTGGAACGGGACAAGTTACTACCTCGCCGAAGGATCCTGGCAGGTCCGTGTCGAGCCGTCGAAGAACATGTGGGTGCCGTTCTCGACCGACAGCAAAGCCATCGACGTTCACGTCCAGACCTCAGTCAGCGCTCTTTATGTCCGCCGCTCAGGCACGTCCACCCGTACGCTCGCTGGAGCCTTGATCCTCCACCCCGGACCCGCGTTGGAGACCAACCTCCCCAGGGCTGTGCCGAGGAAGACCGTCAAGATCTACTACCGGACCAAAGGCAGCAGTACGTGGCACTACGTCACGGCGGTCACCACCGGATCCAACGGCGCGTTCACCTACTCGCTAACTCATCGGCCTCACGGCTACTATCGCGTCGTCTTCACCGGAAGCGGGTACTACAACGCCACAACCAGCTCCAGCGCCTACTTCGGAGGCTGAGCCGGTCCTGCACTCCAAACGCTGACTACCGCCGAGAAGCAGGGACCAGTCCCTGGCCAGCGACTCGCAGGCGTGTGGGTGCCGAATATCGTGTCACAGGACTTGATCTGGGGTTTCGCTGTGACCGGTGGCTTGCTCGGTGTTTGCTCGCACGCCGCGGTATAACCCGGCAGCACGCGACACCGCAGTAGAGCAGTTGAGCGAGGGTGGAGCTATGGGCACGGACCAATGGCACATAGCGGCATCGAGCGTCATCGTTCGACACGCCCTTTTCCAGATCGAACCAGGTAATTCCTCCACGGCTGTGGACTTTTAATTCGCAGCTTGGTGATCCCAGGACCCTCCAAAGAGTCGCAGGTCAGGACGCCCTGCTGGTGGATACGGCTTCGTTGGGGAGACGGCTCCAGAGAGCCGGTATCACCAGCGCTCTCGACTAGGCGTCCCCACCGAGGACTGCGGCTGAACCGTTTCGCGATGACCGCCCCTGCCCGCAGCCGACCGTCTTCTGAACGATTGGCCAACGCCGTCCACGCTCGGCGTTGAAGACGCCTTCCGGGGTTCTCCAACAGCCAGGCGCTCTTAGCCCCAATATCGAGCGGACAACTCGGAGGATCGGCTTCCGCTTCATCTGTTGGCGCGATCGGGCCTTGAAGCAGGGGGTAGGCCCCAACGAAAGCGAATGAGGGCCAGGCGGCGATCAACCGGCTGACCACCGACGGGTCCGCGGCCGCGGGTGGCTACCCAGACGCCTCGTTCCAGGTGAGGCAGAACGGCTTGCCGGCGGGGTCCGCGTACACACGCCAGTTGTCGCCCTCTCCGGGCAGCCTCGCCGCGCCGATCGCGAGCGCTGCCCGCTCCGCCGACTCTAGGTCGGCGCGCTCGACGAGCAGGTCGAGGTGGATCTGCTGCGGTGCGGCCGGGTCGGGCCAGCGCGGCGCCCGGTAGTCCTCGATCTGCTGGAACAGCACGGGCATCTTGCCGTCCTCGCCGATCATCGCGACGCCCGGAGCATCGTACGTGATCGGCTTGCCCAGCAACTCGGAGTAGAACGTGCTCAGCGCCTTCGTGTCCGGGCAGTCGAGCATCACACCCATCACCGTCGTGTTCGGGTCGTCCTCATGGACGCACAGGTCGAACGGGTGGCCGGCCGGGTCGGCGAGTGTGTGCCAGCGCTCGTTACGCCGCAGCAGCGTCGCGCCGAGCGAGACCGCCTTGTCCGCGGCGGCGTCGATGTCGGGTACGCGCAGATCGAGGTGGGCCTGCTGCGGCGCCGCCGGGTCGGGCCACCGGGGCGCCACGTGATCCGGCGCGAGCTGGAACGCGATGCGCCACCCGTCCGGCGTCCTCATCGTGATCCAGTCGTTTTCGGTATGGCTCTGTGTCCAACCCGCCAGGGCGGCGTAGAAGTCGGCCTCCGCGGCGATGTCCGGTGCGTCGAACGCCACCGTCTTCAGCTCGGCGATCATCTGCTCTCCCCCTCGTCGTCAACCCGCTCATCCTCCTCGACGGGTCCGACACTCGCGACCCGTTCCGCCCCCTTCCGTGCTCGTCGACGGCGGCCGTTGCGCGTCAGATGCTCCCCGCTGACGTTCACCAGCCCTTGGCGCCAGTCCGCACGTACCGATCCAGGCCGGCCGGCTCGAGGTCTTCCACACACGACCAACATGATCTCGGTGAGGTCACCTCATTGGCGGTGTTCAGCTGCGGGCAGATGCGGATTTCAGTAGGGCTGCGGTGTGTTCGGCGGCGTCGCGGGAGAGCTGGGGGTAGACGGTGGTGTAGGTGTCGCGGGTGTAGGTGCTGGTGACGTGTCCGAGGGTGAGCTGGACGATTTTGATGTCGACGCCGGCGGCGAGCATGAGGGATGCGGCGACGTGCCTAAGGTCGTGCAGCTCAGCGTCCTTGGACACCTCGCGCCGCCAAGAACGTCACCGCGGCGAGCACGAGCCTCGGGACCATGTAAACCTACGTGAGAAGCACCCCGCGAGGCTCCCACCTCCGCCGACCACGTCGCAGCAAGCCTGCCCAGGTCAACACCCCGACTCTGTTCTCGTGCGCCACAGGCCGAGACCGATGAGGATTTCGCTGCCAGATTGTAGGAGCTGATCGGCGAGCTGCAACGCCGGGATCTCGCAGTGCTGGAGTTCAGAAGAGCCGCATCCATCTTCGGCCGTGGAGGCATGGCGACCTGCCACACGCGCCCGCGCCGGAAACGCGCGATCTATCCGTTGTCGGCTGGCGTATCCGGTGACATGATCAGCGCAGCTCTCCACCCTTTAGTCTCGGAGGCGGCGGTGGCCGTTAACGGAACAGCAGCGGCAGGGCACGGACTCAGGCGGGACGCGGTCGGGCTGCGCGAAGTCTTGTTCCAGAGCATGACAGACATGGCGCCGGGC
>JAOPYG010000018.1 GCA_025964685.1 Actinoallomurus sp. | reverse complement strand
GGCGTCGACGAACGCGAGCGCGGCCGGCGGGTCGTACGCGAGGTCGGGTCCGGTCGGCACCACGTGCGGGGGGACCGGCGGCACCGGCATGCCCTGCTGGAGCGGCCGGGCGGACATCCGGGTGATGGCGAGGCGCGGCGGCGGGCAGAGGTGCCACTGGCCGTCCGCGGGGGTCCAGCGGTACCAGCGGCCCCAGGCGCCGAACAGCCACCAGCTGCCGTCGGGCAGGGCGAGCATCCGGCCGGCGATGAGGTTCTGCCGCTGCTGCGGGGGCGTGCCGAGCCACCATCCGGCCGACACCATGGCATGCGTATCACGCTCGGCCACCGAAAACGGATCGTGAACGGCGGACGAGGG
The DNA here is from genome assembly GCA_025964685.1 of Actinoallomurus sp. Lineage (GTDB taxonomy): Bacteria > Actinomycetota > Actinomycetes > Streptosporangiales > Streptosporangiaceae > Actinoallomurus. The sequence goes on along the minus strand of JAOPYG010000018.1, from coordinate 5,222 downwards.
AACATCCCCATATTCCTGCCCCCAGACCACCAGGCAATGGTAAACGGATGACCATCACTTAGGCGATCACGAGAAATCCTCAGGTCCAGCGGACCTCGCGGTGCTGACGGCTCTTCTCGACGTACGCCCCGGGTGTGTACGCGAGCACGGCCCGGTCGTCGTCGCCCAGTTCCCGTACGACCTTGCCGGGCACGCCCGCGACGAGGACGCCGGCCGGGATGGTCTTGCCGGGCGGTACGAGCGCACCGGCGGCGACCAGCGACCCCGCCCCGATCCGCGCGCCGCCGAGCACGATCGCGCCGATCCCGATGAGCGACCCGGTCTCGATGTACGCGCCGTGCACCATCGCCTTGTGCCCGAGGCTCACCCGGTCCTCGAGCACCGCGGGCTCGCCGGGATCGGAGTGCAGACAGGACAGATCCTGAATGTTGCACTCCTCGCCGACGACGATCTCCTCGTCCTCGCCGCGCAGCACACACCCGTACCAGACATTGGCGGCGCGCCCCAGCGTCACCCGTCCGACGACGACCGCGCCCGGCGCCACCCACGCGTCCGGATGGATCTTCGGCTCGTGCTCACCCAGCGCACCTCGGAAGTAATCAGTCACGATCACCGAGTCTAGAAGCGGCCGGACGTACGGGCGCGAACGGGCGTCCCCACCCGGGCCGCGGGAGGGGATTGGCCGAAACGTTCTCGGCGGATGGCCAGGTTCTTCCACCTAGAACAGCCCTTAAGCGGTATATATCGTGTGTGGACTCTCGTATCGCGACTGCGGAGAGTCACTAATTCTTACTAGACGGAGCATTCCCCTTGCGCCTGAGGGGTAGATGCGTCGAGAGTCATCCCAGACCTACCTTCAACCCTTTGGGCCAATGAGCAACGAAGCCGAGATCCTGCCAAATCTCCTCCGCGAGGAGACGTTCGAGATCGTCATGCGCGGCTACAACCGCCGCCAGGTCGACGAATACATCGCCCGTACGCGCAACCAGATCCGGGAGCTCGAGGCACGGCTGTCCCGCGCGCTCGACGAGGTCGAGCGGACCCGGCGGGAGATGTCGGAGGTTCGCGAGAGCCGCCGGCCCACCGGCGACGACCTCAGCGAGCGGCTGCGCCAGATCATCAACCTGGCCGAGGAAGAGGCGCAGTCGAAGATCGGCGACGCCGACCAGAAGGTCACCCAGATTCGCCAGGAGGCCGAGAAAGAGGCCAAACGAGTCATCGACGAGGCTCATGGCAAGTCCGAGCGCGCCGTCGCCCAGGCACAGGAGAACGCCAACCACATCCTGTCGTCGGCCAAGCAGGAGTCCGAGAGGGTCCTGTCCTCGGCCAAGCAGGAGGCCGACAAGCTCGTCCTCGACGCCCGCAATGAGGCCGAGCGCACTCTGACGAACGCCGAACGGCGCTCCTCGGCCATCAACGAGGACGCCACGGAGCGGCTGACGCAACTCACCCGCCAGCACACCCAGGCCCTGGGGCGGCTCGGCGAGATGAGCGAGATGCTGTCCGCCCTCCTGCGCACCGAGGAGAAGGCCGGTCCGCTGGAAAAGATGGTGCACGAGCTCGCCAACGCGGCCCGCCCTGACCGGCAGGCTCCGCAGGGTGACGGCCCGGCTCCCGTCCGGGGCAAGGACCAAGCCCAGGCCCAGGCCCAGGCGCAGCAGGGCCGCCACCGCCCGCAGCAACAGCAGCAGGCCGGGCACCCGCAGCCGCCCGCCCAGCCCCAGGCTCAGGCGCACATGCAGCCGCAGCCACACGCCCACCCGATGCCGGCCGCGGGTCAGCCGGACCCGCCGCGGATCATCCAGGTTCCGCCGCCTCCGCCCGGGGGCGAGCCCACCGAGTAGCCCCCTACGCAGCATGACGATCGCCCTGGCGCGCGCCGACCTGGCCGCCAGGGCGATTCTTTGTGCCCGCACCGCCAGAGCGGTCACGGGCCGATTAGAGTCTTGGTCTCGTGGGAACCGAACGACGCCGCGGGCAGAGCGCGGGCACCATACGCCCGATCCGCTACATGGGTGACCCCGTTCTACGCACCGAAGCGGACCCGGTCAAGGCGTTCGACGCCGATCTGAAGCGTCTCGTCGATGACATGTTCGCCTCGATGTACGCCGCCGACGGGGCAGGGCTCGCGGCGAACCAGATCGGTGTCTCGCTCCAGGCCTTCGTCTACGACTGCGCCGACGACGCCGGGCGGCGGCACGTCGGACATGTGATCAATCCCGTTCTCACGGTCGCCGACGGTGAGCTGGCCGACGACGACGAAGGATGCCTGTCGCTGCCCGGCCTGCGCTTCGCGACACCGCGTCACGCGCACGCCGTGGTCGACGGGGCGGACATGACGGGCACGCCGGTACGGATCGAGGGCACCGGCTACTTCGCGCGCTGTCTCCAGCATGAGTGCGGCCATCTCAAGGGCCGGTTGTACGTCGACACGCTCACGGGGGCCACCCGCAAGGAGGCCCTGCGCGCCGTACGCTCCGCGACCTGGAGCACCTGACGGTGCCGGGTCCTAGGGCGTGTCCGACAGATCCCTGTCCGGCTGCGCGGTGTCCGAACGACGCTCGCTACGAACGCGTTTCGTCAGACACGCCCTAGTCGTCGAAGCGTCCCGAGCGGCCGCGTTTGACCTGACCGCGCCGGCGCTTTCCCTCGATGCGGCGTGCCTGCATCCGGCGGCTGGGTTTGGTCGGGCGACGCGCCTGCGGCGGTGGCGCGGTCGCCTCCGCGAGTAGCGCCGACAGCCGGGCCTTGGCCGCCTCGCGGTTGCGGAGCTGGGACCGATGCTCCTCCGCACGGATGGTGATCACTCCGTTGACGAGGCGACCGGCCAGGCGTTGCAGCGCGCGGTCCTTGTACGTCTGTGGCAGCGCGTCCGATCGGAGCAGGTCATAGGACAGCTCGGCGGCGCTGTCGCTGGTGTTGACGTGCTGGCCGCCCGGCCCTGACGAACGCGAGAAACGCCAGCTGAGCTCGGCGTCGGGGATGACGACCGAGCCGCGGACGCGCACTGGACCGGACATGGTGACCATTATCCCCGGGCGGTGAGCCGCATGTCGTCCCGTTTTCTCCGGCGCGACCCACTCGCACCAAAGCAAGTGCTTACTTACAATGGCGAATCATGACACGTCTCTCCCACGACGAAGGCCTGTTCCAGGACGGCGACCTGATCCGCGTGATCAGCCGCGAGGGGTTACTCATCGCGGCGGGTGGCGCGGCGTCGCTCCTCCAGACCGCCCACCCGAAGATCGCACAGGGCGTCTACGACCACAGCTACACGGCCGAGGATCCGCTGGGACGCCTGCGGGGCACGATGCAGTGGGTCTACGCGGTCGGCTTCGGTTCACGTACGGAGGCCGAACGCCTCAGCCACGCCGTCCGGAGGATGCACGACCGCGTGACCGGCCCCGGCTACGCGGCCGGCGACCCCGAACTGCAGGTCTGGGTGGCCGCCACCCTCTTCGCCACCGCGGTGCACGCCTACGAACTGGTCTTCCGCCCGTTGTCGCCAGAGGAGCGCGCGGCCCACTATGAGCAGGCCAAGATCTACGCGACGATCCTCGGCTGCCCGTACGCGATGATGCCGGCGACGTATGCCGACTTCCGCGACTACTACGCCACGACGCTCGACTCCCTGCGGATCAGCGAGGCGTCGCGGGCCATCGCCCGCCAGGTACTGCATCCGCGGCTCCGCGGCGGCGCGCTGAACGAACCTGCCCTGGCCGCCATCCGGCTGATCACGGCGGGGCTGATGCCCGAACCGGTCCGCCGGCAGTACGGCTGGCGGTGGGACCGCGCACGCCGGGCGCGGTTCGACCTGCTGATGACGGCGCTGCGGCTCACCTATCCGCACCTGCCGCTGCGCGTGCGGACCCTCCCGCGCGACCACTACCTTCGCGACCTGCGCCGGCGGCTTCCCGCGCCGAACGGAACGTGAGGGCGGCCCCGCTCGGGGCCGCCCTCCGCACGTAACGGGTTACTCCCCCGACCACTCCGGACGACGCTTCTCCGCGAAGGCGGCGGCGCCCTCCATCGCGTCCTTCGACACGAAGACCGGGTTGATGATCTCGCCCTGCTTCGCGAACTGCTCCGAGCTCTGCCAGTCGGCGGACTCCACGATGACCCGCTTGGTCGCCGCGAGGGCGAGCGGAGCGTTCACGGCGATCTTGGCGGCCAGCTCGCGGGCCGCGGCGAGCGCCTCGCCCGGCGCGGTCAGCCTGTTGACCAGGCCGAGCTCGGCCAACCGGGACGCCGGGTAGTGGTCGCCGCTCAGTGCGAGCTCCATGGCCGCGTGGTACGGGATCCGCCGGGGCAGCCGCAGCAGCCCACCGGCGCCCGCGACGAGCCCCCGCTTGACCTCGGGCAGCCCGAACTTCGCCTCGGAGGAGGCGACGATCAGGTCGCAGGCCAGGGCCAGCTCGAAGCCGCCCGCCAGGGCGTACCCCTCGACGGCGGCGATGATCGGCTTTGCCGGCGACCGCTCGACGATGCCGCCGAACCCGCGGCCCTCCACTATCGGGCTGTCACCGGTCAGGAAGCCCTTGAGGTCCATGCCGGCGCTGAACGTGCCACCCGCACCGGTCAGCACGAGCACAGAGACGTCCTTGCGGGCGTCGAGCTCGTCCAGCGCACCCGCGACCCCCTTGGCGACGGCGCCGTTGACGGCGTTCCTCGCCTCAGGACGGTTGATCGTGATGACGGCGACGCCGTCGGCGACCTCGGTCAGTACCGCATCCGACATGGTCATGACCTCACTTGGGCTGGAAGCGGATGCCGCCGTCGAAGCGGACGGTCTCGGCGTTGACGTAGTCGTTCTCGATCAGCGAGCGCACCAGGTGGGCGAACTCCGCCGCCGTGCCAATGCGCTTCGGGAACACCACCGGCGCGGCGAGCTTCTTCTTGAACTCGTCGGCCTGCTCGCCCTGCCCGTAGATCGGCGTGTCGATGATGCCGGGGCAGATCGTGTTCACGCGTACGCCGACGGCGGCGAGGTCGCGGGCGGCGGGCACGGTCATGCCGACGATGCCGCCCTTGGAGGCGGAGTAGGCGACCTGTCCGGTCTGCCCCTCCAGCGCGGCGACCGACGCGGTGTTGATGATCGCGCCGCGGCTGCCCCACTCGTCGAGCGGCTCGGTCTTGGCGATCGCCGCCGCGCCGAGGCGCATGCCGTTGAACGTGCCGATCAGGTTGACCTCGATGACCTTCTTGTACGACGCGAGGTCGTG
>JAOPYG010000008.1 GCA_025964685.1 Actinoallomurus sp. | reverse complement strand
AGAATATTTAGCGATTACCGGGATACAACTCTCCTTGCCCGGTTGATTGCTGAGCTCTGACGTGATCGCATGATTCTTACCTGATCCATGACGAAGCGTCGGGTCAGCATCAAAGGCGATTGTTGAGGAGGTCGTGGGCGGTGCTCGCAAGATCGGTACGGAAACCACTGATCATCTGCGTTGGCACAGGACTAGTCCTGGTCAGCGGCACTGCCCCAGCAGCTCTTGCGGCGGACACGCCATCTCCGTCGGCTGATCCAGCCCCATCGACGGCGAGCGCGTCGCCGTCGAAGACCCCAAGGACGACGCCGGGGACCACGAAGCCCGCGACCACGGCCTCCACCACTCCGCCCGCCACCACTCCGCCCCCGCCCCCACCCAAGCTCAAAGTGTCCTTCGCGAGCGTGCCCAGCTCAACGGCTCCGGGAGCGAAGGCCTCCTTGGACGTGGTGCTGACGCCGAGCGGCGGGACTGTGAGCGGCGCGGAGCTCACGGTGGATGGCAATCGTGGTGCCGACGCGAGCTGCGACGTCAACAAGACCCGCGTCTTCACCATGACGAAAGTGTCGTCAACCCGCCATGTTGCCATCACGGTCGCTATTCCCTCCTCCGTGAAGAGCGGCACCGTCAACGTGACCGCGCGCGTCCACAGTGACGACCTCGTGACCGACGCGACGGGCACACAGGCACTCGCGGTGAAGAAACCGACGTCATCTTCGTCCGGTTCGAGTGGTTCGAGCAGTGGGTCGAGCGGGAGCAGCGGCTCGTCCAGTGGGTCGAGCGGGACCAGTCTGCCGACGGGGAATCTGAATCCCTCCGGCACTGGTGCCTCTGCCACGCCCAGCACCGGGACCGACTCCGCCGTACTGCCCTCGATCGCCGCGCAGACGCCCACGACGGCGCCTGGGCCGGTCGTGCAGAACACCGGGGCCTCCCAGTCGATGCGGGGTACCGCCGACGCGGCCGACCAGCTCACCTTCGACAAGCTGGCCAGCACGCAGGCCGCCTGGCTGGCGGCGCTGCTGGTGGCGTTCTCCCTCCTGCTGACGCAGGTCCGGCTCGGCCGGGCGAACGTCAAGGACCCCCGGCAGAAGGGCACGCACCGCAGGCTGCGCCGTACGGGCAGCGCGCACTGACGGGCGGGCAGAACCTCAGGAACGCATCAGGTCGTGGCAGGCGATCGCGGCCGCCGCGACGACGTTGAGGGAGTCGACGCCGAGGTCCATCGCGGCGGCGCTCATCGGGATGCAGACCGGTTCGTCGGCCTCGCGCAGCCAGCGGGATGACAGGCCGTCGCCCTCCGCGCCGAGCATCAGCGCGACCCGCTCGCCCAGTGGCGCCTTGTCGATCGGTGTCGCCGACTGGTCCGGGGTCAGGGCGAGCAGGCCGAACCCCGCGGCGCGCAGCTCATCCAGGCCACCGTGCCAGTCGGTCATGCGGGCGTACGGGAGGGCGAAGACCGCGCCCATCGACACCTTGACCGAGCGGCGGTACAGCGGGTCCGCGCACCGAGGTGACAGGACGATCGCCTCGACGCCGAGGGCCGCGGCGCAGCGGAAGATCGCGCCGACGTTGCCGTGGTCGACCAGGTCCTCGAGCACGAGGATCCGCCGGGCCGTGCCGATGAGGGAGGCGACGGACGGTAGTGGCAGGCGTTCCATCGACGCCAGCGCACCGCGGTGTACGGGGAAGCCGGCGACGGCCTCGGCCACCTCGTCGTCCACGACGTAGACCGGAGCGTCGCCGAGGATGTCGGCGAGGGGGTCGACCCAGCGGCGGGCCGTCAGCAGCGACCGCACCGGGTGGCCGGTCGCGACGGCACGCCGGATGACCTTCTCGCCCTCGGCCATGAAGAGGCCGTGCTCGGCCTCGAGGCTCTTGCGGAGGTTGACGTCGCGCAGGCTGACGTAGTCGGCGAGCCGCGGGTCGGCCGAGTCGGTGATGGGGATCAGGCGGGCCATTCCCCCAGTATCCCGAGCCGCGGACGTCAGGGGAGCCGCAGCTCCGTGAAGAGCGCCCGATGGTCGCTGCCGGGCTGGTAGTACACCTTCACCCGCTGGATCGCGCAGCGCTTGTCGGCGAGCACGTGGTCGATCGTGATCGGCGGCCACGGCCGGAACGTCGGGACGAGGCCCTGCCCGGTCGCGTCGGCGGCGTCGGTGAAGCCCTCGCCGATCAGCCGGCGCAGCGGGGCGTGGTCGAGGGTGGCGTTGAAGTCACCGGCGACGATGCCGACCTGGTCGTGCGGCGTGGCCGGCGGGATCTCGCGGAGGTCGTGCCGCCACCTCGGAGCGTCCGGGCCGAGCGGCGCGGGTGGGTGCGCGGCCGTCAGGCGTACGGGTGAGGTGCCGGGCACCTCGAGGGTCGCGCTCACCATGGCGAACGTCGTGGGTCCCCGATCTGGCAGCCGCGTCAGCGGGTATCGGGAGTAGAGGCCGCTGCCCTCGGGGCCGCCGCGCGGATCGATCACGCGGTACGGCAGCAGCCCCTCCAGGCCGGCCTGGTCGAGCCGGTCGGCGGCGGCCGGGGTGAACTCCTGCACGCTGAGGACGTCGGCCCCGGTGCGACGCACCAGGTCGACCAGGCCCGCGTCACCGGCCTGACCGAACTTCAGGTTGGCGGTGAGGATCCGCAGCGCCGGGCCGGTCGCGTGCGGCTTGCCTCCGCCGAAGGCGCGGGGCAGCACGATGCCGGCGAACACCGCGGCGACGGCCGCGGCGACTCCGAGCGCGAGCCAGTTGCGGGTGAGCGCGGCGACCGCGACCGGGATGACGACACCCGCCGCGACGTACGGGACGATGGCCATCGCCGGGATCAGCACGGAGGAGAAGTACGGGATCCGGTCCACGCCGACGAGACGTGCGACCGCCCAGAGCAGCCAGCAGGCGACGAGGAACCAGGTGATCACCGCCATGCCCCGCCTCCGGGTGACCGGGCGTACCGTCGAATCGTCATCCTGTGCGGTCGCCACATCCGTCATCCGCCCACGCCCCCAGTCGCCGCCCGTTGGCCCCTGCCCTACTGTGCACGACGAACCTGAGCTCCGGGTTCAAGTTGCCACGGATACCCGGAGGCATCTCTTCGCCGGCTCCGGCCGGGGCGTAGGATCCGCCCGGTCAGGCACATATGACAGGATTCCTAACTGGCCTCCCGCGACGACTGCGCAGGACAGCTGGCCTTGAGTCAATGATCCATGCCCTCTAGATCGCTGGTTGTTTACCGATCAGCAAGCTCCCGAGTCATGACCGATCCATCCTGACCTGCGAGATCTTGTCTCCTGTCCCTTTGGTCACACTGGCCTGGAGGGCTACAGTGCCGCTCTATATCCACACAACCGTCGCGAAAGAGGACAACCCGTGACTGGACGTCGCCGCAAGGACGAGCCCCCGGGCGGCACGCCCGACGACGGGCGGTCCTCACGTCCCGTACCACCCGGCGGCGGGAACCCCGGCGACAGCGGCCCGTACGGCGGGCCACCTCAGCGTGACGCGTACGGCGCCCAGGGCGGTGCCGGGCCGTACGGCGGCCCGGCCCCCTTCGGGAACGACCGCGAGGACCGGCCGGGCGGCGGACAACCAGGCGGTCCGACCGGGCCTCTGCCTCCGGCTCCCGGGCGCGACGAGTCCGGGTACATCGGCCCCGGTCTCGGCCGGTCAGGCATTGGCGGGCTCGGCCCCGGCCCCGGCGCCTCCGACTACCGAAGCCAGGGCTACCGCAACTTCGGCTACCCGCCGGCGGGCTCGGGCGGTGAAAGCGGCTACGGCCAGGATGAGTACGGCCAGAGCGGCTACGGCCAAGGCGGCCAGGGCCAGGGC
>JAOPYG010000496.1 GCA_025964685.1 Actinoallomurus sp. | reverse complement strand
ACGTACTGCGGCCGCAGCTCACCGATCCCCGAAACGCCCCGACCAAAGCAAGCAATCACCGCTTAACCTGCAACAACGGATCACGCGGAGGCCAGCTCGTACACCACCTGCGTGGAGGTGACCCCGGCGGAGTCACTCTCCCCGGTTAGGACGCTTTGTCGGCGGCGTAACACCGCGTATCCCTTGGCGCTGTAGTTCGTACTGCGATCTTGCTGGAGGATTGATGAAGGTTCGCGTGCGAAGGCGCACTGCGATCGTCGTTGTGGCGGTACTCGCCGCGGTCGCCGTCACCGCGGCCGTGGTGTCGAGCGGAACGGCGTCACGAAGGCCCGCCGCGGCGGTGGACGGTCCGATCGATGGGCGGGTGCACACGATCAGGCTGCGGACGACGGGCACCACTGCCGGTGCCCGGGCGCAGTCGACGGCGAGTTTCAGCATGGTCGGCGTGGTGTGGGACGCACCTCGCGCGCGGATGAAGGGCACCGTCAAAGTGCGCACCCGCAGTGCGGCGTCCGGCACTTGGTCCGCGTGGCTGCCGGTCACCGTCGAGAACGACGACGTTCCCGACGGCACTGGGCGTGAACAGTCCCGGCAAGGCGCCACAGCACCGTTGTGGACCGGCCCCTCCAACGGCATCTACGTACGCGTGACCGGGCACCGGGCCCTGCCCGCAGGACTGCGTGCCGTACTGATCGATCCGGGGAGCAGGCGCCATCGGCCGGTCCGCGCCGCCGGGGACCAGCCCGTAAGGGTCGCGTTGGCCGCCGACACCACGAGCCCGGATCCGTCCGCGCCGCCATCGGATTCCCCCAGCGCCACACCGACCGCGAGTGGACCGCCGTCGGACTCCCCCACTCCGGCGCCGCCCGCGACGCCTACCGACTCCCCCGCGCCTTCGGGCTCCGCCTCGCCGACTGCGAAGACCAGCACCGCGCCCCGCCCGGCCATGGTCTCCCGCGCCGGCTGGGGCGCCGATGAGTCGCTGGTCGCGACGCCGAACGCGTACGCAACCACGGTGAAGGCCGTCTTCGTGCACCACACCGACACCGGAAACGACTACTCCTGCGCCGACTCCGGCGCGGTCGTCCGCTCGATCTTCCTGTATCACGTGAAGACCAACGGCTGGAACGACATCGGCTACAACTTCCTCGTCGACAAGTGCGGCACCCTGTTCGAGGGCCGCTCCGGAGGCGTCGACCAGCCGGTCATCGGCGCGCACGCCTACGGGTTCAACACCGACTCGGCCGGCGTGGCGGTCCTGGGAACATTCACCGACATCGCACCACCCCAGCGGGCCCTGGACACGGTCGCCAGGGTCGCCGCGTGGAAGCTCGGTCTCGACGGCGGCGACCCGACCGGCACCACGACGCTCAGCGAAAGAGTGAAAGACGGCAACTTCCCGTACGGATCCTCGGTCACCTTCAAGACGATCGCCGGGCACCGTGACGCGAACAGCACCGCCTGCCCAGGACAACTGCTGTACGACAAGCTCCCCGCCATCCGAACCGCCGCGGCCCAGTGGACCAAACCCGCAGATTTGACCTCCACCTCCCTCACCGGCGCCACGCAGGTGACCAGCACCTACTACACCAAGGGAACGGTCACCGTCAGCTGGCGGGCCGCCGCCGTCAACGGCTACACACTCCTCGACAACGGCACCGCGATCGCCCACCCGGCCGCATCCGCGCTCTCGGCCACCACGACCCTGCACGCCGGCACCCACCAGCTACAGGTCCTCGCCGACAACATCGACGGCACCACCACCAAGTCCCCCGTCTTCCCGGTCGTCGCCGACATCGCCAAACCCGTCTTCAGCACTCCCGCCGCCCTGTCCGTACGGACCGGCACGGTGAGTGCGACCAAGGTTCCCGTCAGCCTCAAATGGAAGGTCACCGACGACCGGCTGCTGCGATCGGTCAGGGCCACCGCCCCCTCCGCCACGACGTTCATCCCGACCACCGCGAGTTGGTCCGCCTACGCCAAGCCGGCCAGCTCCACGGCCTGGTCACTGGCCGCCGCCGACGCCGCCGGCAACAGCGCGACCAGCTCGGTGACCCGGACGACGTCACTGCGGTCGGACTCCTCCTCCAGCCGCACCGGGACCTGGAAGACCACCACCAACAGCCAGTACCTCGGCGGCAGCGGTCTGTACTCCAGTGCCAAAGGAGCAACCGCGTCCTGGATCCTCACCACCCGCTCGGTCGCCCTGATCAACAAGCGGACCACGACCTCCGGCAAGCTGTACGTCTATGTCGACGGTGCCTACGCGGCCACCGTCGACACCCGGGCGTCCTCGAGCCTGTACCGGCAGGTGCAGTGGACTAGGACCTGGAGCACCAGTACCCGCCACACCATCCAGATCAAAGTCGCCGCGACGTCGGGACGCCCGACCATCGCCCTCGACGGCCTCGCCTACATCGGATGAGATCAGAACAGTGACGCGGACGCCGTTGCCGATGGACCGGGCGCCACGACGGCCACCGGCTTCGGTGCCGCCGGCCTTGGCGAGAGTGCCGACCCACCCGGCGGCCTGTCACCGGCGCCCCGCTGCCCGTCGCACAGATTCGCAACCCGCATGCCTCTCAGGCACAAATGCCGCATCATTTCCCAAGTGAGTCACGCAGAGGAACTGCATCCCCCGCCCTGGCTGGCCGGCGACGCCGGTGTCACTCGCTCAGAAGATCTTGACGCGGTCGTACGAGCCGCCCGCAACGGGGATGAAGACGCCTTCCGCACCCTGTACCGGCAGATCCACCCCCGGCTGCTGCGCTATGTGCGCACGCTGGTCGGCGAAGACGCTGAAGACGTCACCTCAGAGGCATGGCTGCACATCGCTCGGGACATCGCGTTTTTCGACGGCGACATCGACGGCTTCCGGGGCTGGACCGCGACCATCGCACGCCACCGCGCCCTCGACCACCTACGCCATCACAAACGCCGACCGGTACACCACACTCCGGTCGGCGAACTCCCCGAGCAACCCGCTCCCGACGATACCGAGACGACGGCGCTGGACTCACTTTCCACCCAGGCGGCCCTCTCCCTCATCGCGCGCCTGCCACGCGACCAGGCAGAGATCATCATGTTGCGGGTCGTCGTCGGCCTGGACGCCAAGACCGTCGCCAGGCTTCTCGGAAAACGCCCCGGCGCCGTACGCACGGCGGCGCACCGCGGCCTACGCCGCCTCGAGCACCTCCTAAACGACCTGGAGCGCCCGCGATGAACGACCCCGGACTCGACCGCGATACTGCCGAGCGGATGCTGCGTGGAGAACCGACCGGACCACCCCGGCTCGCCGCGCTGCTCGCCGCCGCCTCATCCGAGCCGCCGGCCGAAGAGCTCGACGGTGAGCAGGCGGCCCTGGCCGCGTTCCGCCGAGCACGCACGCTGCCTCCCACCCAGCCGCACTGGCGACGGCTCGCGGGCCTCGGCTCGAAGGCAGCCATGACCGGGCTGTTGCTGATACTCGCCGGCGGCGCCGCCGTGGCGGCCACCGCACAACACCTCCCCGGTCCGTTCGGCAACCGGCACTCTCACCACGCTCCGACACCGACGATCTCCGACACGCTCAGGACACGCACCTCACCCCGGACGTCGTCGCATCGAGCCCCGGACCAGCACGCCGAACCGCGCAAGCAGACAACACCGGCCGCGCACCCGGCTCACCCCGGCCACTCACCATCGGCGACGCACGGGGAAAACCAGCCACATCCCACGAAGAAGACGAAAGCAAAGCCTTCAAATAGCAACCCGCACAAACCCGCTACGGGTGCTGCCAGGGGCGCCGCCGCCCCCACCAGCGGCGCCGGCGGACGGTCGGGCGCCCCCCGGCCGGCCGGTGAGAGCCTGGAGTAGCAGGCCCCTGTCAAGCCTCAGCCGGTCGATCGCCGCCGCTATCTGCCGACGACGGCGCTGGACTCCTTCTCCACCCAGGACGCCTTCGCGCTGATCGCACGCCTGCCGCGCGACCAGGCCGAGATCATCGTGCTGCGCGTCGTGGTCGGCCTGGACGCCAATACCGTGGCGAAGCTTCTCGGCAAACGCCCTAGAGCCATACGCACCGCCGCACACCGCGGGCCACGCCGCCTCGAACACCTTCTGGACGACCTGGAGCCCCCGCGATGAACGACGAAGCCCGCATTGGCCCCGATACTGCCGAGCGGATGCTGCGCGGAGACCCACCGGGCCACCTCAGCGCTAGCCGCGATCCTAGCCACCGCCTCATCCGAGCCACCGGCCGAAAAGCGCGATGGTGAAGAGGCGGCCGTCGCCGCGTTCCGCGAACCCCGGGCCACCAGGACACGCCGGACAGACAGACGACACCGACGACGCACGTCACGCACTCGGCTCATCCCGCGCCCGCACCGTCGACGACGGGCGAAAGCGATCGGCCCCACCCACAAAAAGCCAAAGACCAAAGCCTCAAAGAGCAAACCGAACGAGCCGGCTAAGGCGACCAGCTCAGCCGCCACTCCGACCAGCGACGCAAACAGACGGCCATGCGCCCTCTCCAGCGGGTCGGTAACAGCATGGAGTAGCCCCGTACTCCTCACATTTCAGCCGGTTGGCCGCTGCTGCTCTGCCGGCCGGTGGCTCTTCGGTGTCCGCTGGGCTCAGGAAGACGTACAGCTCCTGAGCTCTTTCCAGGAATCGGCCGACCTCACAGCTCGCGCCCCGCTGGTTGTCCAGCTGCTGGTAGGCGGCGACGAGTCGCCGCCGTCGGAGGACCTGCTCACCATCAGCCTCTGCCAGCCAGACCGCAATCGGCTCGGCAGTGGCGATGACCTCGGCGGGCTCGCTGGCGAGATACGTCCCGCCGGGCCAGCAAGGCTTCTATTGGCCTTGGTCAGCTGCGTGCGGAGCGCTCCACGCTGGGCTTCGGCGAACGCGACCGAGCGGCGGTGGAGGGGATGAAGTTAAGGAATCCGGCCAGTTGGAAAGCGACGGCGAACCATGCCGTCTGCTATGTCAGCGGTACCGGCGAGGCTCGTGCTCGTAGCGGTAGGCGTCTTCCCGGTAACTGTCGTTCTCCCGGTAAGCCTGGTGACGGTGATAGCGCACGGCGGTACGACCGACACCGGACAGCGACGAGATGATCACGACACCGATCAGTAGGTACAGCACACCGGTCGCGAGGCGGCCGGTCACGTCGCTCGCGGACAGGTAGACCTGCAACAGGATCAGGACCATCACGAGCGCGCCGATCCACGCGAAGAACTGCGGGGCCCGCGGGGTGGTCGCCATCAGCAGGTGCAGCAGGCCGGTAGCGAACAATGTGGCGATCGCCGCCAAGAGCGGCAGCATGACCATCGCGTCATCGGCCGCCTCCCTGGTCCCGTCAGGATTCAGCAGCGTGACGTGCAGGAGCCTGTGGGACACCATCACCGCCACGAGTGCCACGCCCGCCGCCACAACGGCCGTCACCACGCCCCCGGCCCACAGCCGGCCAGCGTCGGCGCGCGCTTGCTCGTCCCACGAAAGGTCGGTCGAACGCATCGTGTTCTCCTCGCGAGGCCTTGGCCAGTGCGGCGCTTCCTCACATTGGGTTCGAGACCCGGACAGGTTGTCGAAACGCTACGGTGCGTGTCAATAGCAGTCGGCACTATTCATCACAGATTCCCACAATCCACGCCGGTCACCGGCAACTCCGGCGGTTGCTCGACCGGTTGACCGCGAGTCGATCGCGTGGCTGAACCGCACAACGACCGCCTCCCCACTGGCACGGCCGTGCCCTAATGAAGCAGAGCGCTGACCGCCCGGAATAGCCTGCTCACCTCGCCACCTCCACGCGCGGGTTACCGTCGCGGGGCATCACCGAGGGGCTGGCGCGTCGAGGACAAGAGACAGCAGGTGGCGTCCACTCGGTGATGTACGTGGTCTCGTCCGCGCCCTCGACTCACGCTCGCTGAGCCGGGCGTGTGCCGCACGAATATAGGATCGAGGCGTTGACCTGCGGGTATTCACGTTCGTCTGTGCGGCCTCGTATTCGTTGATGAGGCCGCCAAGGACGGGTCTTCGCTTGATCCGTCTGCCCAAAAGGGTTAATGACCCGGGGCGGGCATCGCCGGGTCCGTGTCCGGGCACCGCTGCCCCAGGCTCTGGTGAGGCCGGTGCCCGTTGTAATGGAGCGTGTACTCGGCCAGGAGGGCCGGGATCGATCCCGCGCCACAGCGCAGTGGTGTTCCGTGCCTGCTGAGCGCGTCGTCGGAACGCTACGCGGTGAACTTACTCGAGGCGGCGTAGGCCGCGGTGTGCCGCAGTGCGTACGGCGCCGGCGCGTTTGCCGAGAACCTTCGCGACGGTCTTGGCGTCGAGGCCTACCACGACGCGCAGCACGATGATCTCAGCCTGGTCGCGTGGCAGGCGTGCGATCAGGGCGAAGGCCGCTTGAGTGGAGAGTGATTCCAGCGCCGTCTTCTCGGTGTCGTCGGCCGCGGCCAGGTCGAGGATTTCGCTGACCGGTGAGTCCTCGACCGGGCGGCGCTTCCGGTAACGCAGGTGGTCGAGTGCACGGTGACGGGCGATGGTCGCCGTCCAGCCTCGGAAGCCGCCGATGTCGCCGTCGAAGGAGGCGATATCCCTGGCGATGTGCAGCCATGCCTCTGAGGTGACGTCTTCGGCCTCGTCGCCGACCAGCGTGCGTACGTATCGCAGCAGCCGGGGCTGGATCTGCCGGTACAGCGTGCGGAAGGCGTCTTCGTTCCCATCCCGCGCGGCCCGTAGAACTCCGTCGAGATCTCCTGGCCGCGACGTACCCGCGCCGCCGGCCGGCCAAGGCAGGTGATCGAGGTCCTCTGCATGACTCACCCGCGACATAATGCGGCATTCGCGGAAATGGTGCATATGCGGCCGGATGTGCAGTGACCTCCTCGGTGAAGGAGCGGTCCGCTCATCAAGGCCCGAGTAACACTCGCGAGCTCCCCGGCGCTGTAGAGATCGGCGGAGGATGGCGGGTTCCGCGCGGCGCTGATTCCTCGACTCGTGCCGTGTGGTTACGGGCGCGGCGGGCCGGATGGGTAGCGGGGCCGGCCCGCCGCGGCCGCCAGCGACGCCGCGGCCTCGTACGGCACGAGGGCAGGGGCCCGTCTCCCGGCTCCGCCCGCAGTCTCCCCGACAGCGCCGGCTCGCTTGGTGAACGGACAGGAAGCCGGAACAGAGGAAAGCGTAATGGCGCAGAAGTTTGAGTTGTTTCTTGTCGACGATCTCGACGGTGGCAAGGCCGATGAGACTGTGCGGTTCTCATTCGACGGGCGTAGCTACGAGATCGACCTGAGTGCCGCGAATGCCGAGCGGCTTCGTGCGTCGCTCCAGCCGTTCGTGGCCGCGGCGCGTAATGCGCGTCCTGCAGACCGCCGTGGCGCCGGTCAGCGTACGACGGGATCCCGCGCGCGAAGTGCGGAGATCCGGGCATGGGCGAGAACTCGGGGAATCAATATGAGCGAGCGTGGCCGCATTCCGGCCGCAGTTGTGGACCTGTACGATGCCGCACGCTGAGTGCCTCCCCCGTTTGCTCCGCCTCGGAAATGATGTCGGTATCGTGCCCAGACGATGACTTCCACATTGAGCTCCAACACGGTGCTGGGCGGTCGCTATCGACTGACG
>JAOPYG010000470.1 GCA_025964685.1 Actinoallomurus sp. | reverse complement strand
CCAAGGGCTTCGACGCGATCGAGTTCGACAACGTCGACGGCTACAGCAACAACCCCGGATTCCCCATCACCGCCAACGACCAGCTGAACTTCAACGCTTGGCTGGCGAACGAGGCGCACAACCGCGGACTGTCGGTGGGGCTCAAGAACGACATCGACCAGCTCCAGTCGCTCCAGCCGTACTTCGACTGGGCCCTCAACGAGGAGTGCTGGACGTACGGCGAGTGCACCACCGCGGACACCGGCTACGGCTATGACAAGTACGTCGCCGCCGGAAAGGCCGTTTTCAACGTCGAGTACACCCTCGCCACCTCCAAGTTCTGCTCCAAGGCCAACGCCCAGAACTTCAACTCCCTGAAGAAGAAGCTCAGCCTGGACGCCACCCGTACGCCCTGCCGCGGCGTCTGACCCGGCACTACGACCGGCGGCCGGCCCAGGGATTCCCTGGGCCGGCCGTCCTCGTCACCAGCCTTGAAGGCCGGCGCCGTACGGGTAGAGCGGGTTCCCGTACGTCGTGGGTGGCGACTGACCGGCGTCGATCTTCGCGCGGATGTCGGAGCGCTCGGCGGCGGTCGCGCCCAGGTCGTACGGCAGGCTCCAGTCCTCGACGGCGTCGGCGGGGGTGTCCGTGCCGCCCGGCTTCAGGATCTGGTCGACGCTCCGCGGGAGCTGCCACGGCAGTTTTCCACGCGGGGTGTAGTCGCCGAAGAGCAGCGATGCCGTGGCCGGGCCGACCTCCTCGCCGCCGCGATAGGTCATCACGATGGCGTCGGCGATGCCGTTCCAGTCGGAGATCACCGTTGGCCGGGGCAGGTCCATGACCACGACCACCGGGATGCCCTGGTTGTGGAAGTTCTGGATGATGGCGACCTGGTCCGGCGGCAGGTACGGCTGCTCCTTCACCCACGCGGTGGCGTGCGTGTAACTCGGCTCACCGACCGCCACGACGGCCAGCCTGGGCGAGGGGCCGCTGTCGGAGTAGACGTTGACGCCGTCCTTCGCCGCACGGGCCTTGATCGCGTCCAGGATGTTCAGCGAGCCGTAGTCCGGGTGGAAGTAGCTCGTCCAGACGCAGCAGGCGGCACCGTCGGTGGCGCGCGGACCGGCCACCACGATGTTGTCGCCGGCCTTGAGCTTGAGCGGAAGGACACCGTTGCTGTTCTTGAGCAGGGTCAGGGATTCGCGCGCGGCCTGGTTGGCGAGTGCGGCGTAGGACGGCTGGTGGAAGCGGTACGGGCCGTTGACCGGGTCGCCGTAGGGGCGGTCGAAGACTCCGAGCTCGAACTTCAGCCGCAGGGTCCGGGTCACCGCGTCGTTGATCCTGGCGATCGACACGTTGGCCAGGAAGCTCGCGATCGAGAATCCGGCCGCGCCCGGGTCGGCCCCGCCCATCACGTCGGAGCCGGCGTTCGCCGCGCTGACCCACGCGTCGGACGGCAGCCAGTCGGTCGTGATGAGGCCGGTGTAGCCGAGGTTGTTCCGCAGATAGTCGAGGATGGGCTTGCTGTTGCCCGCTCCGGGCCCGCCCGGATCGAGGAACGAGCTCCCCGCGTAGCCGGGCATGATGTTGACGGCTCCGGCATCGAGCGCGGCCCGCCACGGGATCATGTGGTACTTGATCGTCACCGCGTCGTAGACGATACCCGCCTCGCCGCCGGCGCCTTCGCCCGGCCAGTGCTTGACGGTCGCGAGGACGGAGCCCGGGTTGAGCTCCGGTCCGCCCTGCAGACCGGCGACCAGGGCGCGTACCTGAGCCGCCGCGACGTCGGCGTTCTCGCCGTTGCCCTCCTGGATCCGGGGATAGAGCACCTTGGTGCCGACTTCGGCGAGCGGCCCGAGCACGCCGCGCGCGCCGACCTCGAGTTCCTCACGGCGCTGCATGTCGCCGAGCTTGTAGTCGAGCGAGTAGTCCTTTCCGGCGGCCAGCGTGCTCTGCAGCGGATACGTGGTCTGGTATCCGGCAGTGGTGTCGCCCGCGGAGACCGGGGGGATGCCGAGCCGCGTTCCCGCGGCGGCGACGAGCACGTTGTTCAGGTCGTTCGGTTGCGCCGGGCCGAAGTGCCAGCCCGCCAGCGGATACGCCTGGGAGTTGTAGAACATCTGGTACGCCTTCTCCTCAGGAGTCATCCTGCTGAGAAGGTCCGACACCCGCGTCTCGACCGGCAGCCGCCAGTTCTCGTACGGCTCGATCGCCCCGTTCTTGTTCAGGTCCCGGGCGCCGCCCACGATGGTGACGCCGTCATTGGCCGCCTTGATGGTGGGCAGATAGACGCTGAACGTACGGATGCTGGACGTGGTCTTGGCACCCGAACCGCTCACCGAGACGACGAACCATTGGTACGTCCAGCGGTCGTCGACGTCCCACGTCGGCGTGTAGCTGGTGCCGGTAGGCTCCGCGACCTTGGTGTAGAGGTCGAGCAGCCTGCCGGACGCGGTGAAGTCGTAGTCGGTGCGGCTGACGTTGAGCCACACTTCGTAGTGCGCGGCACCCGGCACGGAGGTCCAGGCCAGCATCGGGCGGCGGGTGTCGGTGACCATGGCATGGTCGGCCGGCGTCGTCAGCGCGAACTGGCCGGTGGTCGCCGGGGCCCTGGTCGGCGGCGAGAGCAGCGGCGGCTTGCTGGCCGACGCGTCGACCGAACCGAAGACCTGGAACTCCCAGAGCGAGTAG
>JAOPYG010000449.1 GCA_025964685.1 Actinoallomurus sp. | reverse complement strand
CGATCTGACCTTCCCCTTCGATTGCGTATCCTCGGCCGACCGAAGCGGCCAGCCGCATGTTGGAGACGCGACGATGGTGGCCTGCCGTCGCGGGTGCCAGACCAGCCTGTCGCTTGATTGGCACTCGCATGATGAGAGTGCCAGTCATGGAGATTATGCCGTGGCTGGTGACCCGTCAACACAGGCCCGCCCCTACAGGAATTACGACCTGTGACCTGGCCCGACTGTGGCTACACCACATCGATCTTCTCGCTACCGTCGTCGGGTGGACATCGCCGCCTTCGAAGGTCTGCTCACCCCCGGCGGCCAGGCGCTGCTCGGTGAGGTCGGCGCGGCCGACGTGAGCGAGCAGGCGCTGCTGGCGACGGCGTCGCGGCTGCGCGCACATCATCCCCCCGACCTGGTCGGGGCCGCTCTGACGCAGGTACGCCTGCGGCTGCGGGCGCGCGCGAAGTTCGGCGCGGACGCCGACCGCATGTACTTCACCCCGGCCGGCCTGGAGCAGGCGACGCGCGGGAGCGTCGCACGGCACCGGGCGCGGCGCTTCGCCGCCCACCTCGGGGACGCTGAGGATCGGTCCCCGACCCGCGGGGGCACCGTGCTCGACCTCGGGTGCGGCATCGGCGGCGACCTGGTCGCGCGCGGGCGTGCCGGTTGCCGCGGGATCGGCGTCGACCTCGATCCGCTGACCGCGGCCGTCGCCCGCGCGAACCTGGCGGCCTTCGGGCTGGAGGGGGCGGCATCGGTACGCGCCGGCGACGCCGTCGACGAGAGCCCGGAGGGCCACGCCGCGGTCTTCGCCGACCCGGGGCGGCGCACGTCCCGTGGCCGGGTCTTCGACCCGGAGGCGTACCTACCGCCGCTGACCACCGTGCTCGGACTCGCGGGGGCGGCCCCGGCCGGATGCGTGAAGGTGGCGCCGGGCATTCCGCACGACGCGGTCCCGCCGGGCGCCGAGGCCGAGTGGATCTCCGACGGCGGTGAGGTGAAGGAGGCGGCACTCTGGCTGGGCGGACTGTCCGGCGCGCGGCGCGGCACGACCCTGCGCCGGGCGACCGTGCTGCGCCAGGGGACGGAGCCGGCCACGATGGTGGCCGATCCCCGGCTCGGGCCACCGCCGGTGACGCCTTGGCGGCGCTATCTGTACGAACCCGATGGAGCGGTCATCCGCGCCCATCTGGTCGGTGAGGTCGCCGCCACCCTCCAGGGCGCGCTGGCCGATCCCCGCATCGCGTACATCACCTCCGACACGCTGCGGGCCACGCCCTTCGCCCGCGCCTACGAGATCCACGACGTGCTGCCCTTCTCCGTCAAACGACTGCGGGCGGCGCTCAGGGGCCGCGACGCCGGCACCGTGACGATCAAGAAGCGCGGTTTCGCCGGCGACATCGAACGGATCCGCCGTGATCTGCGGACGACCGGCTCGCGCGAGTGGGTCGTCGTACTGACCCGGGTGGGTGACGCGCCGGTCGCACTCATCTGTGACGCCCATCGACACCAGGTCATGGCAGAAGACACGCCACCCTAAGGCAAACACTGCGACTATTGCCGTATTGGGTTGACTACTCTTGGCGGCGCACGCAATCCGCGCCGGGGGGCGCGCCAGGAGGAGCGCCCGGACGGGCGCACGGGGGAAATGGGGAACGACGATGACCGACGCCGTGCTGCAATGTCCCAAGTGCGGCGCCGGAATGGTCAGTTTCCAGCGCGGAGGCGTCGCGCTGCGCGAGTGCGCGGCATGCCGCGGTGTCTTCCTCGGCCGCGGCGAGCTGGACCGGCTCCTCGGCCGCGGCACGTCACTCGCGGCCTCGGTGAACGCACAACTGATGTCGGCGCCATACGAAGGCCGGCATCGCCGCGACTAAAGCGGCATTCCGCTTCTCCGGGATAATGATCTCTTTTCCCTGAATTTCTTTGCTTACGCTCGATGACCATGGTCGGCTCATTAGAGTGGCCCTTCGCGACGCACGCCACTGCCATTTCCGCGCGCAGGCCGGCGACCCGGCAATACGAAGGAGCTCCCCGGGTGGACACCAATCACAACTTCCTGCAGACAGGAGGTCAACCGGTCTCGGACCGAATGCGGGAATTGCTGGCCCGCGCTGCTCAAGATCATGTTTACGAGCAGCGCTCGACAGGTCAGGTCCTCGACGAGATCCATCAGAGGCTCGAGGGCATCGAGTGGCTTCTCCGCGAGGTGCGCGAGCGTGAGCTCACCGGCCTGACGAGCCAGCTCGACACGGTCCGCGGCCAGGTCGATGAGTTGTACGGCAAGCCTCCCGAATGGGCCGAAGGGCTGGCCGAGCACATCGAGTCCGTCGGCGAGAAGGTCAAGCCGGTCGCCGAGCTGCCCTCGTTGTGGGCCGACGTGGGGGTGATCGCGGAGAACGTCGACGAGGGCCTTTCCCGCATCCAGACCGTGCTCGACTCGAGCAAGAGCATCACCGACGCGACGCTGCGGGCCGCTCAGCAGATGGACGAGCTGACCAAGCGGCTCGACCGGCTGGCGGGCACGATGGAGGCCGCGTCCGTACGCTTCAACCGGCTGGACAAGACGCTCGCCGACCTAGGACACCGCTCGGAAAAGCTCGAGCATCAGATCAACGGGGTGGCCGGCAAGGTCGACCAGTCGCTCAGCGACATGGCCGACCGCGTCGAGCAGGGGCTCGACGCGGTCAACGGCAGGGTGGAGGGCGTCGGTGGCCGCCTCGACGGCATCGACGGCCGGGTCGAGGGCCTCTCGGGCAAGCTCAAGGGGGTCGAAGGCCACTTCCAGGGGCTCGAGGCCAAGATCGAGGGCGTTGACGACCGCGTCGACGGGGTCAACCAGCGCATCGGCCAGCTACCGGTCACGCTGGAGATCGGCGAGCTGCACCGCAAGCTCGCCGCCATCGGCGACCGGCCGTTCATCGATCCCACGGACCGTTTCGACGCTCTGGAGAAACGGCTCGCCGAGGCCATCGACCCGCTCATCGACGAGCTGCGGGCTCGGCCCGACCGCGACGAGGCCGAAGAAACGCTGTCGAAGATCATCGAGTCGTCCCGCGCCGACATCACGAAACACATGGAGATCCTCCGCGAGGACCTGCTGCGACAGGTCGGCGGCGTGCACGACGACGTGAGCAAGAAGGTCGACGACGTCCAGCACGACATGAGCAAACGCATGACCTCGGTCCACGAGGACCTCATGAAACGGCTCATGACGCTCGAGGAGACGATGCTCGCACTGGCCGAGGCGCTGTTCCGCCCACGCCGGGAGAGCAAGGAGTGATCGGAATGGCCGCTCCGCAATGTCCGGGAGCGGCCATTTCGATGCCCTTCGAGTAATACGTTGGTTCCATCTGGATTTGCGGGGATTTGGAATTAATGGAGATCCCAAGTAGATCGTCACGCCGCAATGACATGCCGTTTACTCTGCCTTGGATTGATAAAATCACTCCCGATACGGTTCGGAATCCGTTTGGATGGGTCCCGTGACCTTCCCCAGATTCTCAGAGCCGCTGAGCGCTGCCACGCTGCGCTGGGTCGAAGAATGCCTGGGGCCGGGCAGCGAGGTGAAGATGGTCCGGCCACTCGTCGGCGGGCTGTCCCACATCAACCACGCGCTGCTCGCGGAGAGCCGCTCCGGCACCGTGCACCGACTCGTCCTGCGCCGCTGGGCGTCCGCCGCCTGGCCCGACATCGACATCGAGTTCTCGCCCGAGCGGGAGATCGCCGCGCTGACGCTGCTGGCCGGCTGTGAGATCCCGACACCGTCGCTGGTGGCCGCGGATCCGTCGGGCGCCCACTGCGAGGCGCCGACCCTGCTGATCACGCGGCTGCTGGGCCATCCACCGCGTCCGGCCCGCCAGGAGCTGCCCGAATACCTCATCCAGCTCGCCGCCGGCCTGCTGTCGGTGCACGCGGTCGGGGGCGCCTCGACAATGCCGCCCTACCGCCCGTACAACCACCTCGACGTCCGCCTCGCTCCCCTCAATGCCCGGCATCCGGTGCTGTGGGAGCGCGCGTTCGACGTCGCGGCCGGCCCGTGCCCGGGAGCGACACCGCACTTCATCCACCGCGACTACCTCCCCGACAACACTCTGTGGGCCTACGGTCGACTGACCGGCATCGTCGACTGGTCCGGCGCCTCACACGGCCCGGCCGCGGTCGACGTCGCCCACATGCGGTGGAATCTCGCGCTGCGCTACGGCGTCGAGGTCGCCGACCAGTTCCTGGGCGCGTTCGACCAGGTCTGTGGCGGCTACCGGCACAACCCCTACTGGGACCTGCGTACGGTGCTCGACCTGCTGCCCGAGCAGCCCGGCCGGTCGATCAGCCCGGCCGAGATACCTCCACTGGAGGACTTCCTGGAGCAGGCCCTCATCGAGCTCGGCGCTCCCGCCGCCCGATTCTGAGGGCTCAGACCAGGATCTCGGTGACGGGCAGCGACGAGTCGGCCGGCAGGTCGAGCGCCGAGGGCGCCAGGCCGGCGCCGACGAGCTCCGCGCCGAGAGCCGCCACCATCGCACCGTTGTCGGTGCAGAGCTTCGGCCGGGGCACGCGCAGCTGGATGCCCGCGGCCTCGCAGCGCGTCTGAGCCAGCGCCCGCAGCCGGGAGTTGGCCGCGACTCCACCGCCCACCAGCAGGTGGGAGACGTCGTTGTCCTTGCAGGCGGCGATGGCCTTCTTGGTGAGAACGTCCACCACCGCCTCCTGGAACGCCGCGGCGACGTCGGCGACCGGCACCGGCTCACCGGCGCGTTCACGCGACTCGACCCAGCGCGCCACCGCGGTCTTCAGACCCGAGAAGGAGAAGTCATGGGTGCCGTCGTCGTACTTGCCACGCGGGAAGAAGATCGACGCCGGGTCACCCGAGCGCGCCACGCGGTCGATGTACGGACCGCCGGGGAATCCGAGGTCCAGCACCCGCGCGACCTTGTCGAACGCCTCACCGGCCGCGTCGTCGACGGTGGCGCCCAGCGGGCGTACGTCGGAGGCGACGTCGGGCACGAGCAGCAGCGACGAGTGACCGCCGGAGACCAGCAGGGCGACGCACGGCTTGGGCAGCGGTCCGTGTTCGAGCTGGTCGACCGCCACGTGGGCGGCCAGATGGTTGACGCCGTAGAGCGGCTTGCCCAGGCCCAGGGAGTACGCCTTGGCCGCGGCCACGCCGACGAGCAGCGCGCCGGCCAGACCGGGCCCGGCGGTCACCGCGATCGCGTCGATGTCGGCGAACGTCACGCCGGCCTCGGCCAGCGCCCGCTCCACCGTGGGGGTCATCGCCTCCAGATGCGCGCGGGAGGCCACCTCCGGCACCACCCCGCCGAACCTGGCGTGCTCATCGACGCTGGAGGCGATCGCGTCGGCGAGGAGAGTGTGACCGCGGACCACGCCCACGCCCGTCTCGTCGCAGGACGTCTCGATGCCCAGCACCAGCGGCTGATCAGTCACATGTCCACCCCCCGTCGCGCGGGCACCTCGCCCGGGCGCGAATCCCGCACCATCACGATCGCGTCCACTCCGGACGGCTGGTAGTAGCGTTTGCGCACCCCGACGGCGGTGAAGCCGAAGCGTTCGTACAGCCGGCGTGCCCGGTCGTTGTCGGCGCGCACGTCGAGGAACACCTCGGCGCAGTCGCGGACGGCGGCCTCGTCGAGCAGCGCGGTCAGCAGCGCCGACCCCACTCCGCGGCCCTGCAGCTCCGGACGTACGCCGATGGTCAGCACGTCGCCCTGCCCGCCTACGGCGGCCAGCCCGGCCCACCCGGCGAGCACGCCGTCGTCTTCGGCGAGGACGTAGTGGCGGGTGCCGCCGGGATCGGCCAGCTCGCTGCGGTAGGTGTCCTCGGACCAGGCGTCGTCGGTGAACAGCACGTGCTCCAGCTCGAGCACGCCGAACAGGTCGTCCAGGGTCATCTCGCGGACCTTCATCGCGGGGTCACCCGCTTGCGCGGTCCCGGCTCGCGTGCGTCGGGCTTGCGCAGGTAGAGCGGCTCGGGCGGCAGCAGCTCGGGGCCCTCCCCGCCGGACAGGCGCGCGACGACGAGCTCGGCGATCGCGGCGGCGGACGGCAGTGCCGGGGTCTCGCCCTTCAGCACCTCTGGATAGAGCAGCGCGCCCTCGCCCAGCGCCGGCAGGCCGGGGGCCGCGGCGTCGGCGGGCGGCCCGACCGACGGACCGGCGACACGCTCGGTCGCCGAGTCGTACCTGGCCCAGTAGACCTCCTTGCGGCGGGCGTCCGTGGCCACGACGAAGGGGTCGGTGCGCTTGGACTCCCAGGCGAGCGCGTCGAGCGTACAGACGCCGTGCACCGGGATCTGCAGGACGGCACCGAGCGCACGCGCCGTGACCAGGCCGACTCGCAGGCCGGTGTACGGGCCGGGGCCGACTCCGACGGCGATCGCGGACAGCTCCGAGCGTGTCACCCGCGCTTCGCCGAGCACGGTGTCGATCGCCGGGGCGAGCACCTCCGCGTGCCTGCGGCGATCAACGACCTTGGACTCGGCTCGCAGCTGCGGGGATGCGCCCGGGGCCCACTCGCTCAGCGCGACGGTGACCGCGGCGGTCGCGGTATCGAAAGCCAGGACCAGCACGATCCCAGAGCGTAGCGCGCTCTGACCACTGCGAGTTACGAGTGGGACTCGAGCTTGGAGACGATGTCGCGGGCGGCCTGCAGCGCGCCGTCACTCGCCGTGCCGGACGGCAGCGGCCGGCCGTTGGTGTCGAGGTGGTCGCCGCCGGAGTAGCGCACGGTGATCAGGACGTTGGCGAGCCGCGCGTTGGCGACCGCCTCGCCGATCGCGTCCGTCGAGTCGACCGTGTAGACGACGTACGCCTGCTCGCCGACGCCGGTCACCCCGCGGCTGTCGTGCACCTTGGCGCTGTCGGCCAGGTCCTTGCCGGCGCGGTCGGAGCTCCACTCGTCGTTGAAGGTACGGGTCGCCACGTCGGTCGCCGGCGTGCCGGCACTGGATGGGATCGCCCGGAGCTCGACGTTCAGCTGGCGGCTGCGGGCGGCGCCGTAGAGGCTCCAGGAGCACTCGCTGTGCTGGTCGGACTGGGTGGCGACGGTCGCGCTGCGGTCCGCGCCGGGTGCCAGCTTGTCGGCGATGCTCGCGGTGAGCGTGTCACAGGCGACGGGCACGGCGTCGCGTTCGGACCCCAGGAGAGAGCTCATGGGCGAGTTCTGCGCGTCCGCGCCCCGCGACCGCGTCGCGTCGGCATGATCCCTGCCGACGAAGGCCCACGCCACGGCGCCTGACACGACCACGGCCAGGACGGCCAGGCATGCGCCAGCCACAAGGCGGCCGTGATGCCCGGCCCGCCGGGCGGCGCGACGACGACCGCTCACCGGCTCTCCTCCTCGAGTCAATTTGCCGCGTTTGCCACGAGATGAGATTTAAATGCCGACAGTACGCCAAGATCACGGGCTGTATCGATCTAGTACCGAAAATCCCGTCACACCATCACCAGTAGTGATCATGCCACGACGCGGAGCAGCTCAGGAACTCCAGTCACCGAGGTCCGCCCACCGCGACCCGACACCGGTCAGCGTGACCGTACGCTCCTCCGTCTCACCGCGTTCGATGACGATCTCCAGGCGCTCGTCGGACAGCCCCTCGGCGATGCCGCCGCCCCACTCGACCACGGTCACCGCGTCCTGGAGATCGAGATCGAGATCGTCGAGCTCGTCCAGCCCGCCGAGACGGTAGGCGTCCGCGTGCACCAGGGGCGCCCCGCCGGCCAGCGGCGGATGCACTCGGGCGATCACGAAGGTCGGGGACGTGATCGGCCCGCGTACCTTCAGGCCGTCACCCACGCCCTGGGTCAGCGTCGTCTTGCCCGCGCCGAGAGGCCCGGACAGCAGCACGAGGTCGCCGGCGCGCAGACGGCCGGCCAGCCGCCGGCCCAGGCCCCGCATCGCCTCGTCCGTGGGCACCCGGATCACCGGAGGACCCGCGCTCACGCGGACCGCTCTTCGGCCTGGGGGCGGACGCGCTCGGCCAGGTCGGCGATGGCGTCGGTGACGATGCCCGGATGTTCCAGCATCAGCACATGGCCGCCCTCCGGCACCTCGATGAGCTCCGACTCCGGAAGCGCCGCCGCGATGGCCCGCCCGTGCGCCACAGGCGTGAGCCGGTCCTGCTCACCGACCACGACCACGGCGGGCAGATCCCTCAGCACGTCCAGCGCGGCCAGCTTGTCGTGCTCGGCGAGCGTCGGATAGAACTCCGCGATCACATCGGTGGGAGTGGAACCGATCATCCGCTCCACGAACTCCACGATCGACGGGCTCACGTCCCGATCGGCGAACGCGACCCGGCGGGTGATGACGAAGGCGACGTCGGCACCGATCCGGCGGCCCCGGTCGATGAGCTTGCCGCGCTTACCGATGCCGCGGACCACACCGGGCACCGTCCTGCGGAACACCTTGCCGAACATCTCCGGCAGGCCGAGCGTGAGCTCGGCGAGGTCCCCGGACGAGGTGTTGACCAGCGCGACGCCGACGATCCGGTCGCCGAACAGCTCCGGATGCCGGTCGGCCAGCGCCATGATCGTCATGCCGCCCATTGAATGCCCGACGAGCATCACCCGCCGGCCGGGGACCGTGGTGGCCTCGATCACCGCCCGCAGGTCGTCGCCGCACTGGTCGATGGTGGCGTGCGCGTGGTCGCTCCGCCCCGACCGGCCGTGGCTGCGCTGATCCCAGAAGACCATCCGCACGCCGTCCTGACGGGCGAGATCGCGGCGCTGGAAGTGCCATGAGTCCTGGGTCAGGCAGTAGCCGTGGCTGAAGACGATCGTGAGCGGAGCGTCGTCGGGCCCCTCCACCTCGACGTACAGCGGCACACCGTCGCCGGCGACCACGGTCTGGGGACGGCCTCGCAGCTCACCGAGGGGTTCGTTGCGGTCCGGGTCGGGGCGCAGCCGCTCACGGCCGACGGCGTACCTGCGTGCCGCCACCACGGTCCCGACGCCGATGGCACCGGCCGTGCCGATCGCGGCGCCGACCAGGCCGACTCGCTTCTTGTTCATGAGCTGCCCGGCGCGGCGTCCCCAGCCCTATGACCGGAGAGCGGGCGCCGATCCTCCTTCGAAATGTCGCTGGGGGTCAACGATCGGTCCCTTCACCGTAGGTGCGCGGGATACGAGCGCCGATCCTGGTGACGATCTCATATGAGATCGTGCCGAGCATCTCGGCCCAGTCCTGCGCGGTGGGCTCGCCGTCGTCACCCGGCCCGAAGAGGATCACCTCGTCGCCTGCCTGGATCGCGTCGTCGCCGACGTCGATGACGAACTGGTCCATGCACACGGTGCCCGCGATGCGGCGTTTCCGGCCGCCGGCCCAGACCTCCAGCAGGTTGGTGCCCTGCCGTGGGATCCCGTCGGCGTACCCCAGCGGCACCAGGCCGAGCGTGGTCTCCGCCGAGGTGATGTATCGGTGACCGTATGACACGCCCTGCCCCGCTCCGACCCGTTTGACCAGCGCCAGCCGGGCGGTGAGCGTCATGGCCGGGCGCAGGCCGAGGCTGCGCGCGAGCCCCAGCGACGGGATCGGATCCAGGCCGTAAACCGCGATACCGGGGCGGACCAGGTCGTAACGGGCCTCGGGAAGGGTGAGCGTGGCGGCGGAGTTCGCGATGTGCCGCACCTCGGGACGTACGCCCGCCTTCTCGGCGAGCTCCACGGCATCGTCGAAGACCCGCAGCTGGGCGGCGATGGACGGGTGACCCGGCTCGTCCGCGCAGGCCAGGTGGGACCAGAGCCCGACGACCGTGGCGAGCCCCTCGGCCTGGGCGCGCAGCGCGGCATCGACGAGGGAGGGCCAGTCGGCCGCGGCCGCACCACTGCGGGACAGTCCCGTGTCTGCCTTCAGGTGCAGCCTGGCCTGCCGTCCGACGCGCCCGGCGGCACCGATGATCTCCTCGACCTGACCGACGGAGGTGGCCGACAGGTCCACGTCGGCGGCTACGGCGTCGTCGAACCGCTCGCCGGGCGCGTAGAGCCAGCACATCGCGGGCCCGTCGAGCCCCGCGCGCCGCAGCGTCATCGCCTCCTCCAGCGTGGCGACACCGAGCCACGAGGCCCCGCCGGCGATCGCCGCGCGCGCGGCCGGGACCATGCCGTGGCCGTACCCGTCCGCCTTGACGACGGCCATCAGTTCGGCGCCGACGGCGCGCTCGCGTAGCAGCTCGACGTTGTGGCCGATCGCCGTCAGATCGACGCGGGCCGCCGTGGTAACGCTCATGAGTCAAGTGTGGCAGCGCCGGACGTGCGCGGAGGCCATCGAAGCCGGCAGTCCTCGCAGGTGGGGTCAGCCCGAGAGCGTACGGAAGGCCGCGGGGAGTGCGTCGATGATGTCGTACGCGCGGATCGGCGCCTCACGATCCGAACCGGTGGCGGGACCGGAGGCGGCGAGCCGTCCGGCCAGGCCGTGGAGGTAGGCGCCCGCGGCGGCGGCGTCCATCGCCGTCGCGCCGCTCGCCATGAACGCGCCGATCAGCCCGGACAGCACGTCGCCGCTGCCCGCGGTCGCGAGCCGCGGCGTGCCGGTCGGGTTGACCCGGATCGGCCGCCCTTCCTCGGCGATGACCGTGGTCGAGCCCTTGAGCAGCACGGTCGCGCCGAGCTCCTCGGCGGCGCGACGTGCGTGCTCCAGCCGCCTGGCCTCGACCTGGTCCGCGTCGGTGCCCAGCAGGCGGGCCAGCTCGCCGGCGTGCGGGGTGAGGACGGTCGGCGCATCGCGCCACAGCAGGTCGCGGCGGCGCGTCAGGATCGTGAGGCCGTCGGCGTCGACCAGCACCGGCAGATCGGTGCCCAGCACCTCGGCGAGCAGCGTCTCGGCGCGCTCGTCCGTGCCCAGCCCGGGCCCGGCGACCCAGCCGTTGACCCGCCCGACCTCGCTCAGCGAGTCGTCGACGACCGTGGTCACCGCCTCCGGCCAGTGGTGCCTGACCAGCTCGACCGCGTGGCGGGCCGACGTGAAGCGCACCATGCCGGCGCCGCCGCGGATCGCGCCGCCGACGGAGAGCACGGCGGCGCCGGTGAAGGTCTCGCTGCCGGCCAGCACGCCGGGGACGCCACGGCGGTACTTGTTGGACTCCCTCCCCGGCTCGGGCACCCACAGCTCGATGTCCGCCGCCTGCGGCAGGCAGGCGTCGGGGTCGGGCAGGTAGGGGCCGAGGCCGATGTCGACCAGCTCGACGACGCCCGCGTGCTCGGCGCCCGGGTCCACGAACAGGCCCGGCTTGTACGTCCCGAAGGTGACGGTGACGTCGGCGCGCACGGCGGCGCCGCTCACCACGCCGGTGTCGGCGTCGATGCCGCTCGGCAGGTCGCAGGCCACGATGGTCGCGACGCTACGCGAGGCGTGCCCGGCCAGCGTCGCGTACGGCTCGCGCAGTCCGCCCCGGCCGCCGATGCCGAGCATCCCGTCGATGATCAGATCAGCCGCCTCGATCTCGGCGACGGACCGCTCGCCGGTCGGCTCGACGGTGCGGCCACCGGCCGAACGCAGCGCGCCGAGACCGCCCTCGTGGACCTTGGATCCGGCCAGGACCGCGGTGACGGCCGCTCCACGCCGGGCGAGCCGCGCCCCGGCGTACAGGGCGTCGCCGCCGTTGTCGCCGCTGCCCACGAGCAGCGTGACCCGCGCGCCGTACGTACCGTCGCCCGGGCCGATGACCCCGGCGCGTCCGCTCCGCAGCAGCCCGGCACAGACCGAGGCGAGCCCGGCCGCGGCGCGCTTCATGAGAGCGCCCTCAGGGGACCGCGCCATCAGCGCCCGCTCGGCGGTGCGGACCTTGTCCACCTCGTGCGCGTACCGCATGGTCGATCCCCTCGTCAGTCGGTGTGTTCGGCGATCACCACGGCGACGGCGACGCCACCGTCATGGCTGAGCGAGACGTGCCAGGAGTTCACGCCGAGGCGTCCGGCCGCCGCGGCGACCGTGCCCTCGACGTGCAGAACGGGCCGCCCGCCGGGCTCCTTGCGTATCTCGGCGTCGGTCCACCTCAGCCCCCCCGGCGCGCCAAGCGCCTTGGCGAGCGCCTCCTTGGCCGCGAACCGCGCGGCGAGAGAGCGCGGGTGGAGCCGGCGCTCCTCCTCGGTGAACAATCGGACGGCCAGACCGGGCGTACGCTCCAGAGACCGGACGAACCGGGCGATTTCCACGACGTCGATCCCCACTCCGACGATCACGGCATCAGGTTAACGCCCGTGACCTGCGAGACGGTGGCCGGTCAGTGAGTGTGCTGATGGGCGGGATCGAGCGAGGCCGCCTCCATGTGCTCGACCAGCCAGCGCAGGCGCTCGCGGCTCTCCTCGTCCGCCGCCGTGTAGACGGTCTTGCCACCATCGCCTACGCCATCCTGCTCATCACCGGGGCACGCCTCGGTGACCTGCTCGGACACCGGACCGCCTTCCAGGCCGGCCTGGCCCTGTTCACCGCCGCCTCGCTGGCCTGCGGCCTCGCGGAAGGCACCGGCCTGCTGATCGGGTTCCGCTTCGTCCAGGGGGCGGGCGCCGCGCTGATGGTGCCGCAGGTGATGAGCCTCATCCAGCGCGACTTCACCGGTGCGGCACGGGCGCGCGCGCTCGGTGTGTACGGCGCCGTGCTGGCCGGGGGCACGATCGTCGGCCAGGTGGTCGGCGGCGCCCTGGTCAGCGCCGACCTGTTCGGCACCGGCTGGCGCCCCGTGTTCCTGGTGAACGTCCCCATCGGGCTGATCCTGCTGGCCGCGGGCGCCCCTACGCTGCCCGGCGACCGGGGCGA
>JAOPYG010000422.1 GCA_025964685.1 Actinoallomurus sp. | reverse complement strand
CGCGCCGGCGCAGAGCAGGAACTGCCCCATCGACGCGGCGAACCCCATCGCGACGGTCGCGACGTCGTTGGGGATGTACTGCATCATCCCGTAGATCGCCATGCCGGCCGTCACCGAGCCGCCGGGTGAGTTGATGTAGAGGTGGATGTCGCTGCGGGAGTCCTCGGCGGACAACAGCAGCAGCTCCGAGCAGATGCGGTTGGAGATCTCGTCGTCCACCTCCTGCCCCAGGAAGACGATGCGGTTGTGCAGGAGCCGCTGGTAGAGCTGGTCGCCCGAGGTGAGGGGCGGGGAGTCGGCGACACTCGCGTCGATCGGCGGCCTGGGCAGGGTCTGGGACGTCATCATCGCCACCCGTTCGTTGTCGCGTGTTCGGATGCCTGCGACATTAATCGGCTCTTTGCCCGCCGGAAAAGGCCGTTCGCTGCGGGCGCAGCGAATTCGTGCGGGCGATATCTCGCCGTATTAATTCGGTCAATGACTTTCACTGTCGGCACATTATGCCGTCGGCGAATTCAGCCGTCCGTGGCCGGTTCGTCTCCCGTGCCGCGCCCGGGGTTCCTCGCGAGGAAGGTCATGATCCCGCGCTGGAAGTCGTCGTAGGCGACCGGCGGCCCCTGGGCCTGAGCCCTCGCCGCGGCGCGCGTCGGTGCCAGTGCCACGTCGACGGCGTGCTTGGCCGCGCGGATCGCCGACGGCGGGTGGCGTACGACCGACAGCACCAGCCTGCGGGTGGTCGTCGCCAGGTCCGCCGCGGGGACGCTGCGGGTGGCCAGGCCGAGGCGCACCGCCTCCTCCGCCGAGACCAGACGCCCGGTGTAGAGCAGCTCCCGCGCGACCCCGGGGCCGGCCAGCGCGCTCAGCCGAGCCGCGAACAGCGGGCTGACGAGGATGCCGAGACGTGCGATCGGCATTCCGATGCGCGCCGTCTCGGCGAGGACTCGCAGGTCACAGGCCAGCGCGAGCTGGCAGCCCGCACCGGCCGCCACCCCCTCGACCTCGGCGATCACCGGCACGGGCAGATCCTCGATCGCGGTGAACGCCGCCTCCATCGCCGCGAAGCTCTCCGCCACGTCCATGCGGTCGGCCTGGACCCACTCGCGCATGTCCGACCCGGCGCTGAACGTGCCGCCCTGACCGCGTACGACCACGGCGCGCAGCTCCTCGTCGCCGGCCAGGCGGCGGAAGGTCTGCTCGAGCGCACGCCAGTCCTCGCTGGACAGGGCGTTGCCGCGCCGGCCGTCACCGACCGAGACGTCGGCGATGCCCAGATCGCGGTACAGCAGTCCGACCTTCTTCGGCTCACCCTCGGGCACGGGACCACCTCGCCTGCGCGTCCGTCCACACCCCTCGATCGTAGGCGTGCGGCCGCCGTCAGACCTCGTGATCGCGGCCGGGCCGCGAGATCGCGCAGTTGGACGAGCGCGGCGGCATCGCCCACCGTCGCCCGGCGCACCCGCGAGCCGGTGAGTCCGTTCGCCATGCGCCCATGGTGGAGAGGGCCTCCGGTCCCGCGCAAACCGCAGGGCTCAGCCCGAGCGGACCTCCAGGCCGAGGGCGGTGGCGATCACCACGGCCTGGATCGGGTCGATCACCGCGTCCTTCAGCTCGACGGTGCGCGGGTCCAACGCGGACAGGTCGCTTCCACGCAGGTCACAGCCGGTGAGATCGGCCCTGTGGAGCCACGCGCCGGAAAGATCCACGTCGTGCACGGTCGCGCCGCCCAGGCGTGCGCCGGTGAGGTCGGCCTCCCGCATCCGGAGCTCCTCGAACGAGGCACCGCCGAGGTCGGCACCGGGCAGGCCGGTGAAGGACCAGTCACCGCCGGAGACCTTCAGCAGTCCGTAGGTGCAGGCGTCGAAGAAGCTGCCGACGAGCTTGCATCCGGTGAAGGTGGCGTCGAAGAACGCGCACCGGGTGAACACGCAGTTGGTGAAGGCCGTGCTGGTGTGCTCCGAGGCGTTGAACCGGACTCCGCGAAAGACACAGTCGGAGAACGCCGCGCCCCGGGTGCGGACCTCGGTCATGTCCACGTCGACGAACTCGACCCGGTCGTGCCGCTCACCGGCGAGGTCACGCCCGTCCCAGTCGGCCGAGCGTACCGTCGTCTCGGTCTCCGGCTCGGGCCGCCCGTCCCTGCGAACCGCCATCCTCATCCCCCGATCGCGTTCAGGCCAGGATGGCGTTGACGGCGGCGTTCGTCGTCTGGTCCAGGGCGCGCCGCCCGGCCTGGCGGATGAGCGGGGTCAGCGCCGCGCCGACCCCCGGCGCGGCCAGGGCCTCGACCAGCGCCGCCGCCGTCAGACCGTACTGCAGCAACGTGATGCCCTTGTGCGCGAGGATGACCCCGCCGGCCGTCTTCAGCCCGAGACCGATCACATGGCTGCCCGTGCCGGCGTCGACCAGGTTGTTATGCGGGCCCTCGGGCCGGCTGAAGTCGGTGTGCATGGCGGTGACGCCGTCACTCCGGCTGGCGGTGACGATGCGCTGCTCGTGGCTCTGCGCCTCGCCCAGGTGGGTCTTCATCCTCGCGCCGTGCTGTTCGTGGGAGTCGCCCATGCTCAGCACGTCGTCCTCCTTGCCGTCCGGGAAGAGCGGGCCGAGGAAAAGGCACACCGGGGTGAGCCAACCCGGAAGTTCGAGACTCATCGCCTGCCCCTCTCAAACCGATCGCACGGAGCCGACGTCGTCGGTGTTGGCCTGCTCGGTGAGCCTTCCGGTGGCCACCATCTCGCGTACGCCGGCCGGATATCCGCCGTACGCGCCGAGGTTGTCCTGATTGCATTCGGTGAAGACCGCGCTCACCGCGGTGTAGCACATCCCGATCGCCTGGCCGACGGCGTTGTTGATGCCCCAGGGCTCCCCGTGCGAGGCCATCTGCGCCTGAAAGGCCCGCGACTCCTCCTGCGCGTTCCCGTGCGCCCGCTCGATGCCGTCGGCGGAGCTTTGCATCTGCGCCCAGTCAACGTCCACGTCCCACTCCTCCCGCATGCCTTCGCCGCGCCCCGCAGGCCGCCGCGTCCCCATCATCGCGCTCACTGGTAAGGCCGGATACCGCCCATCAGCCCGCTGACGGCCTGACCGTAGGCCTCCATCCGCGTGACACCCAGCTCGCGCAACTCCCCGATCCGGGCATTGATCTTCTCCGGATCCGCGCCCGCCTCCTTGCGCAGCTCCCTCGTCTTCTCTGCCAGATCCTCCAGCGCCGCGTTCACCGCCGCCACGACGTGGCCGGCGAGCTCGGCGGTGCCGCGCATCGCGCGCCGCTGGACGGTCATCGAGACCACCCGCGGACCCGGCTCACAGGTGACGCGCACCCAACCCCCGGTCACCGTCCCCTCCCCCAGGGGCGGCTCGCCGTCCGGCACGCCACCGATGATCTCCAGAAGGTCGGCGAGCTGCCCGAACATGTCACCGAACTCCATCGTGGGAAGCTCACCGGGAACCTCGGCGTCGCGCCGCAGTGCCGTGGCGCTCTCCTGGATGGACCCGGTGACCGCGGTCATCCGGTGGTCGAGGTCGTCGCTCAGCGAACGGAACTGCCGGGCCATGGCCAGCGGATCGATGACCGGCGCCTCGCCGTCGGCGGCCACCGCAGTCCGCAGGTCCTCGAAGGCCGCGTTGACCGCCGTCTTCACGTGCTCGGCCAGCGTCTCCGGGGCATGCCGGAGTGCCCGCGGATCCGGCTCCAGCGAGATCATGCGCGTGGCGGCGACGACCGCGCGCACACGCCCCTCGTCGGCCGTACCGACGCCGTGCGCCTCACCGTCGCGCCGTCCGGCCTGACGGTCCCCTGCTTCGGACACGATGCGAGCACTCCAGTCATCGACCTACAAAGGTGATCGAATCGAACGGTGTCAGCGTTCCGGCACACCGTCAATATGAGCGCCCGTTTCCTCGCCGGGTTCCCCGGGTCGACGTGCCGTCCTAGAACATCACGCTCATGAAGGTGTTGACGTCGCGCAGGCCGACGCGGCGATACGTGGCGCGGGCCGGGGCGTTGAAGTCGTTGACGTAGAGCGAGACGGCGGGTGCGATCGAGCGCAGGGCCTCGTCGACGACCGTGGCCATGCCGTGGACGGCGTAGCGGCGGCCGCGTAGCTCGGGGTTGACCCAGACGCCCTGGATCTGGCAGGCGTGCGGGGTGACCGCGCCGATCTCCGCCTTGAAGACCACGCGGCCGCCCTCGATCCGGGCGAACGCGCGACCGGAGCGGATCAACTCGGCGACGCGGGCCCGGTAGAGCACTCCGCCGTCACCGATCTGCGGTGAGATGCCGACCTCTTCGGTGAACATCGCCACGCACGCCGGATAGAGGGTGTCGAAGTCCTTCATCGTGACCCGCCGTACGGCGGTGTCCGGCATGACCGGCGGCGGTGAGGTGGTCGACATGACCGGCTGAGCCGCGCGTACGGCGCGCGGGGCTCCCCAGTAGGGCCGCAGGGCGTTCCAGAGCTGCGTCACCGGCCCGACAGGGCCGACGATCGAGGAACACCGCCGCCCCTGGGAGCGGGCCTTGTCGGCGAAGTGACGCGACGCCTGCGCGTCGGCGGCGACGGGTACGAGGTTGGCGCCGGAGTAGCAAAGCGCGGCGAGCCGCCCGTCGCGGTGATAACCCCACATCTGGGCGCCCAGACGGCCCGGATCGAGCCCGGCGACGTGCACCCGCGAGCTCACGAAGACGTTCGAGACCGGATCGGAGTCGAGGATCGCGATCGCCTCACCAAGGTGGCGGTCATCGAGTATGCGGACCGGCGACGTCCGAAGCACCGGGCTCACGAGATCTCCTCACCTGCCTGCTCGGAGCCATGCGAGCCGAGACCCCGTCGCACCGACAGATCCGCTCCGCTCACGGTGTCAAGGGTACGGCAGGATCGCATGGAGATCTCTCGCAAGGTAGGACCAGAGCTCCCATCAGCGGAGATCCTCGGAGATTTGGCGACCATCCGGCAATACTGCCCACCCGGCGACCTGGCCGGACGTGCGAGGGCCCCCGGCGCGCAGCCGGGGGCCCTCGTCTGACAGTGCCTAAGGGCGGGTTAGCGCCGGTGGGAACTGCTGCGCGACGGCCGCCTTGGCGGTGGCCGAAGCGGAGGACGGCGGAACCGGCTCCGGGAGACGCGCGCAGTGCGTCAGGTTCGACGGCAGGGTGCCGTTGGTGAGGAACGCGTTGAACTTGTCGTCGATGCAGGCGTTACCCCGCTGGACGACACCGTGGGTACGGCCGCCGTCCTCGATCACCAGTCGCGAGCCCTTGAGCCGCTTGTTCATCTCCAGACCACCGGGGAACGGCGTCGCGGCGTCGTTCGTCGCCTGGAAGAGCAGCACGTTCGGCAGGCCCTTGGCGTGGCCGACGTCGACCGGCTTGCCGGCCTTGGCGGGCCAGGTCAGACACGGGGCGTTGTACCAGGCGTTGCCCCAGGTCTCGAACTTGTAGCCCGAGTTGTAGAGCTTCCAGTTGTCCTGGCGCCACTTGTCCCAGCTCTTCGGCCACTGGACGTCGCTGCACTGCACGGCGTTGTAGACCGCGTAGCCGTTGTCGTCCGAGGTGGCACCGAGCAGGTTGTACGCGTTCACGATGGCCTGCGCGTTGCCCGCCTTGTACTGGGACAGGGCGTTGATCAGGTACGGCCAGTAGCCGCCCAGGTCGATGTAGCCGGCGACCAGGTAGGTGTCGTCGAGCTCGTCGCCGCCGACGGTGCCGCCGGCCGGAGCCTTGGCCAGTTTCGCGCGGGTGGCGAAGTAGACGTCGCGCACCGCCTTCTGGGTCGTGCCAAGGTGGTAGATCGAGTCGTATTTGGCCGCCCACGCGAACATCGCGTTGATGTTGCCCTCGAACGCCTTGTCCTGCTCGAGGTTGGCGTCGTACCAGACGTCACTCGGCTTGACGTTGCTGTCCAGCACCATGCGCCGCACGTGGCTGGGGTACAGCGTCGCGTACACCGAGCCCAGGTACGTGCCGTAGGACGCGCCGTAGTAGTTGATCTGCTTCTGGCCCAGCGCCACGCGGATGTCGTCCATGTCCTTGACGGCGTCCGTGGTCTTCATGTGGTCGAGCAGGGAACCGTACTTCTTCCCACAGGCCGCGGCGTACCTGGCCGAGCGCTTGAGCCAGGTGGTCTCGAGCGCCTTGGTCGTCGGCAGGTAGTCGGGCCGCACCGGCTGGAAGTAGTTCGGGTCGCAGCTCAGGGACGGGCTGCTTCCGCCGACGCCACGCGGGTCGAACCCGATGACGTCATAGGTCGCCTTGAGGTTGTCCGGCAGGCCGTCCGCCACACGCCCGGCGAAGTCACGGCCGGTGCCACCCGGACCACCCGGGTTGACCAGCATGGCCCCCTGGTAGCCCGTCGTCCCGGTGTGCTTGAAGCGGGACAGCGCCAGAGTGATCTGCTGGCCGTGCGGCTTGGCGTGGTCGAGCGGCACCTTGAGGCTGGCGCACTCGAGGCCGCTCAGGCTCTCGTCCGTGCACGCCGACCAGTTCAGGCTCGCGGACGGCTGAGCCGGGCGGGCCTGGGCGGCGATCGGCGCGAGCGCCAGCGCGACCAAGCCGACGCCGGCGGCGGCCGCCGTGATGGCAAGCTTTTTCACGTAACCCCTTTCGAACGAGGTTCGATAATGAACCCCGGTTCATGCGGTAACGCACGATTTTCGTGACGTTGTCGTACGGCCGGGAAGAGTGCGGCCAACATTGGCCAGTTCCGGCGTGCCGCATGAACACAAAAAACCCCCGGCCGAAGGGCCGGGGTTTTGCGAACTCTATCCAGTCGACGGTGTCAGGAAACGGTCACGTCGGCGCCCGGGCCCTCGCCCGTGACGTCGATGCCCATGTCGCCGGCGATACGGACGGCCTCCTCGATGAGGGTCTCCACGATCGCCGACTCGGGCACGGTCTTGACGACCTCTCCCTTGACGAAGATCTGGCCCTTGCCGTTGCCCGAGGCGACGCCGAGGTCGGCCTCGCGCGCCTCGCCGGGACCGTTGACGACGCAGCCCATGACGGCGACCCGCAGCGGGACCGGGAAGTCCTGCAGGGCCGCGGTCACCTGGTCGGCCAGGGTGTAGACGTCGACCTGGGCGCGCCCGCACGAAGGGCAGGACACGATCTCGAGGCCGCGCTCACGCAGCCCGAGCGACTCGAGGATCGCCAGGCCGACCTTGACCTCCTCGACGGGAGGCGCCGACAGGGACACGCGGATCGTGTCGCCGATGCCCTCGGCCAGCAGCGCGCCGAACGCCACCGAGGACTTGATGGTGCCCTGGAAGGTCGGCCCGGCCTCGGTGACGCCGAGGTGCAGCGGATAGTCGCACTTCGCGGCGAGCTGCCGGTAGGCGTTGACCATCACGACCGGGTCGTTGTGCTTGACCGAGATCTTGATGTCGCGGAAGTCGTGCTCCTCGAACAGGGAGCACTCCCACAGCGCGGACTCGACCAGCGCCTCGGGGGTCGCCTTGCCGTACTTCTGCAGCAGCCGCTTGTCGAGCGACCCGGCGTTGACCCCGATGCGGATCGGCACGCCGGCGTCCTTGGCGGCACGGGCGATCTCGCCGACCTTGTCGTCGAACTTCTTGATGTTGCCGGGGTTCACTCGGACCGCCGCGCAGCCCGCGTCGATCGCGGCGAAGACGTACTTCGGCTGGAAGTGGATGTCGGCGATCACCGGGATCTGCGACTTGCGGGCGATCGCCGGCAGCGCGTCGGCGTCGTCCTGCGACGGCACCGCCACGCGCACGATCTGGCAGCCGGAAGCGGTCAGCTCCGCGATCTGCTGCAGGGTGGAGTTCACGTCGGAGGTCAGCGTGGTCGTCATCGACTGTACCGACACCGGACTGTCACCGCCGACGGGCACGGAGCCCACCATGATCTGCCGCGACTCGCGGCGGGGGGCGATCGGCTTGGGCTTGGCCTGCGGAATCCCGAGATCGACGCTCATCGGTCACGCGGCACGGAGCCGAGCGCTCCGGGGGGCTGCCGCGGCCTCCCTTCCAGTGGTGCAGGTGGACGTACGGATCCAAGCCTAGGCACCCGCGGGAGTGGTGCGCACCCGAAGGGTCTATTGCGGCACCTTCAGCGGGTTGATCACGTCGGCCAGGATGAGCAGCACACCGAGTCCGACGAGCAGCGTCACCGCCACGTATGTCAGCGGCATGAGCTTGGTCATATCGACCGGACCAGGATCGGGCCGCCCGCGCACGCGGAAGACCAGGGCCTTGATCCGCTCGTAGCAGAGCACCGCGAGATGGCCGCCGTCCAGCGGCAGCAGCGGCACCAGGTTGAGCAGCCCGACGAACAGGTTGAGCGAGACGATCAGCAGAAGGAACGTGGTGAGCTTGTCGCGCCAGGTGTCGCTCGAGGAGAACACCTGCCCGGACGCCTCCGCGCCGCCGACGATGCTGCCCGCCTGACCACCGGGCGTGCTCGCGCGCTCGTGGCCGAACAGCTTGGGGATCGCGTGCGGGATGTCCACGACCACGCGCCCGATCGAGACCGTCATGTCGCCCATGAAGCGCCCCGCGAACCGGACCGCGCCGACGGGACCGAGCCGATCGGTGCGCGCGACCGGCTCCAGCCCGAAGTAGCCGCTGCCCCCGAGGTCGGCGACGGTGGCCGGCAGCGAGAGCCGCGTGCCGTGGCGTTCGACGACGACCGTGACCGTGCTGCCCTGCTTGGCCGCCCTGATCGCCGCCGACAGGTCGTTCCAGTCGCGCACCGTGCGCCCGCCGAACGACACGATCCGGTCGTGGGCCCGCAGTCCCGCCTTTTTCGACGGGGACTCCGGGTCGCGGGCGGTGCAGACGTCCGCCGCCGTCACGCAGGGCGACACCCGGCGTACGACCGTGGTGGCGGCACCGCCGGAGGGGATGCCCACTCCCATCGCGAGCACGATGAGCAGCAGGAACGCGAGGAGCAGGTTCATCACGACGCCCGCGCCGATGACCGCCGCGCGGCGGATCGCGGGCTGGCGGTAGAAGGCGCGCGGCTCGTCGGCGGGGTCGACCTTCTCCAACGGCGTGTAGCCGACGATCTTCACGAACCCGCCGAGCGGAATCGCCTTGATGCCGTACTCGGTCTCGCCCCGCCGGCGCGACCACAGCGTGGTGCCGAACCCCGCGAAGAACTGCGACGCCTTCATGCCGAAGCGTTTCGCGGTGAGCAGGTGCCCGGCCTCGTGCAGCACGACGGAGAGCAGGAGCGCCAGTACGAAGGCGGCCACGCCGAGAAGGCCGTAGAGGTGGGTCAACCAGACGTCAGCTCCCGTGCACGGGTACGCGCCCACTCGTCCGCGGCCAGCACGTCGGCGAGGGTGAGCCCGCCGCCGGCCGGTGCCGGTGAGCCGGAATCATTCGTGTGCTCGGACACTACCCGGGCGACCGTGTCGACAATCGCCGGAAATGCGAGGGTGCCGCGGAGGAAGGCGGCGACGCACTCCTCGTTGGCCCCGTTGTAGACCGCCGGAGCGGTGCCGCCGGCCGCGCCGACCTCGCGCGCGAGGAGTACGGCCGGGAAGGCCTCGTTGTCCAGTGGAAAGAACTCCCACGTGTGCGCGCGGGTCCAGTCGACGCCTGGCGCGGCGTCCGGCACCCGGTCGGGCCACGCCAGTGCCATCGCGATCGGCAGTCGCATGTCGGGCGGACTGACCTGCGCGATCGTCGAGCCGTCGGTGAACTCCACCATCGAGTGGATCGCCGACTGCGGGTGCACCATCACCTCGATCGACTCGAACGGCACGTCGTAGAGCAGGTGGGCCTCGATCACCTCCAGACCCTTGTTGACCAGCGTCGCGGAGTTGACCGTGATGAGGGGACCCATCGACCACGTGGGGTGGGCGAGTGCCTGCTCCGGCGTGACGTCCTGCAGCTCCGCGCGGCTCCGGCCGCGGAACGGCCCGCCGCTGGCGGTCACGACCAGCCGGCGCAGCTCCCCGCGCGTTCCCGCGCGCATGCACTGCGCGAGCGCAGAGTGTTCGGAGTCGACCGCGATGATCTGGCCCGGCTTGGCGCGCTGCTTGACCAGCGGGCCGCCAATGATCAGCGACTCCTTGTTGGCGAGCGCGAGCGTACGGCCGGCGTCGAGGGCGGCGAGGGTCGAGGCCAGGCCCGCGGCACCCTCGATGCCGTTGAGCACGATGTCGCACGGCCATGCCGCCGCCTCGGCGATGGTGCCCGGCCCGGCGAGCAGCCGGGGCAGGCGGTATTCGCCGGAGGAGTAACCGCGCTTCTGTGCCGCGGCGTAGAGGGCGAGCTGGAGGTCTTCGGCCACCGAGCCCTTGGCCACGGCGACCACCTCCGGGCGCAGGTCGAGGACCTGCGCGGCCAGCACATCGACCCGGCTTCCCCCGGCGGCCAGGCCGACCACCCGGAACCGGTCGGGATTGCGGCGGATCACGTCGATGGCCTGCGTGCCGATGGATCCGGTCGAGCCGAGGATCACGACGTCTCTTGGGCCTGCCGGGGAGGAGTTCTCGTCGGAAATCACTCCTCCATTCTCGCCGCGGGTGGCGGGCGCGGCGACGTCAAAGCACAGATCACTCGATCACGAACGCCGTTTTACCCAAAGTGAGCATACGATCACCCTCGGTGCTGCACACTTTTGGCTCATGTTCAAGAGTGCCCCCATCGCCCTCGTCGTCCCCGCCGTCAGTGCCGCGCTCGGCATGGCCGGCCCGGTGACGCCGCATCCCGCGCCGGGATTGACCGGCGTGACCGACCACGTGATCGCCACCGGGCCATCCGCGACCCTCCGCTACTGGACGGCCGAGCGGATGCGACGCGCCGTCATCCCCCCGCGACGGTCCCGCCCGAACCCGATGACCGGCAGGTCCGTCGCCGATGGCGAGCCGGCCACGGGAACCCCGGTGATGATCCCCGGCAGCGCCCCCGCGCCACAGTCCAGCCGCCGTAGCGTCGAGACCCCCGGCGCGCCGTGGACCTCGCGCGGGGCCGTACGCGCCACCACCGGCAAGGTCTTCTTCACCATCCGCGGCGGCGACTACGTCTGCTCCGCCGGCTCGGTCACCTCGGCCAACCGGGACCTCGTCGTGACCGCCGGGCACTGCGCCCAGGACGCCACCGGCACCTGGGCCCGCAACTGGATCTACGTGCCGGGATACGACCAGGGCCGCCGGCCGTACGGCGCGTTCACCGCGCGGCACCTGTTCGTGCTCGGCCCCTGGTCGGCGCGCGGCGACGAGAACTACGACGTGGCGCTGGTCGCGCTGGCCACCTACGCGGGGCGGCACGTCACCGACGTGGTCGGCGCCCAGGGCATCGCCTTCGACCAGCCGCGCGGCTCGCTCGTGTACGGCTTCGGCTACCCCGCCGGTGGACGCTACGACGGCGAGCGGCTGACGTACTGCAGCGGCAAGACCTATCCCGACTCCCACAAGATCACCCATGACGAGGGGCTGCGCTGCGACATGACCGAGGGTTCCAGCGGCGGGCCGTGGCTGACCCGGTTCGACGCCGGCACGGGGACGGGCGTCGTCACGTCGGTGAGCAGCTTCAAGTACGCCGACGATCCGGCGACGATGTACGGCCCCTATTTCGGTCATGCCGTGCGTCGCATGTACGACCGCGCCCAGCGGGCGTGAAATGCCGGCGTCCGCGACCGTGGATCCTTACTGTTGTCCCGCATGAGCAGCGGCCCGCCCGTCGAACTCGTCGTGGCCTCGTTCGATGACCCGATCGTGACCGGTCTGCGCGCCGGACGCCCGCGGCCGGCCACGCCCCGGCCCGGCATGGAAGAGGCGTCGGCGGCCGGTCCTCCGACCACCGACGCCGGCATGGTCTTCCTGGTCGCACGGGAGTCGGGCGCCGCGGTCGGCTGTGCCGGGCTGCGGCGGCTCGGCGAGGACACCGCCGAGGTCGAGCGGCTCTACGTCCGGCCCGCCTACCGCGGGCTGGGCATCTCGCGGCTGTTGCTGGCCGGGGTCGAGGACCTGGCACGGCGGCGGGGTTACACGGTGGCCCGGCTGGAGGCGGGCGACCTTCGCACGGCCGGTCTCTACGCCTCCAACGGTTACGTCCGTATCGCACCGTTCGGCCGGCATCCCGCCCGCAGCGTCTGCTTCGAAAAGTCGTTGTGCACGAAGGACACGGAACCGGCCTAGGCGATCGACAAGCAACTTGTACAAGTTGCTTGTGTGAATGCTAGCCTCGCCGCATGAACGCCGACCAGGACACGGCCGAGGTCGCGGTCCGGCTGTCGATCGCGCTCAGCCGCCTGCGGTCGAGGCTGCGCGAAGAGGCCGGCATGACCACGACGGGCTTGACGATCTCGCAGCTGGCGCTGCTGAAGCGCCTGATGGAGAGCGGACCGGCGACGGCGGCCTCGCTGGCGGCGGTCGAGCACGTGAGCCAGCAGGCGATCGCGCAGAGCGTCGCGACACTCAAGGCGGGCGAGCTGGTCCGGACCGAGCGCGATCCCTCCGACGGGCGCAAGGTGCTGATCAGCCCGACCTCCGCCGGGCGCCGCCTGTGCGAGACCCTGCTGGCCACCCGTGAGGCATGGCTCGTCCGGGCGATCGAGTCGGTCGTCCGCCCGGCCGAGCGTGCCGCCCTGCAGACCGGGATCGAGCTGCTCGAACGCCTGGCGGCGGCGGACCCGGAGACCGCATGAGGCCACACGGCGAGGTTCCCGCGCGGGCGGACGCGTTCGGATGGACGTTCGTCACACCGCTGTTCCTGGGATCCGCGCTCAACCCGATCAACAGCTCGATCA
This sequence comes from Actinoallomurus sp., assembly GCA_025964685.1. Classification (GTDB taxonomy): domain Bacteria; phylum Actinomycetota; class Actinomycetes; order Streptosporangiales; family Streptosporangiaceae; genus Actinoallomurus. Next base: position 7,002 of record JAOPYG010000422.1, on the reverse strand, counting down.
TCGCCACCGCCCTGGTGCCGATCGCCACCGCAACGCACGTGTCGGTCGGCCACGCCTCGGTGCTGGTCTCCGCGCTCTATCTGGCCAGCTCGGTGGCACAGCCGACCGCGGGCAAGCTGGCCGAGGAGTTCGGGCCGCGCCGGGTCTTCCTGGCCGGAATCCTCCTCGTCCTGCTCGGCGGGCTGGTGGGCGGTTCGGGCCGGACGCTGACGACCCTCATCGTGGCCCGCGTCCTCATCGGCATCGGCACCTCGGCCGGGTATCCGTCGGCGATGGTGCTGATCCGCCGCCGCGCCACGTGGGCCGGCGCCGACGCCCCGCCGGGCGGTGTCCTGGGCGGCCTGGCGATCGCCGGGATGGCGACCCTCGCCGTCGGACCGCCGATCGGCGGGCTGCTCGTCGGCACCCTCGGGTGGCGGGCGGCGTTCCTGGTCAACCTTCCCGTCGCGGCCGCCGCCCTGGCCATGGCCGTCTACTGGATCCCCCGCGACCATCCCAACGACGGACCGCGGCGCGTCCGGGAGGTCGCCGCTCGCATCGACGTGGCCGGAATCATCGGCTTCGGTGGCGCCGTGACCGCCCTGCTGGTCTTCCTCATGTCACTGCCCCACGCGAACTGGGCCGTCCTCGCCGTCGCGGTCGTGGCGGCCGGCCTGCTGGTCTGGTGGGAGCTGCGCGTGGCGACCCCGTTCCTCGACGTTCGCCGGCTGGCCTCCAACCTGGCCCTGACCCGCACCTACCTGCGGAGCGGGCTGACCCTGCTGGGCTTCTACACCGTGCTCTATGGCGTCACCCAGTGGCTGGAGGCCGGCCGGGGTTACTCCGCCGAACAGGCCGGCCTGCTGATCCTGCCCATGGGCGTGTTGTCCATCGTCGTGTCGCGGCCGGTGTCGCGCCGCAACCTGGTGCGCGGTCCGTTGATCGTCGCCGCACTCTCCCTGCTCGCGGCGTCGGCCGGCGTGCTGCTCCTCACCGCGCACGCCCCGGTGATCCTGCTCGTGGGCGTGATGCTGATCTTCGGCATCACCATCGGAACCAGCACCGTGGCCAACCAGACCGCCCTCTACGCTCAGGCGCCGGCCGACCAGATCGGCACCGCCTCGGGCCTTTCCCGCACCTTCGGCTACCTCGGGTCCATCGCCTCGGCCACGATCACCGGCCTCGCCTTCCGTAGCAGCGTCACCGATCACGGCCTGCACACCATCGCGATCGTCCTCGTCGCCGTCGGTGCCGTGGTGCTGCTGATGACCCTCTTCGACCACCGCCTCACGGCGCCCGTGCGCCGCTCGACCCGCCCAGGAGACACCGTGCCCGAAACAACCCCCGCCATCGACGCCCGTCACGCCGTACTGCTCGTGATGGACTACCAGCCGGCCCTGCTGGGCTCCATCCCGGAGTCAGAGGCCCTGCTCGCACGCCTGGCCGGTGCCATCGCCGCCGTCCGCGACCACGACGGGCAGATCGGCTACGTCCGGGTGGCCTTCGAGGACGCCGACTACGCGGCCATCCCGGCGACCAACAAGATGTTCGCCGCACGCGCGGCCCAGGGCTTCCTTCCCGAAGGGGCACCGGAGTCCGCCGTCCATGAGGCCGTGGCCCCACAGCACGGCGACATCATGGTCCGCAAGACCCGCGTCGGCGCGTTCTCCACCACCGACCTGGACCGGCGGCTACGTGACCGGGGCATCGACACGCTGATCCTCGCCGGCATCAGCACCAGCGGGGTCGTGCTGTCCACCGTCCGTGACGCCGCCGACCGTGACTACCGCGTCTTCGTGCTCGCCGACGGCAGCGCCGACCCCGACGCCGGCCTGCACGAGACGCTCACCGAGAAGGTGTTCCCCCGGCAGGCCCACGTCATCACGACCACCGAGCTCCCCGCCCTGCTCGCCGCCTGACGATCGGCCCGTCTGAGCCTGGGACCGCCGGTAAAGGCCCGTATTTCGGGTCACGTGCGCGTTTGGGGCCGCGTGAGATGGTCGCGGCGTACGGTAATCCACGGTCGGCACAGCTTTGCCGCGGTTTGCAGTTGCGGCGACCGATTGCACACCTTCACGGCGATAGAAATGGAGGCCGAAGCGGAGCCGAGGAAGTTGGGGGGAACTTCATGGCCCGTTCTGGTCCGACATTCGACCCGGACGGTCTGACCGCCGCGCAGCGCTACGGGGAAGCCTGCGTCGTGTGCCACAAGAAGTGGCCGCGGCCGCGGGCGCGCGTAGGCCGGCTGCCCGACGATTCCCGGGTATTCGCATGCGATGACTGCGTGCCGGCGCTGCGGATCATTCCGCAGCCGGTCCGCGGACGAGCCACCAGACCCAAAGAGCAAGGCCGGCGGGCGGAGAGCCTGAGCCGGGCCTGACGACCTCATTGGAAGGAGCGTCCTGAGTCCGGGGGGAGCCCAGGACGCTCACGAGAGACGCGGGCCCGGCGGGGGCGGCCGGGCGCGCGTCTCTTCATTCCTCCCACTGCCCGTGTCCCGTCCGGCCGGCTCGTCATCCGAGCGAACCGGGCCACCGCCTCGCGGGGCCACGGACACGACGCCGCTCTCCCCCGGCCACACCGGAGGTCAGGTGCGGGCGTCCTGCCAGGCGCGGTTCCAGTCCGCGTAGTCGGCGCAGTCCTTGTCGTTCACGCAGCTGGCGGCCGGCATCCGGGCGAAGAGCACCTTGCTCAGGTAGTTTCGGTCACCCACGTGGTAGGCGCCGCAGAACTGAGGACGCAGACGGTCGCGGGCGCAGGCGTCGGGGTTGGCCGGGGCGACACCGTCCCACTCGGCCACCTGCTGCTGCACCTCCGGAGAGCTCGTCCAGTTCATCCACTGGTACATGCAGTTGGGGTGGTCGGCGCGGGCGCCCATCATCCAGGAGTCCATCCATCCGGTGACGCCCTCGCGCGGCGTGACTCCCACGACCGGCCGGCCGCTGCGGCCGAGGACGTCGACCTGGTAGGGCCAGACCTCGCCCAGAGCGGCCTCACCGGTGGCGAACGCGGCGATCGCGTCGGAGGGGTTGAGCCAGTACGTCTTCACCATCGGGCGCTGTTTGGAGATCACATTCGCCGCGGCGGAGAGCTGCTTGGGGGTGAGCGCGAACGGGTCCTTGATGTGCAGCTTGCGGTTGTGCGCCCGCAGGTAGAGCGCGGCGTCTCCGAGCGTCAGCGGGCTGTCGCGTACGACGAGATGCCCGGAGTACTTCTTGGCCTGGGCGGGGTCGAACAGCGCCGCCCAGCTGTCCGGCTGCGGGCGTACGGTGCGCTGGTCGTACATGAGCAGGTTCGCGCCCCAGGTGAACGGCACGGCGTAGTGCTTGCCCTTCACCGTGAGCTGCGAGCGCAGCGCCGGCTCGAGCTGCTTGTAGGAGTCGATGAGATCCGGGTTGATCGGCACCACCTGCTGGTCCGTGATGAGCTGCCCGGCGATCTCCGGTGTCGCCGCCACCCCGTCGTAGTGGAGGTTCGGCTTGGACATCAGCGCGAGCATCTCCTGGGGGTTCGCCGCGTACTTGACGGTCACCCGGCACTTGGTCTTCTTCTCGAACGGGGTGATCCAGTCGACCCGGGGGTCGTTGGAGCCGTCCTCGGCGTAGCCGTTCCAGCTGACCAGCGACAGGGAGCCCTCGCCCTGCCCCATGGTCTCGGCCGCCCGCACCTCCTTGGTCTGGTGCGTCTCGCTGCTCCCGCTCCCGCTCTCGCTGCAGCCCGCGAGACCGAGTGCGATGGCCAGTACGGCCGCCGCGAGCATCCGCGAACGCCTCATGCCGCTCCCGTTCCGTTGTGAAGAACCTCTGCGGCGAGCGTAACGACGTGCGCGGGAGGATGGGTACGCGGACCAGGTTTGCGGCCCGGAGTCGTGCCGGCGAACGGAAGTCCGGACAACCCCGCCGGGGGCTACGCGGTTGTCCGGACGTCATGCGGCCTCGGGAGGGCGCCCCTCTTCAGTCACACCTGTCACGGAGGTGTTGGAGGGGGAGGCGGCGCGACTGAAAATTGCCCGCCCGAGACCGCGGCTCTTGGGCGGCCGCTCGGCGCGGCCGCGGGTGTGCCGGTCAGACGTGCCGGTCACGTGTGCTGTCATCGGAGACCGCCGGGCCACGCGGCTGCCGGGATCCGGCCCGCACGTGAGGACTGCGCCTCACCGAAGAGGATGCCTCCCGGCTGCGGGGAAGGGTCCGCCACGCGGCGGCGCGCCTGGATGGCCTCGATCGACTCGACGAGCTCCTTCACGTTGAGTGCCTCGATGAAGCGGTCCGCCTCCCGGGGGTGCGGGGGGAGCGCCCACCAGTGGCGGGTGGCCTGCCCGAACCAGATCGTCCAGTGCGGGTAGCGCGCCGCCAGCATGGTCAACAGCGAAAGCGGCTGTTGGTCGAGCGATTCGTCGGCAGGCATGGAGGGCTCCCTGGCAACCGGGGAACGTCTTATTTATGCGTGAAGCAAATGTCGACAAACGAAGTGTGTCGTATGCCACAGAGGAGGTCAAGAGGCCTAGCTAGTATTTGTAGTTTGCCATGTCAGCGGAGATAGGCAGGGCAAAGGCGCTGTTCAACGCCACTCCGGCGTGGCGACAAAAGGATCTTGCCGGCCGTGCCCGCACCCCGTTCGGCGACGCCCGTCCGGCGCCGTCCGTGCCTTGCGACCTGTGAAGCGGTCCCCTCAGAACATGGTGACCTACCGGGTCGCCGGAGACCACCCTCCCGGACCCCGCTTCTGCGCCACATCGCCGTGCGAGCCGTTTCGCCACGTCCGGAAAGCCGACGGCGTACACCGCGAAATGCGGACCACTAATGTTTTCCGGCTCGCGAAATAATCAGCCTGAGCAACGATGCGCAAAAAGCGGAAAACGGCGCGCCTTTTATCGCCGTCGTGGCCGCACCCCGGACGAGCGGGGTACGGCCACGAGGTCAAGCCGGGAAGGCGGGATTCAGCCGTTGGTGGGAAACCCCAGATTGACGCCGCCGTGCTCCGGTCCGAGCCAACGGGCGGTGACGACCTTGCCGCGGGTGTAGAAGTGAACGCCCTCGCTGCCGTGCACGTGAGTGTCGCCGAACAGCGACGACTTCCAGCCGCCGAAGGAGTAGTACGCCATCGGGACGGGGATCGGCACGTTCACGCCGATCATGCCCACCTCGACCTCGTTCTGGAACCGGCGCGCGGCACCGCCGTCGTTAGTGAAGATCGCCGTGCCGTTCCCGTACGGGTTGTCGGCGATGACCTTCATGCCGTCGTCGTAGGAGGACGTGCGCACGACCGAGAGGACGGGCCCGAAGATCTCATCCCGGTAGCAGTCCATCTCCGAGGTGACGTGGTCGAGCACCGTGGGCCCGAGCCAGAAGCCGTCCCCCGACGGCACGGCGTGCGAGCGCCCGTCGACGGCGAGCGTGGCGCCCTGGGCGACGCCGCCGTCCAGGTAGGACTCGACCTTGTCGCGGTGCTGGCGCGTGACGAGCGGCCCCATCTCCGACGCGGCCTCGGTGCCCGGCCCGATGGTCAGCCCGGCGACCCGCTCCTTGATCTTGTCGACCAGCTCGTCGCCGACCGGGTCGACGGCCACCACCACGGAGATCGCCATGCAGCGCTCTCCCGCGGAGCCGAACCCGGCCGAGACCGCGGCGTCGGCGGCCAGGTCGAGGTCGGCGTCGGGCAGCACCAGCATGTGGTTCTTGGCGCCGCCGAGTGCCTGGACCCGCTTACCGTGCGCGGTGCCGGTCTCATAGACGTAGCGGGCGATCGGGGTGGAGCCGACGAAGCTGACCGCGCGGACGTCCGGGTGGGACAGGAGCGTGTCCACGCTGACCTTGTCGCCGTGCACGACGTTGAAGACGCCGTCCGGCAGTCCCGCCTCCTGCCAGAGCTCGGCGAGCCGGATGGAGGTGGACGGATCCTTCTCCGACGGCTTCAGCACGAACGTGTTGCCGGCCGCGATCGCCACCGGGAACATCCACATCGGCACCATGGCCGGGAAGTTGAACGGCGTGATCCCCACGACGACGCCCAGCGGCTGGCGGATCGAGTAGGAGTCCACACGCGTCGAGACGTTCTCGGAGAATCCGCCCTTGAGCAGGTGCGGGATCCCGCAGGCGAACTCCACGACCTCCAGTCCGCGCGCCACCTCGCCCGCCGCGTCGGACCGCACCTTTCCGTGCTCGGAGCTGATCAGCGCCGCCAGCTCGTCGTGGTTGCGCCGCACCAGCTCACGGAAGGCGAACAGGATGTTCGCGCGCTTGGCCAGGGACGTGTCCCGCCACGCCGGGAACGCCTCGTTGGCGGCGGCGACGGCCGCGTTCACGTCATCGGGGGTGGCGAAGTCGACGTGCCCGCCCACCTCGCCCGTCGCCGGTTCGTAGACGTCGCCCTGACGCTCGGCGGTGCCGGTCCAGGGCTTGCCGCCGATCCAGTGTGTTATCCGCTTCATGCGATCTCTTCCAGCGCGTCGATCAGGATGCCGAGGCCCTCTTCGCCCTCATCTTCGGTCAGCGTGAGGGGCGGTGCCATCCGCAGGGTGTTGCCGTACAGGCCGCCCTTGCCGATGAGCAGGCCGCGTGCCTTCGTCGCCTCCAGCATGCGGGCGGCGAGTTCGGGCTCGGACAGCTCGATGGCGAACATCAGGCCCTTGCCGCGTACGTCGGTGACGATGTCCAGGCGGTCGCCGGCGGCCTTCAGCCCGTCGATGATCCGTCCCCCCACCTTGGCCGCGTTGGCCTGCAGGTCGTGGTCGAGGATGTAGTCGAGCGTGGCGTTCGCCGCCGCGGTCGAGATCGGGTTGCCGCCGAAGGTCGACAGGCCGACCGCGTGCAGCGCGTCCAGCAGCTCACCACGGGCGACGACCCCGCCGATGGCAAACCCGTTGCCGAGCCCCTTGGCGAAGGTCATCATGTCCGGCGTCACGCCGTGGTTCTGGATGCCCCAGAAGTTCTGCCCGGTACGGCCCCAGCCGGTCTGCACCTCATCGGCGATGAACAGGATGCCCTGCTCGGCGAGGACCTCCTGGTACGCCGCGTACAGCCCGTC
>JAOPYG010000409.1 GCA_025964685.1 Actinoallomurus sp. | reverse complement strand
AGATCCACTCGCGCCTGCCCGGATGCGGCGTCGAGCTGCTCATCCCCGACTTCAACGCCATCCCCTCCCAGCTCGCCGAGGTCTTCTCCGCGCGCCCCGAGGTGCTCGCGCACAACCTGGAGACCGTTCCGCGGATCTTCAAGCGGATCCGTCCCGCGTTCCGGTACGAGCGGTCGCTCTCGGTCATCACGCAGGCGCGCTCGGCCGGGCAGGTCACCAAGTCCAACCTGATCCTCGGCATGGGCGAGACCCGCGAGGAGGTCACCCAGGCCATGCGCGACCTTTACAACGCGGGCTGCGAGCTGCTGACCATCACGCAGTACCTCCGTCCCAGCCCCCGCCACCACCCGGTGGACCGCTGGGTCAAGCCCGAGGAGTTCGTCGAGCTCAAGGCCGAGGCCGAGAGCATCGGCCTGGTCGGCGTCATGTCCGGACCGCTCGTGCGCTCCAGCTACCGCGCCGGGCGTCTCTACCAGCAGGCCATGGAGGCCCGGCAGGCCATGGCGAAATAGCCGTGGCGATCAGTGTCTTCGACCTGTTCAAGATCGGTATCGGTCCGTCCAGCTCCCACACGGGCGGGCCGATGGCGGCGGCGCACCGTTTCGCCCGCGGTCTGTCCGACGACGGCCTGCTCGAGAAGACCGCGTCGGTCCGCACTGTTCTCTACGGCTCTCTCGGCCTTACCGGCAAGGGGCACGGCAGCGACAAGGCCGTCATGCTCGGCCTGGAGGGCGACAAACCGGAGCTGGTCGACGTCGACGGCGTCGACGCGCGGCTGGCGGCGGCACGGGAAAGCGGGGTCATCCGGCTGTTCGGCGACCACGAGGTGCCCTTCGTCGTCGGCGACCACCTCATCTTCGAGCGCAAGCTGTCGCTCCCCCACCACCCGAACGGCATGCGCTTCACCGCGTACGACGACTCCGGCATCGAGCTGCGCGAGAAGGTCTACTACTCCGTCGGCGGCGGGTTCGTCGTCGATGAGGACGCCACCGGCGCGGACCGCATCAAACCGGACGACACCCAGGTGCCGTACCCGTTCGACACGGGGGAGTCACTGCTCGCGCTGGCGCGCGAGACCGGCCTGTCGGTGCCGGCGCTGATGATGGAGAACGAGAAGGCGTTCGGCAGGGACGAGGCGGAGATCCGTGCGCGGCTGCTCGAGCTGTGGGGCGTCATGCGTTCCAGCGTGGAGCGTGGCTGCCTGCACGAAGGGCTGCTGCCCGGTGGCCTGAAGGTCCGCCGCCGCGCCCATCACCTGCACCGCAAGCTGCTCACCGAGGCCACCACCGACCCACTGCACGTGATGGACTGGGTGACGCTGTTCGCCCTGGCGGTCAATGAGGAAAACGCCGCGGGCGGCCGGATCGTCACCGCCCCCACCAACGGAGCCGCCGGCATCGTCCCGGCCGTGCTGCACTACTACGACAGGTACGTCCCGGGCGCCGACGACGAGGGCGTCGTACGCTTCCTGCTCACGGCCGGCGCGATCGGCGTGATCATCAAGGAGAACGCCTCGATCTCCGGCGCCGAGGTCGGCTGCCAGGGCGAGGTCGGCTCGGCCTGCGCGATGGCCGCGGCGGGCCTGACCGAGGTGCTCGGCGGCACCCCGGAACAGGTGGAGAACGCCGCGGAGATCGGCATCGAACACAACCTGGGCCTGACGTGCGACCCGGTCGGCGGCCTGGTCCAGGTGCCCTGCATCGAACGGAACGCGGTCGCCTCCATCAAGGCCATCAGCGCCTCCCGCCTGGCCCTACGCGGCGACGGCCGTCACTTCGTGTCCCTCGACAAGGCGATCAAAACGATGCGCGACACAGGCCGCGACATGCTCGACAAGTACAAGGAAACGTCCCGCGGCGGCCTCGCCGTGAACGTCATCGAGTGCTAATCGAACCCCTTACTTGGCCGCCTTCGCGTCAGTAACAGACGCGACCTCGACGCAGTCCGCGCCTTGGGCGTTGCTGCGGGTGCTCTTGCGCCAGTCGAGTGTGGTCATGGGATGGCCTCCATGTATTGCTTGATCAGCTCTCGAGACTGACTCTCGGGAAATGCATGGGCTCCGATTCGGTCGTAGCGTACAGCAAGGCCTCGCACCTCAGTGGCGGAGACGACGAGCCTGCCCCCGTACTGGGCTTCGGAATAGGCCACCTCTCCCAGCTCGTGGTAGAGCAGTTTGAACGAGCCTCCCAATCCAGCGTGCATGCCGCACGAGCGAGGGACCACACGGATAGACATGTGAGACCGACAGCTCTCCTCTAATAGCCGGATGAGTTGCTGTCTCATCACTTCGGGATCCACGGTCAGGCGGTCTATTACTCCCTCGTCGATTAGCACCCATAGTCTCGGCGGGTTCTGTCTCACCAGAGTTTCCTGACGGCGCATTCTTTCCTCGACCAGATCATCGACGTCGCCCGACTCCTGGCCCGTCGTGAAGATCTCACGCGCGTACTCGCGCGTCTGGAGCAGTCCTGGAACGACCAGCGCCTCGAAGCTTTTGATCTCCGTAGCGCGACCTTCAATGTCGGCATGTTGTTTGATCCCGCCATTGTTCAACCTTAATCAAGGGAGGCGGCAATGGGCTCGGACTCGAGCGTCGGTGAGTTCACGATCTACCTACATTCGGATACCCGAAGCTCCCCACCGTGTCCGGACCGCGATGTCAGGTCCCCTGCACGGGTGGGGGATGGCGGATCTGCTGGATGACGCCACGCTCATCGCCAGCGAACTAGTCTCGAATGCCGCCAAACTAGGACAGAATTTCGCCCTGGCGTTAACCACAAAGGGGCGAATACTGCGTATCGCGGTCAGTGACCATTCCGACGCAAAGCCGATCGTCAAAACGCGGCCCGGCGACGACTGGGCGGAAGACGGGCGCGGGCTTCTGGTGGTGGACGCGCTGGCCGACGCGTGGGGATTCGACGTTCGGGCGGCGGGCGGCAAGGTCGTCTGGGCGGAGGTCACCTCATCGGCCGGTGAGCCGGTCGTTACGGTGGAGTGCATGGACCGTACCCCTGACATCACGCCGGAGGCGCTGGCGCGGCGGGCGTCGTCGTTCGGTGGGCAGGCCGCCGCCTATGCCGCCGAGCGGCCCGGCTACCCCGACACCGCCATCCGCTGGGCCCTGGAGCCCGTCTCGGACCGTACGCCGCTGCGCGTTCTCGACCTGGCCGCCGGTACCGGAAAGCTGACCGCCGGTCTCCTCCGGCAGGACGGCGTCGAGATCGTGGCGGTCGAGCCCGACACCGCCATGCTCGCCGAGCTGCGCGGGGAGTTGCCGGACGTACGGACGCTGGCGGGCTCCGCCGAGCACATCCCGCTCGGTGACGGGTCCGTGGACGCGGTCGTGGTCGGCCAGGCGATGCACTGGTTCGACCTGGACCGCGCGCTGCCGGAGATGTCACGCGTGCTGGCGCCGGGCGGCGTGATGGCCGGGCTGTGGAACCGCCACGATGACCAGGTGCCCTGGGTGAAGGGGTTCTCGGAGGTCTCGGGCCGGGTGACGGCCGACGGGCGCACCGACTTTGACGCGAGCCCGTACTTCGCGGAAATGGAGCACGCCGCCTTCCCGCATTCCCAGCGGCGTACGGCGGAGTCGCTGGCGGCCACGGTCGGCACCCACTCCCACGTGCTGGTCCTGGACGACGGCGAGCGGGCCGCGCTCACGGACCGGGTCCTCAGCTACCTGCGATCGACGCCGGAGACGGCCGGCGGGGAGTTCGACCTACCCCTGGTCACCGTGGTGGTCCGGGCCGTCCGCGCCTAGCGGTACGCGCCATTCCCCCATTTCAGGCGCGTAGCCGGCGTTCAGCGCGTACTGGACGGCGGCGATCCTGGCGGTCCGGGGGACGGCGAAAACGATGAAGCCGCTCCGGACCTGTCCCCGCGCGAGGTTCACGACGCGGGCGAAGCCCGGTCCGGCGGTCACCGTCGCCACAGTGGGGTCATAGCCGTTCCCCGAGGCGTCGATGAGCTTCGCGCCGAAGGTCGGGCTGTCGTGGTAGCCGGTGGCACCGACGTTCTTGAACACGAACCGCACGGCGGCGAACCGCTCGCCCTTACGCGGCTTCTCGAACGCGCCCCGGCCCGCGGCGGTGGAGACGACGTCCTTGACCTTGACGGCGAGCCGCATCGTCCCGGTGCCGCTCGCGTCGTCCACGCCGGTGAGGACGGTGACATCGCCGACGTTCTGCCGGTGCATGCGTGGCCGGGTACTCGCGGTCGGCTCCGGGTTCTTGGCCGTCTGGGCGGAGGTGCCGCAACCGGCGAGCAGCACCGCGCCCGCGATGAGAACCAGCCTCCGCACGTCCCGGTCCTCCATCGCCGACCGTCAGAACCGGCTGATCATGTTAGGGGTCGCCGACGCCGCGGGCGACCGGTATGACCGAGCCGGTCTCAGCCTCCGGCGGCGATCCGGCGCAGTGCCAGTTCGGCGAGCAGAGTGGCTCCGTCGGCCAGCACCGCGTCGTCGAACACGGCGTCCGGCGCGTGGTTGAACGGGGCGGTGCGCGGGTCACGGCCGGGCGGGCACGCGCCGAGGAAGACGAACGCCCCCGGCACGTCGTTGAGGATGTAGGAGAAGTCCTCGGCCGTGGTCATCGGGTCCGGCGCCCAGACGAAGCGGTCCGGCCCGTAGAGGTCGCCGACCGTGGCGGCGGCGAGCTCCGCCTCCGACGGGTCGTTGACCGTCACCGGGTAGCCCATCTCGTGGTCCACGCTCGCGGTGAGGCCATGGGCGCCGGCGATGCCGGTGGCCAGCTCGCGTACGCCGTCGGTGGCGCGCGCCCGCGCCTCGGGCGAGAAGGAGCGGATGGTCAGCCCGAGCCGCGCCTCCGGCGGGATGATGTTGGCCGCGGTGCCCGCGTTGAAGCTGCCCACCGTGATCACCACGGGATCGAAGGCGTCGAACGCACGGGTCGCGAACGTCTGCAGCGCCGTCACGATCGCGCTGCCGACCGGGATCGGGTCCTTCGCCAGGTGCGGCTGCGACCCGTGACCGCCCGCGCCGGTCACCGTGACCTGCACGACGTCGGCCGCGGACATGAGCGGGCCGCGCCGGGTCACGAAGACACCGCCCGGCAGGAGTGCGGACGTCACGTGAAGGGCGTACGCGGCGACGGGCCGCTCTCCCGCGGCGTCCAGGACGCCTTCGTCGATCATGTGCCGTGCGCCGGCCTGGCCCTCTTCGCCGGGCTGGAACATGAAGACGACGCTGCCCGCGAACTCCGTGCCGGCGAGGAGGCGGGCGGCGCCGACCAGCATCGCGGTGTGCAGGTCGTGCCCACAGGCGTGCATCAGCCCGGCTACCTCGGAGGCGTACGGGAGGCCGGTGCGCTCGGTGAGCGGCAGCGCGTCCATGTCGCCGCGCAGGAGCACGACCGGCCCAGGCGCCGAACCACGCAGCACCGCGGTCACCGACGACAGCGACGTCCCGGTCGTGGTCTCCAGGGGCAGCCCGTCCAGGGCCGCGAGCACCTTCTCCTGGGTACGCGGCAGTTCGAGCCCCAGCTCGGGTTCGCGGTGCAGGTCACGGCGGAGCCGTACGAGATCGTCGTGGAGGTCGTCGGCGGCGGCACGCAAAGAGGACATGCCGCCTCACACTACGCGGCGCTCCCATGCCGGATCATCGCGCTTCATCCGGAAATCGATCACACCGCCCAGGTCCGCGCGGTTGAGCGTGGTGCGCAGCCGCACCATCGCGTCGTCGCGGATGCGCCATGCCAGCTCATCGAGATCGACGCCGGCGTCGCACATCACCCGGACCCGCATCGAGGGCCGGCGCGCGCTCCCGGACAGGCGGGTGCTGACCCGCCGCACGCCCGGGTAGGAGGTCACGTCGGCCGCGATGGCGCGGGTGGCCACGCGTGCCGCCATCCGGGTCGCCCCGGCGCGGGCGTCACCCATCGCCAGCCGGCGCAGCGTACGGCGCCGCCACTGCGCGGCCAGCCAGGCACCGCCCAGCATCGCGAGGGCGAGGGACCCACCCGTCACGGCCGGCCAGAACCAGAGGTGCGCCGCCACCCACCGCGTCGTCTCGCCGGTGATCAGCGGCCGGTCCGGCCCGAACGCGCCGAGGCCGCCCGCCAGCGCCGTGCCGCCGGCGCCCAGCAGCACCAGGCCGGTCAGCGCCAGCCAGATGCGATTGCCCATGTTCATCCCTTCAGTGCTAACGCTCGGTGACGCGTACGGCCACCTCGGGGACCCGTACGGGGCCGAGGTCCTCCAGCCGGTCCCGGACGGCATCGGCCACGAGTTCGGCGAGGTTGCCCGCGTCGCTGAAGCAGGTGACCGCCCGGATCTCCGCCCGCGGCCGCAGCCGCCCCCGCAGGCGTACGGTCGCGTTCTCGACGCCCGGCACGGCCAGGACGGTCGCCTTCAGCGCGGCGCGCAGCGATGAGCGGCCGAGGCCCGTGACGAACCTCGGGTCGTCGCCGGCGAGCGGGGCCGTGGCGGTGCGCCCGGGCAGCACCGCGGCCAGGATCAGCAGGAGCCCGGCGAGCGTCAGCCCGCCGCCGGCGGCCTTCAGTGCCGGGTCACGCCAGGTGAGCGTGTGCAGGAGGCGTGCGGTGATCTCGGGAGGCAGGACCGGGTGACCGAGCCGGATCGAGATCACCTGGATGGCCGCTGACGCGCCGGTGACGGTCAGCAGCGAGGCGGCCAGGCTCGCCGGCACCACTCGCCGGGGCCGGAAGGCGCGTACCGCCGCACGGCAGGCGTCGGAGCGATCCTGGTCACTCAGAGAATCCCCTCGATCACGCACCGTGGTATTAGACCATGTCAGGCGAGCGATGGCCGGACCCGACAGGTCAGCGGAGCACCACGGTCCGGTCGGCGTTGATCAGCACGCGATGCTCGGCGTGCCAGCGCACCGCGCGGGCCAGCGCCAGGCACTCCATGTCACGGCCCACGGCCATCAGCTCGTCCGGCCCGTGGGTGTGGTCGACGCGGGCGACCTCCTGCTCGATGATCGGCCCCTCGTCCAGGTGCGGGGTGACGTAGTGCGCGGTGGCGCCGATGAGTTTTACCCCGCGCTGGTGTGCCTGTTGGTACGGTCTGGCGCCCTTGAAACTCGGCAGGAACGAATGATGGATGTTGATGATACGGCCGGGCAGCTTGCCGCAGAAGTCGTCCGACAGGATCTGCATGTAGCGGGCGAGCACGACGACGTCCGCCTGGTAGAGCTCGACCAGCGCGAGGATCTCCGCCTCCTGCGCCGCGCGGTTCTGCCCGCTCACGGGCAGGTGGTGGTAGTCGACGCCGTACGACTGGGTGAGCGGCCGCATGTCCGGATGGTTGGAGACGACCGCGACGACGTCGATGCCGAGCAGGCCGGAGCGGTGGCGGTAGAGCAGGTCGTTCAGGCAGTGGCCGTACTTGGAGACCAGGATCAGCACCCGCGAGCGTACGGCGCGGTCGTGGAGCCGCCAGTCGAGCGAGAACTCCGGCGCCAGCGCACTGAACGCCTCGGTGAGCGCGTCGCCGATGCCGTCCGGCGCGTCGAACTGCGTCCGCAGGAAGAAGCGGCCGGTGCCCCGGTCGCCGAACTGCTGGCTCTCCATGATGTTGCAGTCGCGCTCGGCCAGCACCCCGGACACGGCCGCCACGATCCCCGGCCGGTCGGGACAGGACAGCGTCAGGACGTACTCTGTCATGACACGAGCCTACGGGCCGCTCATCCGGAAAGTGACCAGGTCAGCGGCGTGGCCAGCATCGGGCAAAGACTGGCGACACGCGGCTGGGGCATGCGTTCCGTTCCCCGGACGGCGTCCATACTTCACCGAACCGACCCGGAGATGTCACTCGCGCGGCGCGGAGGCGTCTCGACGGGCGGGCATCATGTCCCGCGCCATGTCGCGAACTCCACGGGGAGCCGATCGTTGCCCAGACGCATCGCCGCGGTACTGGCCCTCATCGGCGCGGCCCTGATCTCGTTCCACTCAACGCCCGCCCATGCGGCGTCGGCACGACATGCCGTCCTCATCGGCGTTCCCGGGCTGGAGTGGAGCGATGTCGGCGCCTCGGCCACGCCGAACCTGTGGCGCCTCGCCCAGGGCGCCGCGACCGGCCTGCTGTCCGTACGGGCGGTCGGCACGCTGACCTGCCCCGCGGACGGCTGGGTGACCGTGTCGGCGGGCGCGCGGTCGGCCGCCGGGCCGGACTGCGACAAGCCGGTCGACGTGACCCCGAGCGGCCAGGGCGCGACGGTCGGCCGGGTCGCCGAGATCCGCCGGCGCAACGCGGGGTTCGGGCCCGTGGGGCTGCTGGGCGACGCCGTGCACCACGCGGGCGGCTGCGTGAACGCCGTCGGGCCGGGGGCCGCGCTGGCCGCCGCCGACAGCGCCGGGCGCGTCGACGCGTACGCCCCGGCCCCCGCCTCCGTACCGTCCGGCGGCTGGGCGCGCTGCGCCGTGACGATCGTCGACGCCGGGCAGGTCAGCGGCACCGGCGCCGAGCGCAGTGCGGCGGTGCGCGGAGTGGACGCGACGATCGGGACCGTGCTCGCGAACCTGCCCGCGGGCAGCGACGTCGTCGTGGCGGGCGTGGCCGACCACGACCGCACCCCGCACCTGCGGCTCGTCCTCGCGACCGGGCCGGGGGCCGCCGGGCACTACCTGGGCTCGGACTCCACCCGGCGCCAGAACATGGTGATCCTGCCGGACCTCACGGCGACGCTGCTGAGCACCGCGGGCATACCCGCACCGGCCACGATGATCGGCACGCCGCTGCTGGCGGACGCCGCGCGGCCCGGCCTGGCCGACTCCGTGGCCGACCTGTCCTCCCAGGACGTCGCGGCGCAGACCCACCGCCGGCTGCTCCCGCGGTTCTTCCTCGGGTTCGTGCTCAGCCAGGTGCTCCTGTACGCCGCCGCCGCGCTGGCGTTGCGGAGGCGATGGTCCGCGCGCCGGCGTCGCCGGATCCTGTCCGCGACCCGGCTCGTCGCGCTCGTCGCCGCCGCGGTGCCGGTCTCGACCGACCTCGTCAACCTGGTGCCGTGGTGGCACGGCTCCCAGCCGTCCCTGTGGCTCGTCGTAGGGATCATCGCCAGTGACCTGCTGGTGGTCGGCGTCGCGATGGCCGGGCCGTGGCGCCGCGACATCCTCGGCCCCGGCACGGTCATCGCGGCGGTCACCGCCGCCGTACTGGGCGCCGACCTGCTGACCGGCAGCGACCTGCAGCTCAACAGCATGATGGGCTATTCACCGCTGGTGGGCGGCCGCTACTACGGCATGGGGAACATCGCCTTCGCGGTGCTGGCCACCTCCACGCTGCTGGCGGCGGCCGGAGTGGCGCAGTGGCTGGAACCCCGCCGGGGCCGCCGGGCCGCGGTGGCGGCCGTGCTCGCGATGACCCTGACCGCCGCGATGCTGGACAGCTGGACGGCGTGGGGCAGCGACTTCGGCGGCCTGATCGCCTTCGTTCCCGGCCTGGCCACGACCGCGCTGCTGGTGGCGGGCAGGCGCGTGTCGTTCCTGCGGCTCCAGCTCCTGCGGGCGACCGGGATGGCCATCGTCCTGGGCGTGGCCTACATCGACTACCTGCGGCCGCCGTCCCGGCAGACGCACATGGGCCGGTTCTTCGGCCAGCTCGTGGAGGGCAACTCGCTGCCCTGGCTGGAGCGCAAGTTCACCGCGATGATGCATACCTTCGGCAACCTGACGCTCATGCCCGTCGTCATCGGCGGGTTCCTGTTCGTGCTGCTGGTGCTGCACCGGCCGGGCCGCGCGGGCGCGAGCGGACTGGAGCTGGCCTACGAACGGGCGCCGATGCTGCGCGCGGGCCTGTCCGGGGCGTTCGTCACCGCCCTGGTCGGCGGCGCGGTGAACGACTCCGGAGTCGCCGTCCCGGCCCTGGCCCTCGCCGTCGCCGTACCCCTGGCCCTCGCCGCCACGGCCTTCGCGCTGCGGAACCGCGAGGACGCCGAGCCCTCGGCCGGTTCCTCCACCCCGGAGGCCGAGGCCGTCGCCCCGCCTGCCTCGGGTCTCACCCTGCGGCCCGCCGAAGGCTGACGCGCCGCCCGGGGGCGGATGTGAAGCCTTTTCATATTCGCGTGATTTATGGCACGCTGCGGCTATGACGTTGCGTGAACGGTACGACGCCGCGACGGCCGCGCTGGAGCCGCCGTTCGCGATCGTCGACCTGGAGGCGTTCCGCACCAACGCCACCGACCTGGTCCGGCGGGCCCGCGGCAAGCCCATCCGGGTGGCCAGCAAGTCCGTACGCTGCCGCGCGCTGCTCGAACAGGTCCTCGCGACCGACGGGTTCGGCGGGGTAATGGCGTTCACCCTGCCCGAAGCGCTCTGGCTCGCCTCCGAGGGGCTCAGCGACGACATCCTGGTCGCCTACCCGACCGTGGACCGCACCGTCCTGGCCGAACTCTCGCGCGACGAGCGGGCGGCCGCCACGGTCACGGTCATGGTCGACTCCGTCGAGCACCTCGACCTCATCGAGAGCGTCATCGACGCCTCCGGTGGCGCCGGCCCGGTCCGCGTCTGCATCGACATAGACGCGGCATGGCGTACGGCCGGCGGCCGGGTGCGCATCGGCGCGCTGCGCTCCCCCGTCCGCACCGCCGACGAGGCCGCGGCGCTGGCACGGGAGATCGGACGCCGCCCCAGGCTGCGGCTGGTGGGCCTGATGGCGTACGAGTCGCAGATCGCCGGTGTGGGCGACAACCCACCGGGCAAACCGATCTTCTCGCGGGCGGTGCGGTTCATCCAGGCGCAGTCACGCGTCGAGCTGGCCCGCCGCCGCGCCGCGATCGTGAAGGCGGTCCGCGAGGAGGCCGACCTGGAGTTCGTCAACGGCGGCGGAACCGGCAGCGTGGAGAAGACCGCGGCCGAGGTGGCGGTGACGGAGGTCGCGGCGGGCTCCGGCCTGTACCAATCGGTCCTGTTCGACCACTACACCAACTTCTCCGGCCGTCCGGCCGCGCTGTTCGCCCTCCCGGTCGTACGCCGGCCGGGCCCTGGCGTGGTCACCGTGCTGGGCGGCGGCTACCCGGCGTCCGGAGTGGGCGACCGGAGCCGGCTGCCGCAGCCGTTCCTTCCCGCCGGCCTGCGTTTCGACTCCAAAGAGGGCGCGGGCGAGGTGCAGACGCCCCTGGTCGGCGCCGCCGCCGACGGGCTCCAGATCGGCGACCGGGTCTACTTCCGCCACGCCAAGGCCGGCGAGCTGTGCGAACGCTTCGGCGAACTGCATCTGATCGAGGGCGACCGCGTCACCGAGAGCGTCCCGACCTACCGCGGTGAGTGCAAGACCTTCCTCTAGATCCTCCGGCTCCGTGACCGGTGTGACCGCAGTGAAACGTGGGCCACGCGTCCGATTTTTCCTTCCACTCACCGGAAGGCCGGTCGATGATGTGCGGGTCATACGGCGCGTAAGGTCGTAGCTCAGTCCGAACGCGGTGGGGAGTCGCCATGGGACCTGTCCAGAACGTGATCGCCCCGGCCGGCAGTGCGCCCGAGCCCCGGCTGAGCGATCCCTGCACCGAGCGGGGCGCCGCCGGAGATCTCCTTCATCCCGGCAGCGGCGGGCTGGACGTCTTCCTGGCCGGCACGGTCTTCATGGACATGATCTTCACGGGGCTGCCGGGCCTGCCTCCTCCGGGTACGGAGCTGATCACCGACGGGCTGGGGTCGGCGCCCGGAGGCATCGCCAACATCGCGGTGGCCATGAGCCGGCTCGGGCTCAATGTCGGACTCGCCGCGGCGTTCGGCGAGGACATGTTCGGCGCCTACCTCTGGCGGACCCTTTCCGAGCAGGAAGGGGTGGGGCTGGAGCACTCACGCCGGCTGCCCGGATGGCCCACCCCGGTGACGGTCTCGCTGGCCTATGACTCCGACCGCAGCATGGTGACCTACCACCGGCCCATGCCGGTGCGGCCCGACCAGCTCGTCGAGAATCCCCCGGCCGCCCGCACGTGCTTCGTCGACCTGGACCGTCCCGTGCCGGGCTGGGCGAAGGAGATGCGGAGCAACGGCTCCACCGTGGTCGCCGACGTCGGCTGGGACCCCACGGAGACCTGGTCCACCGACGTGCTCGACCGGCTCGACTGGGTCGACGTCTTCCTGCCGAACTCCATCGAGGCCATGGCCTACACCCGCACCTCGACTCCTGAGCTGGCCCTCGCCGCGCTCGCCGAACGCGTGCCCGTCGTGGTGGTCAAGCGAGGCGCCGAAGGGGCGATCGCGGTGGACGCGACCACCGGCGAGCGGGCCGAGGCGCCCGCGCTGCCCGTCGAGGCGCTCGACCCCACCGGCGCCGGCGACGTCTTCGGCGCGGCGTTCGTGTACGGCACGCTCGCCGAATGGCCGCTGCTCGAACGCCTCCGCTTCGCGAACCTCTGCGCCGGCCTGTCCGTACGCCACCACAGCGGGTCGCTCGGCTCCCCCTGCTGGGGCGACATCACGGCCTTCGGCGAGTCCGGTGAGCTGCCCGAAGACATCCTGCGCGACTACGCCTTCCTCATCCCGTACATCCCCGATACCGCACTCGAGACGGTGGCCCGCGCCGAGCCGACCGTACGGGGGGCCTGGTAAGCGACCGGTGGAGCGCCCTCGCACCGAACGGACAGATCTTGTAAGAAGATCGTGACGCCTCCGGCGTTGCCTGCCCGGCTCGGTTGACGAAGGAGCCCCCGCCATGCGGAAACCGATCATGGTCCTGACCGCGGCGCTGATCGCCGCATCCGCCTGTGCCCCCGGATCGAACAACGCCAAGCCGACGCAGAAGCCGCCGAGCGCCATCAGCACCGACATCGCCAAGGCCGGCCCCGTCACGCTGACCGTCTGGGACCAGGAGGTCCTCGGGGGCCAGAACGAGCAGATGGAAAAGCTCAACGCCGCCTTCCACACCAAGTACCCGAACGTCACGATCAAGCGGGTGTCCCGGTCGTTCAGCGACCTGGAGAAGACCCTGCGCCTCGCGCTGTCCGGCAACAACCCGCCCGACGTGGTCGAGGCGAACCAGGGGTACGGCATCATGGCCGCGCTGGTGAAGGCGGGCGCCCTCACCTCGCTGGACCCGTACGACACGGTGTACGGCTTCCGAAAGCGCTTCCCGGCCGGGGTGTCCCAGCTCAACAGCGTCACGCCGGACGGCAAGACGATCGGCTCCGGGAGCCTGTACGGCGTCTCGATGACCGGTGAGGCCGTCGGCATCTACTACAACACCGACAAGCTGGCCGAACTCGGCATCCAGCCACCGGTGACCTGGGGCCAGTTCGAGCAGGATCTGTCGCTGGCCAAGGGCAAGGGCGAGACGCCCATCTACTTCGCGAACCTGGAGAAGTTCCCGGCCATCCACGAGTTCGGCGTCCTGCTCGGGCAGACGGCCGACAAGACCGCCCTGCGCAACCTGGTGTTCGGCCGGAGCGGAGCCTGGACCGACCCGCCGGTCGTGGCGGCCGCGCAGAAGCTCGCCGACTGGGCCAAGAACGGCTACCTCCCCAAGACCGCCAACGCCGGCAAGTACAACGACTCACCGGCGGCCTTCGCCAAGGGCGACGGCGTCTTCCTCATCGGCGGCCCGTGGTTCGCCGCGGACCTGCAGAAGAAGATGGGGGCCAAGGTCCGTTTCATGCTGCCGCCGCCCGCAGCCGCCGGCGGCGCGCAGCCGTCGACGCTGGGCGGCCCGGGCCTCCCCCTCGCCATCACGTCCAAGTCCGCGCACCCCGACGTCGCGGCGGCCTACCTGGACTTCATGACCACGCCGCAGGCCATGGACGTCGTCACCCAGACCGGCGGGCTCGCGGCGGCCAAGCCGGCGAGCGCCGAGCCCGCCACACCGGTCGGGCGTGACGTGTTCGCCGCCTACCGGGTCGCCGGCGACAAGGACGTCCTCGTCCCCTACCTGGACTACTCCACGACGACATTCCTCGACACGCTCGGCGGTGCGCTCCAGGAGATCATCGCCGGCCGTAAGACGGCGCAGGAGGGCATGCGCGACGCCCAGCGCGACTACAGCGACTTCCTGGCCAAGAAGTGAGCGCCCGGCCACCGGGTGAACCACGCCGGATCGGCTACCTGTACGTCCTGCCGGCGTTCGTCGTCTACGCCCTGTTCCTGCTGTGGCCGCTGCTCCACGGCGCGTACCTGTCGCTGTTCCACTGGGACGGCCTCACCGTCGGCACCTGGGCGGGGCTGGGCAACTACTCCCAGGCGATCAGCGACCCGCGGCTGCGCGGAGCGTTCGGGCACGCGGTGGAGCTCCTGCTCTTCTACGCGATCCTGCCCTGCTGCGTCGCGTTCGTGCTGGTCTCGGCCATGGCCCGCTCGCGGCCGCGCGGCATGACGTTCTTCCGTACCGTCCTGTTCCTGCCGCAGGTCGTGGCGATGGTGGCGGTGGCCGTGGCCTGGCAGTGGATCTATTCCGACCACGGGCCGATCAACGGCACGCTGCGCCTGGTCGGACTGGGCGGCCTGACCCGCGGCTGGCTCGGCGACTTCACCTGGGCGCTCCCGTCCGTCGGGCTGATCGGCACGTGGGTGGAGATCGGGCTGGCCATGGTGCTGTTCCTGGCCGGTGTGCAGAAGATCCCCACGGAGCTGTACGAGGCGGCGCGCGTGGACGGGGCCGGAGCCGTGCGTGAGTTCTTCGCCGTGACGCTGCCGGGCCTGCGGCGCGAGCTGGCGATCGCGCTGACCCTGACCACTGTCGCCGCGCTGCGCAACTTCGACCTGATCTACCTGACGACGAGCGGCGGGCCGGGCGACGCGACCAAGGTGCCGGCGTACGAGGTCTACAACCGCGCCTTCAACACCGGTGAAGTGGGGCTGGCCTGCGCGATCGGCGTCACGATCGCGCTCATCCTCTTCGCCGTGACGGCCGGCGTCAACCGCGTCGTCGAGGGCCGCCCATGACGTCCCGCGCCGAGCGCGCCGCGACGTACGGCGTGCTGAGCCTGTTCGCGATCGTGGCGGTCTTCCCGCTGCTGGCCGTCGCCGCGCAGGCGTTCGGCCTGCCGCACCCGTCCCTCGGCGCGTTCACCGAGGCGTGGCGACGCGGGCATTTCGCCCGATACCTCACCAACAGCCTGATCGTCGTCACCGTGGTCGTCGTGGTGGCGTCGGCGCTGTCGATCCTGGCCGGATACGCCCTGGGCACCATGGAGTTCCGCGGCGCGACCGTGCTCTTCTATGTGTTCCTGGCCGGGCTCATGGTGCCGACCGAGGCGATCGTGATCCCGCTGTACTTCGACCTGCGCTCGGTCGGGCTGGACAACACGCTGCCCGGCCTGATGCTGCCGCAGATCGCGCAGTCGGTGTCCTTCGGGGTCTTCTGGATGCGTGCCTACTTCCGGTCGGCGCCGCGCTCGCTGATCGAGGCCTCGCGCATCGACGGCGCGTCGAGCTGGACCACGCTGCGCCGGGTGCTGGTGCCGGTCGGCCGGCCGGCGATCCTCACCATGGTCGTGCTCATCGCCATGTGGACCTGGAACGAATTCCTGCTCGCCCTCGTGATCGTCAACTCCGACGAGGACCGGCGTACGGCACCGCTCGGCCTGTCCATCTTCCAGGGGCAGCATCAGACCGAATACCAGCTGCTCATGGCCGGTGCGCTCATCGTGGCCGCCCCGGTGGTCCTCGTCTACGTCTTCCTCCAACGCCACTTCATCGCCGGCATGCTGTCGGGGGCTATCAAGGAATAGCGCCGGAACGTACTCTCAAATCGATCGGGTGGTGATCGGGGAGTAGGAGTTGACGTCCATGCGCGGAGGGTTCGCGGCGCCGACGGCGCTGGCCGCCGGTCTGGTCCTCTCCCTGTTGCCGTCGACCGTTCCGCCGGGCCCGCCCCCGCGGCTCTCGTCGCCGCGTGCCGGGCAGATCCCGCCCGCTCATGCGGCGTACGCCCGGCTGCTCTCCGCACCGGCCGCGCCCTCCGCCCTTGCGACGGACGCGCCCGCGCGGACCGCGACGTCCCCCGCCACCGACGCACACCACACCTCCCGGCCCGCGGACCTCGACGTCCTCTTCGTGGGCGCGCATCCCGACGACGAGTCGGGCGACCTGTCCACGTTCGGCCAGTGGAACGAGCAGCGCCACGTACGGACCGGCGTGCTCACCATCACCCGCGGCGAGGGCGGCGGCAACGCGGTCGGCACCGAGGAGGGGCCCGCCCTCGGCCTGCTCCGCGAGGCCGAGGAGCGCCGTGCGGTCGCCAAGGCGGGCATCGGCGACATCGACTACCTCGACAGGGTCGACTTCTACTACACCGTCAGCGACCGCCTCACCCGCGACGTCTGGGACCACGACTCGACGCTCGCCAAGGTGGTGCGCCTCGTACGCGAGACGCGGCCGAAGGTCATCACGACGATGACGCCGTCCCCGATTCCGAGCCAGCACGGCAACCACCAGGAGGCCGGCCGGCTCGCGGTCGAGGCGTACTACCTGGCCGCCGACCCGAAGGCCTTCCCCGAGCAGCTCACCAAGGAGCACCTCAGGACGTGGCGAGCCGGGCGCCTCCTCCACCAGGAGCACCTGGTGAAGAGCGGCACCGGCCCCTCGTGTGAGTCGACGTTCACCCCGACCGACGCGACCGCCGACGTCTACGGCGTCTGGGCCGGCCGGACGTCGCGGCAGGGCAAGACCTGGGCGCAGATCGAGACCGAGGCGAGCCGGATGTACGCCAGCCAGGGCTGGGCGAACAATCCGGACGCGCCCAGCGACCCGAACCGGATCGGCTGCGACTACCTCACCCAGGTCGACAGCCGCGTTCCGTTCACCCGCGGGAACCACGACCCGGCGGCGGCGCTGGAGGGCGCGGTCTACCCGGCTCAAGGCGGGCTGCCGCTCGGCACCGAGTTCTCCCTCTCCACGAGCAGGTTCGACGTGGCCCCGGGCGATCCCTTCACCGTCACCGCGCACGCTCCGGCCGGTGGGCACGTCACGCTGTCCCTGCCGGCCGGCTGGACCGCCAACGGCTCCGGAGACGTCCGGCACGGCACGGCGGCGTTCACGGTCACCGCGGCGCGGCCCGCCGGGCGCGTACGCCTCGACGCGACCGTGACCACCCGGCAGGGCCGCGGCACGACCGGCCGGGCCGTCGAGGTGGAGCCCCCGGTGACGGGGGTACAGCAGCCGTTGCCGCGGGTGTCCGACTTCGACGCGTGGGCGACCTCGGAGGGTGTCCCGCAGCTGTCCGGGCGGGTCAAGCGGGTGCTCACCCTCGCGTCCGGCGGCTCGCGCGGCGTACGGGTCGACCTCGCCGACACCACGAACCAGCCACACCAGGGCACGGTCACGCTGAACCTGCCCAAGGGCTTCACCGCCGACGCCACGAGCAAGCCGTACGCGCTGGCGGCGGGCCAGACCGGCTCGGTGACCTTCACCGTCAGCGACACCGACGCGTCGCTGCCGACCTCCAACCAGGGCGGCAACGCCGGCGACTACGACTACACGATCACCACCACGGCGCAGGGCACGGACACCGACGTGTCGAACGCCGCGCTCGAACTCGTGCCAGAGGCGACGATCAAGCAGGCGGGCAGCGCCCCGTCCGTGGACGGCAAGGACACGGCCGGTGAGTACCCCGGGCCCGCGCTGGACCTGTCGCGGCTGTGGGAGGGCACGGCGTGCGCCTCGGCCGCCGACTGCTCGGCCACCGGCAAGGTGACCTGGTACGACGACGCCCTCTACGTGCTCGTGCAGGTGAAGGACGAAAAGCAGGGCGGCGCGCTCGACGCGGCCGACTGCAAGCGGCACTGGCGCACCGACTCGGTGGAGATCGCGCTCGACCCGCGCGGCGACGCCGAGAACACCTCCACGACGTTCAAGACCGGCATCCTCCCGTTCACCGCGGGCGGTGGGCCGTGCTTCGAACGCGACGCCGACAACCACCAGGGCCCGGGCGCGGAGACGGCGCCGGGCATGCGGGTGGCCTCGTCGGTGACCTCCCCGTACACCGGTTACACGGTCGAGACGAAGATCCCGCTCGCCGATCTGCCCGCCGCGGTGGACCCCTCGCGGCTGGCGATGGACATCTTCATCTACGACTCCGACACGACCGACAAGACGGGGCAGACCCGCATCGGCTGGTCGACGTGGGGCGGCGTCCAGGGCGACCCGTACCGCTGGGGGCACGCGACGCTGCCCGGCTACACCCCGCCGTCCGGCCGGCCCACCACGGCTCCGCCTCCGGTGATGCCGCAGACCGCGGCGCTGTCGGTCAACTCCCCGCAGTCGATCATCCAGGCGGCGTCGACGCACGTCCCCCTCGCCGCCGGGCCGGCCGCGCCCGTCTCACCGCGGCTCGTCGGGCGGCCCACGACGAGGGGCGGATCCGTCACCTTCCGCCTGCGCGCCGGCGGCCCCGGCACGGCGTACGCCTACGTATGGGACGACAGGATCCTCGGTCAGAAGAAGGTCGACATCGGCGGGGCCGGCACGTACACCGTCACCGTGCCGGGCACGACCGGCACTCTCGCCGTCGCCTTCGAGGCCAAGGCGGGGGGCACCGCGAGCCTCGCCACCGGCCTCGGCTGAGCCCGGCGCGGCCGCCGGAGCCGGGTCAGTCGCGGCGGCGCACCAGCAGGCGTACGGCGACGCTGGTGACGAGCAGGCCCGCGCTGATCAGCACCGGGCCGGTGAGCGGACTGAGCCGGTCGGCCGGCTCACGACGCACCATCGCGCCGATGTCGGCGGCGACGTGCGCGGCCTCCTCCTTGGCCCTGGCGATGCCCTGGCGCGCCACGCGCTTGGGACTCAGGCGATCTGCCAGCAGGTCGATGCTGCGCGCGAGTTCGGCACGCGTCCGCTCGATCTCGAGCTCGATCGCCGCGGGGTCGCGGGTCTTGTCCGCCATCACGTTTCGTACCTCCTGCGGCCTGTCCACCGGGGCGAAGCATTGATCAGTCTGTCAGGTACCGGCACGCGACACCGCTTCCTGTCCACTCTGTACCCGATCCCGTTACGGACGGAGCCTGACGAGTAGGGTTGGGCTAGCTCAACTGGAAAGGTGACCTCGTGACGGAACAGCGGCTGGAGCCCGGGGATGCTGCCCCGGAGTTCACCCTCCCCGACGCCGACGGTAATCCCGTCTCCCTGTCGTCGTTCCGCGGACGGCGTGTGGTCGTTTACTTCTACCCCGCCGCCATGACCCCCGGCTGCACCAAAGAGGCGGTCGGCTTCCGCGACCACCTCGAACGGCTCGACGCGTCCGACGTCGCGGTGCTCGGCATCTCCCCCGACGAGCCGGCGAAGCTCGCCAAGTTCCGCGATCGTGACGCCCTGACGTTCCCGCTGCTGTCCGACCCTGACACCAAGGTCCTCCATGCCTACGGCGCCTACGGCGAGAAGAAGCTGTACGGCAAGACGATCGTCGGTGTCATCCGCTCGACGTTCATCGTGGGCCCCGACGGCATGCTCGAAAAGGCCTTCTACAACGTGAAGGCGACGGGACACGTCGACCGCATCCTGCGGGAGCTCGACGTCTGACGTCCGCCGCCACGAGGGGCCGTAGTCCAATCAGGCAGGAGACACGCGACTTAGGATCGCGACAGTGTGGGTTCGAATCCCACCGGCCCCACCCCATTCCGCGCGCTCCGCGTGCGTTAATTCGCCAGTTCCCTTCGACGTGCTGCGAATAAGCACGCTCGAACGCCGCGCTCGCCCGCGACATTCAACGCGGATATGCCGCAATCACATCAAATAAGGCATATTCGCGTATTGTCCGGACTGCACTCGTCACGGGGAAGGTGAGCGACGTTGGCGCTGGGGGCTGGCGGCAAGGCACTCGGCCGACTCGGGGTCTTCCGCGCCGCGGCGTCCTTCCTGCGGTCGGCTCCGCGAAGCGTCGCCCGTGACCTCACCCGGGACGCCGGGCAGACCGCCCGGCGGTCGCTCCGTACCGACCTGGCGAACCTCCGGACCCGCGCACGCCAATTCGTCTCGCGGACCCTGACGAAGGACCCGATCGACGTCGCCACCGGTGAGGTGGTGCTCGCGCAGACCGACGTCGAACTGGCCGGGGTGCTGCCGCTGGTGCTGGCCCGTACCCACGTGTCGTCGTACCGATCCGGCACATCGTTCGGGCCGTCCTGGGCGTCGACGCTGGACCAGCGGCTCGAGGTGGACACGTCCGGGATGACGCTGGCCTCCGCCGACGGAATGGTCCTGGCCTATCCCACTCCGACGTCGGACGACGCCGTGTGGCCGATCGAGGGACCGCGCCGCCCGCTGTCGCCGGACGCCGGCGGCGGCTATGCCGTCGCCGATCCGCAGAGCGGCCACGTGCACCATTTCGCCTCGCCCGACGGAACGCACGCGAGGACACTGCCGCTGACGGCGGTCACGGACCGCAACGGCAATCGGATCGACTTCCGCTACGACGACGACGCGGTCCTGACCGAGATCCGGCATTCGGGCGGTTACCGGATCGCCGTCGACGTCGTGGACGGACGGGTCAGGGCACTCCGGCTCGTCACAGGGCCGAAGGACGCCCCCGCGGTGGAGCTGGTCCGCTACGCCTACGACGGTGCCGGGCATCTCGCCGAAGTGGCCGACTCGTCCGGTGAGCCGCTTCGCTTCTCCTACGACGCGGCCGGACGGCTCACAGGCTGGACCGACCGCAACGGCTCCTGGTACCGCTACGCCTACGACGAGCGCGGTCGCGGTGTCACCGGGGAGGGCGCGGACGGCTTCCTGAACACGAGGCTCACCTACGATCCGGACGGCCGGTTCACCACGGTGACCGACTCGCTCGGGCACGTCACCACCTACCACCTCAACGAACTGCGCCAGGTGGTCGCCGAGGTCGATCCGCTCGGGCACCGGACCACCTCGGAATGGGACCGCTACGACCGGCTGCTGTCGCGCACGGACCCGCGCGGGCACACGACCCGCTACCGGTACGACGCGGCCGGCAACGTCATCGAGATCCGGCGGGCGGACGGCCGCCGGATCGCCGGCCGCTACAACGCGCTGAACCTCCCCGTCACGGTCGTCGGCGCGGACGAGGAGACGACCTGGCGTCAGGAGTACGACGCCCGGGGCAATCTCACCGCCGTCACCGATCCGGTCGGCGGCATCACCCGCCGCGCCTACGACGACCGCGGAAGCCTCACGGCGATCAGCGACGCGCTCGGCGCCACCACCCGCGTGGCCACGAACCCGGCCGGGCTGCCGGTCCGGATCACCGACCCGGCCGGCGCGGAGATCCGGTACGAGCGCGACGCCTTCGGCCGCGTGACGGCCATGACCGACCCGGCCGGCGGGGTCGCCCGGTACGGCTGGACCGTCGACGGCAGGCCGGCCTGGCGCACCGCGCCCGGTGGGGCGATCGAACGATGGACCTACGACGGCGAGGGCAACCCGACCACGCACGTCGACACCGCCGGCCAGGTCACCAGAACCGAGTACACCCACTTCGACCTCCCCGCGACGCGCACCGGACCGGACGGCGCCCGGCTGGGGTTCGGCTACGACACCGAGGCACGCCTGGTCAGCGTCACCACCTCCCAGGGCCTGGTCTGGCGCTACGAGTACGACGCCGCCGGCAACCTCGCACGCGAGACCGACTTCAACGGCCGCCGCGTCACCTACGCCCACGACGCCGGCGGCCGGCTCATCTCACGCGTCGACGGCGCAGGGCAGACCACCCACTTCACCCGCGATCCGCTGGACCGGGTCACCGCGCAGGTCACCGGCGGAAAGGTCACGGCGTTCTCCTACGACCCCGCCGGCAACCTCATACGCGCGGCCAACCCCGACGCCGAGGTCGTCTTCCAGCGCGACCGGCTGGGCCGGGTCACGGCCGAGACGTGCAACGGCGCGACGGTCCACACCGCCTACGACGCGCTCGGCCGGCGTGTCCTGCGCCGGACCCCCACCGGCGCGGAGTCGCACTGGGCCTACGACGCCGCGGGCAGGCCGGTCGGCCTGCGCACGGCAGGAGAGGAACTACGGTTCGGCTACGACCCGGCCGGGCGGGAGATCGAACGCCGGATCGGCAGTGGCGTCGTGCTCGCCCAGGAATGGGATCCGCTCCACCGGCTGACCTCGCAGGCCCTGTGGGGCGCACCGGGCGTGGACGCTCCGCCGGCTCCCGGCACGGAACCGGCCGCGCACGCCTCCGGCCCACGCCTGCTGCAGCACCGTACCTACGGCTACCGGGCCGACGGCCACGTCACCGCGATCGGTGACCGGCTCACCGGTTCGCGCACGTTCGACCTCGACCGGGCCGGGCGCGTCACCGCCGTCAGCGCGGACGGATGGGCCGAGCGATACGCCTACGACGACGCCGGGAACGTCACGCACGCCGTCTGGCCCGCGCCACCGGAAGGAGAGGCGTCCGGTGAGGACTCGGTCGGCGAGCGGGACTACTCGGGCACGCTGCTCCGCCGGGCGGGCAGGGTCCACTACGAGCACGACGTCCAGGGCCGGGTGGTGCTCCGCCGCCGGCGGACTCTCTCGGGGAAGGTCCTGACCTGGGCGTACACCTGGGACGTCGGCGACCGGCTCTCGTCGATCACCACGCCCGACGGCCGGCGGTGGCACTACCGCTACGACCCGCTCGGGCGGCGCGTCACCAAGGAGCGCGTCGGCCCCGAGGGCGTCATCGAGCAGACCGACTTCCACTGGGACGGCCTCCTCCTCGTCGAGGAGACCCACACGGACTGGCAGCGGACCGGACCGGTCCGGCGCACGCTCACGTGGAACCATCGGCCCGGGACGTTCCAGCCCCTCACGCAGACCGAGCGCGCGCCGGGCGCCTCGCAGGAGTGGGTCGACCAGCGGTTCCACGCCATCATCACCGATCTCGTCGGCGCTCCGGCCGAGCTGGTGGACGCCACCGGCGGTGTCGTACGCCAGCCACGGAGGAGCCTGTGGGGAGCCGGCCTCGCCCCCGACACCACGCCGAGTTCCTGTCCCCTGCGCTTCCCCGGCCAGTATCACGACTCCGAGTCCGGCCTGGACTACAACTACCGGCGCTACTACGACCCGGCCGGCGGCAGGTACCAGAGCGGCGACCCCCTCGGTCTCACCCCGCAGCCCAACCCCCACGCCTACGTCCACAACCCGACGGTGTCCGCCGACCCGCTGGGTCTGGCCCCGTATCCGCTCGAGAACAACCGGAGCATGTGGCAGCAGAAGATCGAGGCGAAGGCCGCCGCCGATCGTGGCCTCACCCCGGTGACACTCCACGAGGGCGCCGGAATGGAGGGGCTCACCGGCGCTCTGCGCGGTGAGAGCGAGTTCAAGTGGGCCGTCGTCGCCGGTGAGGGAGGCGCGCGCGAGCTGAGGGTCATGCCCGCCAACTACGGCGCCAACGGCTGGCCCAGGACGGAGATGGCGCACACCGTACTGGCCGGTCCCGGTGGGAAGGTCCACGCGGCCGGCTCCGGTTCGGTGATGGAAGGATTCCCCGCGTTCATCAACCGCGCGAGCGGGCATTTCGAACCCGGGGAGGAGACCCTGCCCATCGGCACCGCCGCCTTCGACAAGGCGGGCATCGACGTGATCGCCTCGAACACCTACTGAGTGGGAACGGATGAACGAACAGTCCTCGCGTCTGCCGAGCACCGCCGAGCTCGCCGCCATGGAGTCCCCCGCCCAGGTCGAAGCCGTCCTCGCGCGGCCGGACCTGGCCGACGCGCCGGTGGAGTGGTGGACCGTTCTCATCTCCGTCTGCAACACCGGCCTGGTCTCCACCGAGTCGGGTGCGGACAACGGAAAGGAGTGGGGCGCGGCGCTGGTCACGGCACTGGACAAGGGCCGCGAGACCGGCGTTCTCGGACTCGAGCAGACACTGCACCGCAAGCTCATGGCCGAGGCGGCGCTGCTCCATTACTTCGGTCCCTCGGCCGGGGATCCGGTCCTCGACCCCGAGCGGATGTTCACCGGCTTCCTCGAGGACATCGGCATGTCCAGGGAGGAGCTCCTGGGGTCCCACCAGGACCTCCAGCGGGAGCTGACGACGCGCCGGGGCGACGCGGCCCTGATGCCGAGGCTCATCTGGTTGAGCCGCATCAAGGACGCCCTCGGCTCACTGAAGACGATCGCCGGTCATATGACGGACCCGGCTCTGCGCCGCGAGGCCGACGAGTGGGCCGCACTGGCCGACCGGTTGAAATGACCGCGTACGGCTCAGCCGGGGGCCTCACCGAGCGGGTGTTCGAGCCGGAGCACCACCACGAGGGCGGCCAGGGACAGGCTCGCGACCCCGATAGTGAAGGCGATCGCGGCGTTGCGCAGGCCCAGCGGTGAGACGGCGATCCCGACCAGGATGACGGGGATCGCGATCCCCGTGTAGGCGACGACGAAGAAGCTCGCCACCGTCTGGGCGCGCTCGTCGACCGGGCTCCTCATGGTGATCGCGGCCACGCCGGCACGGAAACTGAGGCTCTGGCCGATGCCGACGACGACCATCCCGGCGATGAGCAGGGCCAGCGAGCCCACCAGAAGTGCCCCGGCGATGCCGGCCAGCCCCACGATCAGGATCGCGCAGCCGGCCGGAAGAGCGATGAGCGTGGGTACACGGGCCAGCACGAGCTGGGCGAACGCCGACGCGGCGAACATGACGAAGACCACCGCTCCGGCCAGCGCCCGGTCGGGAAGGTGCAGGACGGTCGCCAGGATGCCCGGCGCGACGCTGGCGACCAGGCCGAACACCGCGAATGAGGCGAAGGCCGCGATGGCCGCCGGCACGAACACCGCGCGGGCCTGGACGGCGACGGCCGGTCGCTGCGGCCGCGGCCAGCACGGCCGCCGGGTCGGTACCGTCTCGGGCGCCAGGAAGACGGCGATCATGGCCACACCGACGAGAACCAGGTCGACCTCGTAGGGCAGCCTCAGGGGGCGGGGCGCGTACGCGGCGAGCAGACCGGCCAGCAGGGGCCCGCAGCCGAGGCCGAACATGTTGACGGCCGCCGCCAGCAGGGCCGCCGCCGTACGGCGGCGTACCGGCACGAGTTCGACCAGCATGACCGTTGCCGTGGCGGTGACCACTCCGGCGGACAGGCCGGACAGCAACCGGCCGGCGAGGATCTCGGGCAACCCGCCGACGGCCAGGAAGCTGATGGCGCTCAGCGCCGAGGCGACGAGGCCGGCCAGCAGCATGGGACGGCGTCCGATGATGTCCGAAGCACGGCCGAACAGCAGCAGGGCGGCGATCACACCCGCGGCGTAGACCGCGAAGATGACCGTGGTCAGTGAGCTTCCGAACCCCAGTCGCTGCTGGTAGATGGGGTACAGCGGGGTGGGCAGAGTGGTGCCCAGCATGGCGACGCAGAAGGCGTATGCCACACAGGTCACCCCGATCGCCGACCGTGCGCCCCGACAAGGCGCCGGTCCCCCACCTTGGACCACCTTCCCCCTGCGCCAGGCTACCGTCCGATTTGTCGCCGCCCCCGCGGTCATCGCGGCAGGTAGTGTCACGCCCGTCGGGAAGGGAGCCGGACATGAGCGAAGAGCGCCTCGAGGACCTGCTGCGCCGTCTCGCGCCCCAGGTGCTGGGTGCGCTCATGCGCCGGTACGGCGCCCTGGACGCCTGCGAGGACGCCGTGCAGGAGGCGCTGCTCGCCGCCGCCACCCAGTGGCCGGGGGAGGGCGTTCCCGGCAATCCCCACGGCTGGCTGGTCACCGTCGCCACCCGCCGGCTGGTCGACTGGGTGCGCAGCGACAGCGCCCGGCGCCGCCGGGAGGACACCGACATGCTGGCCACGCCCTCGTCCATGCGGGTGGCGCCTCCCGCCGACGAGCCGGGTACGAGCGGTGACGACTCCCTCACGCTGCTGTTCCTGTGCTGCCACCCGGCACTCTCGCCACCGTCGCAGATCGCCTTGACCCTGCGTGCGGTGGGCGGCCTGACCACCGCGGAGATCGCCCGCGCGTTCCTCGTCCCCGAGGCGACCATGGCGCAGCGCATCAGCCGCGCCAAGCAGACCATCCGCAAGGCCGGCGCGACGTTCACCATGCCGCCGCCGGTGCAGC